>JAUVWV010000296.1 GCA_030603925.1 Thauera sp. | reverse complement strand
TGCAAGTGCTTCGCCATCGACTCGGTGATGATCGAAGAGACCATCCGCGCCAACAACCTGTGCAGCGTCGAGCAGGTGACCAACTACACCAAGGCGGGCGGCGGCTGTTCGTCCTGCCACGAGGGCATCGAGGAGATCCTCGCCCGTGTGCTGGCCGAACGCGGCGAGGCCTTCTCGCCCGCGCCGCCGCCGGAAAAGAAGCAGCCCGGCAAGCTGTCCACGCTGGAGCGCATCCGCAGGATCGAGCAGGTGATCGAGCGCGCCCGCCCCAACCTGCAGCGCGACCACGGCGACATCGAACTGGTGGATGTGGACGGCAAGACCATCTACGTGGCGATGAAGGGCGCCTGCGCCGGCTGCCAGATGGAGGCGCTGACCCTGGGCGGCATCCAGCAGCAGATGATGGAAGCGCTGGGCGAGATCGTGAAGCTGGTGCCGGTAAAGCTGAAGAGCCCGCAGGGGCTGGTGAACCCGAGCTGAGACGCTGCACCCGGATTGCGCTGCGCTGCATCCGGGCTACGGAAACATGGAACAACGCGCCCCGGGTCGCGTAGCCCGGATGAAGGCCGCAGGCCGGAATCCGGGAACAACGCCACACCGCTAGCGCTGGAGAACTGCGATGAGCACCCCGAATTCCCTGCTGAAGCCGATCTACCTGGACAACAACGCCACCACGCGCTGCGCGCCCGAGGCGGTGGCGGCGATGCTGCCCTTCTTCACCGAACAGTTCGGCAACCCGTCCTCCATGCACAGCTTCGGCGCCAAGGTGGGGCATGCGGTGAAGGCCGCGCGCGCCTCGCTGCAGAAGCTCCTGGGCGCTGAGTATGACTCCGAGATCATCTACACCTCCGGCGGCTCCGAGGCGGACAACACCGCCATCCTCTCCGCACTCAAGGCCAACCCCGAGAAGAAGGAGATCATCACCACCACGGTGGAGCACCACGCCGTGCTGCACCTGTGCGACCAGCTGGAGAAGGAAGGCTACAAGGTCCACAAGCTCAAGGTAGACAGCCGCGGCCGGCTGGACCTTGCCGAGTACCAGGCACTGCTCTCCGACAAGGTGGCGGTGGTCTCGGTGATGTGGGCCAACAACGAAACCGGCACCTTCTTCCCGGTGGAGCAGATGGCCGAGATGGCCAAGGCCGCCGGCGTGCTGTTCCACACCGACGCGGTGCAGGCGGTAGGCAAGATCCCGCTCGACCTGAAGAACTCCGCCATCGACATGCTCTCGCTGTCCGGCCACAAGCTGCACGGGCCCAAGGGCATCGGCGCGCTCTACCTGCGCCGCGGCGTGCGCTTCCGCCCGCTGCTGCGCGGCGGCGGCCAGGAGCGCGGGCGGCGCGCCGGCACCGAGAACGTGCCGGCCATCGTCGGCCTGGGGGTGGCCGCCGAACTGGCGCTGGAACACATGCAGGAAGAGAACACCCGCGTGCGCGACCTGCGCGACCGCCTGCAGCACGCCATCCTGGGCGCGGTGCCCTGTGCCTTCGCCACCGGCGATGTCGACAACCGCCTGCCCAACACCCTCAACATCGCCTTCGAGTACGTGGAAGGCGAAGCCATCCTGATGCTGCTCTCCAAGCAGGGCATCGCCGCCTCCAGCGGCTCGGCCTGCACCTCGGGTTCGCTGGAACCCTCGCACGTGATGCGCGCGATGGGCATTCCCTACACGGCCGCGCACGGCACCATCCGCTTCTCGCTGTCGCGCGAGAACACGGTGGAGGAGATCGACCGCGTGGCCGCTGCGGTGCCGGGCATCATCGCCCAGCTGCGCAAGCTCTCGCCCTACTGGAACGGCGACGGCCCGGTGACCGATCCGGACAAGGCCTTTGCGCCGACCTACGCCTGAGCCTGCCCACCCCGCCGATGCGGAGCCCCCGCCATGAACAGCGACACCCTGCCCATGACTGCCGATGCTGCCCCCCCCGGCCTGCTGCGCCTGTTGCGTGAAGACGTGCGCTGCGTGTTCGGCCGCGACCCCGCCGCACGCACCACCTGGGAGGTGCTCACCACCTATCCCGGCGTGCACGCCCTCATCGCCTACCGCATCGCGCATGCCCTGTGGCGCCGCGGCTGGCGCTATCCGGCGCGTCTGGTCAGCTTTCTCGCCCGCGTGCTGAGCAATGTGGACATCCACCCCGGCGCGCGCATCGGCCGGCGCTTCTTCATCGACCACGGCGCGGGCGTGGTGATCGGCGAAACCGCGGAAGTGGGCGACGACGTCACCCTGTACCACGGCGTCACCCTGGGCGGCACCACCTGGAACCCCGGCAAGCGCCACCCCACGCTGGGCGACAACGTGGTGGTGGGGGCCGGCGCCAAGATCCTCGGCGCCATCACCATCGGCGCACGGGTACGCGTGGGCGCCAACTCGGTGGTGGTGAAGAGCGTGCCGGCCGACCGCACCGTGGTCGGCATTCCGGCGCGCGTGGTGCGCCGCGACGCACCCATCCTCACCGCCACCGACGAGCTCAACCTGGACCACCACCTGCTGCCCGACCCGGTGGGCCACACGCTGAACTGCCTGCTCGACCGCATCAAGACGCTGGAAAGCGAACTGGGCGAACTGCGCGGCAACGCCACGGCATCCGCTGCGGCGCCCCCGCCGGCACGCGCGGCGATTCCCATCCTCGTCGGCACCGCACCCGACTGCCAAGCCCATACCGAAGCGGCCTGTCCGGAATGCGCCTGTCAGCCCGAAACCGGCACGGGGCGCTGACATGGACCTGCTGCACTTCGACCCCCAGCCGCTGTACTTCGACGATCCACTGCCGGACGGCGTGCTGGAACTGATCGAGGCGGCCGGCGAGTGCTACGGCGAACCGGAGGCCGAAGCCCTGCTCGAGCGGGCCCATACCGCCGCCCCGGATCACATGATGGTGCTGGTGGCGCGCTACCGCTACTACTTCTACCGCCACCGCCTCGCCGAGGCCGACGCGGTGGTCTGGCAGGCGGTGGCCTGCGTGGCCGCCCGCCTGGGCCTGCCGGCCGACGGGCGCGGACTGGACGAGGACGCCATCGCCAACGCGGCGGCGCGCTCGATGACGCTCACCCGCTTCTACCTCTCCGCGCTCAAGGCCGCCGCCTACGTGCGCCTGCGCCGCAACGAGATCCCCGCCGCAGTGCGCCTGCTGGAAACCCTGGTGCGCGTCGACCAGGCCGACCGCCTCGGCGGCCAGGCCCTGCTCGACATCGCCCACGCCCATCAATCGGAAGCGGCCGAACCGGCCGAACTCGACAACTGAAGACCTCACGGAGCGAACATCATGGATGAGCTGACCCTGGACGAAGCGATGGAAGAACTCTCCTCCGCCGAGGATTTCCTCGACTTCTTCGGCGTGGAGTATGAGCCGGCGGTGGTGCAGGTGAACCGCCTGCACATCCTGCAGCGCTACCACGACTACCTGGCGCACAACCCCGCGCCGCAAGGCGACGAGGCAACAGCCCGCGCGCACTACCGCAGCTTCCTGGAGATGGCCTACCGGGACTTCACGACTTCGGACGCGGTCACCGAGAAGGTGTTTGCGGTGTTCCGCAAGGCCAGCAGCACGGCCTTCGTGCCGCTCACCGCCATCCAGCGTTAACCCCCGGGGCCTCGCCGCCCCGCCGACAGCGAGCCGCACCATGCTGCACAAATACGACTACGGCGACGCCGTGCGCGTCACCCGCAACGTCCGCAACGACGGCACTTTTCCCGGCCAGGAGATCGGCGAGCTGCTGATGCGCCGCGGCAGCGTGGGCACGGTGATCGAGATCGGCACCTTCCTGCAGGACCAGATCATCTACACCGTGCATTTCCTCGAGGCCGACCGCATCG
>JAUVWV010000053.1 GCA_030603925.1 Thauera sp. | reverse complement strand
CTCGAAGCGCAGCAGCATGCCGTCGCGCACCGGCGCGCCGAGCATGGCGATCGGCCCGGAGAGATCCTGGATGCTGCCGACCAGGATCTCGTCGCGACTGACGCCGGGCGCCTGCGCGGCAACGCTGAGCGACAGGGCGCCGAGCATGGCGGCGAACAGGGAACGGAGGGGAGACATGGCGGACCTCGAAGCGGGCTACGTCGAAGGTCGTATTATCCAGTAATTCATAATTATGAACAGCAGGACGTGCGCGTCCATGCCCCATTCCGGGGCGTTCGGCCTCGGGGCGTTCGGCCTATTTCCCGGCGATGCCCTGCGGACGCCACAACACCACCGCCACCAGCACCGCGCCGAACAGCAGCAACTCCAGCCCTGCGGCCGTGCCGAGCCCGGCGGGCAGCAAGTCGCGCAGCAGCGCGATGAGCTGCGGGATGGCGACGATCACCAGGGCACCCCACAGCGCGCCGGCCAGGTGGCGCGCGCCGCCGATGAAGGCCAGCATGAGCAGTTCGAAGGACAGCATCAGGCCGAACTGCTCGGGGCTGAGGAAGCCGATCCAGTGCGCGTACAGTGCGCCGGCCAGGCCGGACAGCGCGCCGCCGGCGACGAAGGCGGCGGCCTTGCTGCGGGCGCAGTCGATGCCGCTGGCCGCGGCGGCGCCCTCGTCCGCGCGGATGGCGCGCCAGGCGCGTCCGGTGCGCGAGTCCAGCAGGCGCCGGCAGGCGAACCAGGCGAGCGCCAGCGCCGCGACGCTGACCAGCGCCTCGGCCCCCGCGCTGTCCGCCGCCAGGCCTCCGAGCGCGAGCGTCGGCACCGGCAGGCCGGCTGCACCGCCGGTCAGTCCGCTCCAGCGCACCAGCAACTCTTCGACGATCAGCGCGAAGGCGAGCGTGCTCATGGCGAAGTACAGCCCGCCGAGGCGGCGCGCCGGCAGGCTGGCCAGCCAGCCGCCGCCCGCGGCGAGCAGTACGGCGAGCGGCAGGGAAAGCAGCGGCGGCACGCCGAGGCGCGCGAGCAGGGCCTGGGTGTAGGCGCCCAGCGCGAGCAGCGCGCCCTGGCCGAGCGAGATCTGCCCGGCCTGGCCGACGATCAGCACCACCCCGAGGCCGGCGATGGCGAAGGTGGCGACGAAGGCCAGCTGGCCTAGCGCGTAGTCCAGCCCCATGCTCGCCGCCACCGCGGCCGCAGCGAGCAGCAGGCCGGCGGACACCAGGCGGCGCGGCGGCGCGGGCAGTGCGCGCAGGTCGAAGGCCGGCATCATCCGCGCCCGCGCCCCAGCGCGGCGCCGAAACCGCCCGGGAAGAGCAGCAGCGCAGCCATCAGCAGCACGTAGGGCACCACGTCCTTGGTGCCTTCCGGCAGCACCAGTCCGGCCAGCGCCTCGACCACGCCGAGGAAGATGCCGGCGAGCAGCGCGCCCGGCAGGCTGGTCATGCCGCCCAGCACCGCGGCCGGAAAGGCCTTCAGCGCGATCAGCCCCATGTTCAGGTGGACGAAGGTGACCGGGGCGAGCAGCAGCCCGGCGAAGGCGGCCAGGCCGGCGCCCAGCGCCCACGCCAGGGTGTGCATGGCGCCCACCGGCACGCCCATCAGCGCGGCCGCGCGGGCGTTCTCCGAGCAGGCGCGCAGCGCCAGGCCGGCGCGGGTGTGGCGGAAGAACAGGGTGAGCAGCGCCGCCACTGCGAGGGTGGCGCCGATCACCGCGAGATGGGCGGGCGCCAGCGCGAGGCTGCCGATGCGCAGCGGCTCGTCGCCGAAGGGCAGGGCGAGGCGATACATCGAGTGGCTGGCCGCCGGCACCGTGGTCAGTGCGCCGCGCAGCATCAGGCCGAGGCCGAAGGTGAGCAGCACGGCGGTGAGGTGGGGCTGGCCCAGCGCGCGGCGCAGCACGCTGCGCTCCAGCCCGGCACCGAGCGCGAACATGCCGGCCAGGCCGAGCGGCACGGCCAGCGCGAGCGGCAGCCCGGCGCCCGCATTGAGTGCGAGCACGGCGAAGGCGCCGAGCATCAGCAGGTCGCCCTGCATGAAGCTGACCGTCTCGGTGGCCTTGTAGATCAGCACGAAGGACAGCGCCACCAGGCCGTAGATGCAGCCGATGGCGATACCGCTGGTGAGGACCTGGAGAAAGCCGAGCATGGGGCCGAAGGATAGCCGATCCGGCCGGCCGCCGCCGTGCGCGACGACCGGTGTCGGCCTTGCGCCCGCCTTGCCGGCTCAGCCGGCGACGGCCGGGCTGGGCGGCAGGGCGCAGGCTGCGCGGTACTCGGCGGCCAGGCGTTCGGCCAGTTCGGCCACCGGCGGCACGTCGTGGATGGTGGCCACGCCGTGCCCGGCGCTCCACACGTCGCGCCAGGCGCGCGCCTCGTCGGCGATGCCGTGGATCTTGCCCTTGCCGAAGCCCACCGAGAGCTGCTCGCGGTCGAAGCCGGCGCGCGCCAGGCTGGGCCACAGGAAATTGGCATTGGTGCCGGAGACCGCGTCGGTATACACCACGTCGCCGGCCGTGCTGGCGAGCAGCATGGACTTGTACTCGTCCTGTGCCATGGCCTCGCGGGTGGCGATGAAGCGGGTGCCCATGTAGGCGAAATCCGCGCCCATGACCTCGGCGGCGCGCACGCTGGCGCCGTCCGAGATGCTGCCGGCGAGGATCAGGGTGCCGTCCCAGAACTCGCGGATCTCGCGCACCAGGCTGAAGGCGCTCTGCGTGCCGGCATGCCCGCCAGCGCCGCTGGCCACGGCGATGATGCCGTCCACCCCGGCGGCGATCGCCTTCTTCGCGTGGTAGGCGTGGATGATGTCGGAGAACACCAGGCCGCCGTACCCATGCACGGTCTTCACCACCTCGCCCGGATGTCCCAGGCTGGTGATCACGAAGGGCACGCGGTGCTTGACGATCAGCGCCAGATCCTCGCCCAGGCGGGGGTTGCTCGGATGCAGTATCAGGTTCACCCCGTAGGGCGCGACCGGTGCACCGGGGTGGGCGCTGCGCCAGGCCTCGAGCTCGCCATTGATGCGCCCCAGCCATTCGTCCAGCTGCGCCGCGGGACGCGCGTTGAGCGAGGGGAAGGTGCCGGCCACGCCGGCCTTGCAGGCCTCGATGACCAGATCGGGGCCGGACACCAGGAACATCGGCGCGGCGATGACCGGTACCCGCAGCTTGCCGCGGAAGGCGTTCGGTATGGACATGCTGTCTCCTCTTGGTCGTGGCGGGCTTGTCGGGCGCCCGCATCGAAGGGACTCTAGCATGTCGTTGCGCCATGTAAAACGACCGTTTGAATTGCCCGCATCGGCAGCGCCGCCGCCGCATGGCCGACCCGGCGGAGGCGGTGCTATGCTCCTGCGCCATGGCCATCGAAACCCTGATCTATGGCATCGCGCTGGCCGGCGTGGCGGTGAATGCCGCCGCCGGCGTGCTGGAGGCCGGGCGCAAGCCCTTCGACCTGTTCGGCATGGTGGTGGTCGCGCTGGCCGCCGCGCTGGGCGGCGGCAGCCTGCGCGACATGCTGCTCGACCGCACGGTGTTCTGGATTGCCGACCAGAGCTATCTGGTGGCGGCGATCATCGCCGGGCTGGCGACCTTCGCCGTGGTGCGCGTGGTGCGCCTGCCGCCGCGCCTCTTCCTGCTGCCCGACGCGGTGGGGCTGGCGCTGTTCACGGTGAGCGGCACCCAGGCCGCGCTGGCGCTGGATGCGCCCTGGCTGGTGGCCAGCCTGATGGGGGTGATCACCGGGGTGTTCGGCGGCATCGTGCGCGACGTGCTGTGCAACGAGGTGCCGCTGGTGTTCTCCGGCGAGCTGTACGCCACCGCCTCCTGGCTGGGCGCGCTGCTGCTGGTCGGTCTGGTGAGCCACGGCGTGTCGGCCGGCTGGGCGGCGCTGGCCGCCGGTTCGCTGGTGCTGGCGATCCGCCTGCTGGCGATCCGCTTCCGCTGGCGCCTGCCGGTGTTCAGCGCACGCGCCTGAGCGGCCTCAGGGCAGACGCAGCAGCACCTTGAGGCCCTCGGTGGCTTCGCCCGAGGGCAGGTAGCCAAGCGCGCCGGGGTCACCCTTCACCCAGCGCCGCATTTCCTCCAGGCTCGATGCCTCGCGCGGCGGCAGGGCGCGCCCGGAGAACACCTGGCGCGACCACCACGCGCGGATCTGACCCGGGTTCTTGCCGGTCAGCAAGAGGTAGAAGCGGTCCCGCAGGGGGCCTGCGGGCAGGTCCACCAGGTTGGCCGGGGTGCCGTCGGGCAGCGCGCTGCGCCGCCCGAGATAGAGCTGCTCGGCCTGCTCGTGCGACAGCGCGTCGACCCGGCTGTTGGCGCTGCTGAAGATGATGAACTCGGCGCGTACGGCGGGGCTGCCCAGCAGCAGGCAGAGCAGGGCCGACAGGACGATATGGCGCGCCGGGTGCATCAGAACACCACGTCGAGCGAAATGCTCAGCAGGTGTGCGGTGCGTCCGCCCGGCTGGGTGCCACCCGCATCGCGCGGGAAATAGGAGCCCCAGGCATCGCGCGCCACCCGGCTGCGGCTGAGTTCCGCCTTGAGCGCCGCGTTGCGGGCGAAGTCCCAGCGGGTGCCGAGCGTGATGCTGCGCTGCGCGTCGTTGCGCGAGACGTTGAAGGCCTCGAAGCCTGCGGCCAAACCCGGGTGGGCGATGGTGGCATGCGCCACCGGGCGGTCCTGGCGCTGGCGCGCGTAGCCGACATAGGGGGTGAAGGCGCCGATGCGTTGGCCAGCCGTCAGATACCAGGCGTGCGCGCTGTTCACGTACCGGTCGGCACGCCGGCGGACGATCTCGCCGATCAGCAACTGACGGCCGTTGTCCCATTGGAAGCCGGCTGAGCTGAAGCTGGCCTGCCCCTTGCGCCCTGCCAGGCGCTCGGCGAGGGTGACGAGGTCACCGCCGGCGTCGCGCAGGGCGGTGCTCAGTGCGCGGAAGCCGGGATCACCCCAGTCCACTGCCAGGCGACCCGAACCGTGCCCGAGGTGGACGCTGAAGCGTTCGCCGATCAAGGCCAGGTTGAGTCCGCGCACGTCACGCAGTTCGGCCGTGCCGCCGTTGATGAGCTTGATCCGGCCGGCGCCGAAGTAGGGCTGCAGTTCCAGTTCCAGTCGGCCGGCGGGTAGGCGCAGCAACAGGTCGATGCCGTCGAGTTCGCTGAACGGATTGAGGCTGTAGACCTCCTCCGGGGGGCGTACCCATGGGTTCGCGTAATTGACGTTGAGCGAGTCGGACAGCATGAAGAAGGGAACCCGCAGGCGGCCGAGACGGATGCTCAGCGCGGGGCTGACGTCGTAGCGCCAGAACGCCCAGGCGATGCGCGGGTCGTAGTTGCCGCGCGTGTTCTCCCGGCTCAGGAGTTGTACCGTGAGGTCGCCCGAGTCGCCCAGCTTCAGGCTGCCTTGCAGGCCGAGCAGGGTGTCGCTGCCCAGGTCGACCCGATCGCTTCCGGGTTTGTTGAGGCCGGAACGGTAGAACCACATGTCGTCGCGGTCGCTGACCGCCGCGCCGAGTGTGGCGAAGCCCGACAGGTGCACGTCGGGCGCCTGCGCGTGGCTGTTCTGCGCGAGCAGCAGCGCCGCCAGCATGGTTGCGCGGCGAAAGCGTCGGCACAGGCGTCTCATTGGGGGCGCTCCGTCTCCGCTGCCGGGGCGAGCAGGGCGGCGACCGCGGTGCCGGCGAGCGGGCGCGCATACTGATAGCCCTGACCGAAGTCGCAGCCCATGGCGCGCAGCAGGGCGTCCTGTTCGGGCGTTTCGATGCACTCGGCCACCACCGTCATGCCCAGGTCGTGGGCCAGTTCGATGCTCCGCCGCACGATGGCGCGGAGCCGGGTGTTGTCGGCAAGGTCGCGCACGAAGGAGCCGTCGAGCTTGACCACGTCGCACGGGATGGTGTGCAGGTAGCTGAGGGCGGAATAGCCGGTACCGAAATCGTCGATGAGGATCTTCATGCCGGCCTCCCGCAGGGTGCTCAGGATGGCCGGGGCGGGACCGTCGGATTCTGCCACGGCGCTTTCCGTGACCTCGACGCGCAGCGCGGTCAGCGGCAGGCCGTGGCGTTCGAGGCCTTCCATGATCAGCGTGGGCAGTTCGGGCACGAGGAACTGCCGGGCGGACAGATTGATGCTCACCGGCGGCACGCGGTGTTCGCCCAGCTGGCGCCGCCAGAGGACGATGTCGGCGCAGGTCCGTTCAAGCACCTGCAGGCCGATTTCGTGAATCAGGTCCAGGGTTTCGGCCTGCGGGACGAAATGCATCGGGCCCAGCAGCCCGCGGCTCGGGTGGGGCCAGCGCACCAGGGCTTCCAGGCTGGCGATGCGCCCGTCGGCCAGATCGACGATGGGCTGGTAGTGCACGGTCAGCGCGCGTTCGTGCAGCGCTGCGCGCAGCTCGGACTCGAGGCGCAGTGTCTGCAGGGTCTGCGTGTGCATGCCGGCTTCGAACACGGTCACCGTTTCGTCATTGCTGCGCCGGGCGCGGTGCAGGGCGTTGTCCGCGTCGCGCAGCATGGCTTCGGCGTCGTCGTCGTAGCTGCCGGAGAGGGCCACGCCGATGCGCGCCTTCGGATACACCGCGTGGCCCGCTACGCTGGCCGGCAGGGCGAGCTGCTCGCGCAGCGAGGCGGCGAAGCGTGCGGCCTCGCTGCGCTCGGCAATGTCGTTGAGCAGCACGGCGAACTGGTCGCCGCCGATGCGTGCCGCCACGTCGCCGCCGCGCAGTTGCCGGCCGATGCGCTCGGTGATGCACTTGAGCAGTTCGTCGCCGGCGATGTGGCCGAAGCTGTCGTTGATCAGCCGGAATCGTTCCAGGTTGATGGCGAGTACCGCAAAGCGGAAGTCTTCGGTGCGGCGCTGGCGGCCCAGTGCGCTGTTCAGGTGTTCGAGGAACAGTGCGCGGTTCGGCAGGCCGGTCAGCCCGTCGTGCAGGGCGTCGTGCAGCAGGCGCTGCTGGGCCTGGCGGCGCGCATCGATGTCCGCCATGGAGCCGGCCATGCGGTAGGCCCGACCCGCGGCGTCGCGCAGCGCCACGCCGCGGGTGAGCACCCAGCGGTAGCGGCCGTCGGGCATGATGACCCGGTGTTCGAGCATGAACTGGGCGCTCTCGCCCTTCAGGTGTTCGACCAGCTGGCTGTGGTAGCGGCCGGCGTCGTCCGGGTGCAGGTAGGCGGCGATCTCCTCGGGTGCGATCTTCAGCTCGGCGAGGTCGCGCCCGGCAATCTCCGAGAAGCGCGGCGACAGGTACAGGGTGCCGGCCGCGATGTCCCAGTCCCACACGCCGTCGTTGGCGCCGCGCACCGCCAGCGCATGGCGCTCCTCGCTGGCGTGCAGGCGTGCGGCGGTGTCCTCGAGTTCGCCGATGCGCGCCTGCAGGCGCGCCGCCATGATGTTGAAATGGGCCGCAAGGCGCGCGAGCTCATCGCTGCCCTCTTCCGGCAGGCGGTGCTCCAGGTGTCCGTCGGCCAGCGCCTTGCTGCCGGCGAGCAGGCGACCGAGGTTGCGCGTGAGCAGGTAGCCGAGGAGCGACAGGAGGGCGAAGGTCAGCACGATCTCGGCCAGTGCGATCAGGGCGCCCTGCTCGAGGATCGCCCGCCGCGCTGCGTTGAGGACGGATACCGAAACGCCGAACTGCAGGAAGCCGACCTCGTTGCGCGCCAGCAGCAGCGGTCGCCGGATGTGGATCAGTTCGTCGCCCGGAGCGCTGGTGATGCGCCCGCCGTTCTCCGCATGGGCGGCCGGCAGGCGGTCCATGTGCGGCAGTCCGGCGCTGACCAGCAGGCTGCCGTCCGGGCGGCCGATGCGTACGTACACGAGGCCCTCGCCGGCCTCGTCGAGCAGTTCGCCGAGGATGTCCTGCAGGCTGCCGTAATCGGCCTGCTCGCCGTAGGCGGCGGCCACGGTGTGCAGCATCACCGCGTTCTGCGTCACCAGGGTGTTCAGGCTCGCGGAAGCCGCATCGTTCATCAGCCGCACGCTGTTGGCCAGCAGCAGCGAGAGCAGGACGACCTGCACCAGCGTGCTGGCCAGGAGCAGGCGGATACGGATGGAGCTCAGTTCGAAGCGTGGCGGCCGCACGTGCAAGGCCTCGTTCTTGTCGGTTGTGCGCGGTGCAGCCTGCGCGTCCGTATGGCCCGCACGCAGTCCGTCCCGCCGGGGGAGGACGCGCAAGGCATCGCAGGTGGGCGTTCCGGTTGCTTTTTCCGGGGTCATCAGCGTCTTGCCAGGCGCTTGACCGCGGTGGCCGCGTCGACCTTGCCGTCGCGTGCGAAGGATTCCAGGTTGTCTTCGATGCGGTCCGGGTCGTAGAGGTAGTTCACCATCACCCCCCAGGACTGCGCCAGGCCTTTCGCGGCGGTGTCGGCGAGCCAGTTCAGGCGCTCCACCCGCGCACCGTTGCCCAGATGGAAGCGCGCGACCGGATCGACCGGCTTGCCGTCCCGCCGGGCGTTGAGCAGGTAGTCGGCGGCGATGCGCAGCAGCGGCTCGCGCAGCGCGCGGGCCAGTGCCGGCTCGTCCTGCCAGCCCGCTGCGCCGTCGAGGATCTCGCGCAGCCGCGGCGCGTCGGGGCCGGCCACACCGGCCGCGGCGAGGCGCTTCCAGTCGGCCTCGGTGAAGGCGCCGGCGACTTCCGCCGGGTGCTTGTGCGCCCAGCGCGCCAGCCCGGGAATCGGCGACAGGGTGGCGAAGGTTTTCAGCTTGGGGAAGTCGCGCTTCAGGTCTTCCACCACGCGCTTGAGCAGGAAGTTGCCGAAGGACACGCCGCGCAGGCCGCTCTGCGTGTTGCTGATGGAGTAGAAGATGGCGGTGCTGGCCCGTCCCGCGTCGAGGACCGGGGCGTGCTCGTCGAGCAGCTTCTGCACGTTGTCGGCGAGTTCCTCGACCAGTGCCACCTCGACGAAGATCAGCGGCTCGAGCGGCATGCGCGGGTGGAAGAAGGCGTAGCAGCGGCGGTCGGAGTCGAGCCGGTTCTTCAGGTCGGTCCACGAGCGGATCTCGTGCACCGCTTCGTACTCCACCAGCTTTTCGAGCAGGGCGGCGGGCGAATGCCAGGTGATGCGCGACAGTTCCAGGAAGCCGACGTCGAACCAGGCGGTCAGGCGCGCTTCGAGCTCGCGGTCGAGCGACTTCAGTTCCTGATCGTCGGTGAGGAAGCGCAGCAGGTCGGCGCGCAGGTCGACGAGGAACTTGACGCCCTGCGGGATGGCGTTGAACTGGGTGAGGATGCGGATGCGCGCCGAGCGCATCGCGCCGCGCAGCCGGGTTTCCGCGTCCCACTGGCGTTCGGTGCCGACGGCGGCCTGGTAGGCCTCGTGGGCTTTGGCGATGCGCTGCGGGTCGGGGCCGAACTCGAGCGCGATGATGCGCAGGAAGGCGTGGCGTCCGGCGTCGTCCAGCCTCAGGTAGGTGTCGGCCAGGCGCGCGGCGCGCTGCCGGGTGGAGATCTCGCCGCCCAGGCCCTCGGCGCACTCGCGCAGCTGCTGGCGGATGCGTGCCAGGGTCTTCTCCGAAGGTTCCTCCTTCCTGCCGGTGGCGCTCGCCACCATTTCCCTGACCCGGGACAGGCTGCGGGACACGAGTCCTTGAACCATGCTTGCTTCCACTGAGGTGTTCGTCGGCAGCGCGATCATACCGCGCCATGGCGCATGCCAGTCGCTCGAAAGGGGGTTAGTATTGACGTTCGCGTATGCGCATATTCACCTCCGCAGGCCTCTTATGCCCTACCGAACCCTGCAGGCCGTCCCCTCTCCCGGCCGTCTGGCCCTGTCCATCGCGCTGATCTATGCGGCCGTGGCGGCGGGCTGGATCATCTATTCGGACCGCCTGCTCGCCGTATGGGTACATGACCCGGTGCGCATCACCGAGGCGCAGACCTGGAAGGGCATCTTCTTCGTACTGTCCACCTCGGCGCTGCTGTGGGGCATGATCCGCTACGGCTTTGCCTCGCTGTGGAGCCTGCAGCAGCGTCTGGCCGACCGCGAGGCGGCCTTCCGCGTCGCCCTGCATGCCACCCGGTTGGGGCTGTGGGACTACCGCGTGGGGCGCGACACGGTCGACACCAGCGAGGCGGTGGCGCAGATGCTGGGCTACGCGCCGGGGACGTTCCGCGAGACCGTCGCCGGCTGGCTGGAGCGCCTGCATCCGGAAGACCGCGAGCTCACCCGCGCGCGTTTCCGCAACTACGTCGAGGGCCGTACGCGCGACTACATGTGCGAATACCGCATGCGCCTGGCCGACGGCAGCTACCGCTGGTTCCGTTCCGCGGGCGAGGTCATCGAGCGCGACGCCGAAGGGCGCCCCACCCGGCTGATCGGCACCTATCTCGACATCCACGAGCAGGTCGAGGCCTTCCGCCGCCTGGCCGAAAGCGAGGCGCGCGCCAGACTGTATCTGGAGCGCATGCCGATCGGCTGCATCGTGACCGATACCGACTGGCGCGTCATCGAGTGCAATGCCGCATTCCAGCAGATTTTCGGCTTCGAGGCCGATGCGCTGCGCGGGCGCAGCCTGTTCGACACCATCGTGCCCGAATCGGCGCGCGGCCAGACCGAGGTGGTGCTGGCCCGCCTGCGCAACGGCACCTTCGATGCGCACAACGTCAACGAGAACCTCACCCGCGACGGGCGGCGCATCCTCTGCGAGTGGTTCAACACGCCGATCCGCGATGCCGACGGCAAGGTGGTGCAGCTGCTCGCGATGGCCATCGACATCTCCGCGCGCGAGGCCACCGAGCGTGCGCTGGCGGACAGCCACCGCCGGCTGTCCGATCTCTCCGCCCGCTTGATGCAGATCCAGGAGGAGGAGCGCGGCCGTCTGGCGCGCGAGCTGCACGACGAGATCGGCCAGCAGCTCACCGCCGCCAAGTTCAACCTGCACGCCATCGGGCGCGCGACCCTCGCCGACACCGCGCGGGCGCGCCTGGAGGATTGCGTGCAGATCATGGATCTGACCATCCAGCGCATCCGCGACCGCGCGCTGGACCTGCGCCCCTCGATGCTCGACGACCTCGGACTCGGCCCTGCGCTGGCCTGGTACTGTCAGGGACAGGCCGAACGCACCGGTGTGGCGATCGAGCTGCAGTGTCCGGACGGGCTGGAGCGTTTCGCCGAGCCGGCCGAGACTGCGGCGTTCCGCATCGTGCAGGAGTCGGTCAACAACGCGCTGCGCCACGGCGCGCCGGCGCATGTGCGGGTGGCGCTGGTGCGCGACGATGGCTTCATCGAACTCGAGATCGAGGACGACGGTTGCGGTTTCGATCCGGCCGCGCCGTCCGACGGGCGGGGCAGCCTGGGCCTCGTCGGCATGCGCGAGCGTGCCGAACTGGCGGGCGGGCGCTTCCGCCTGAGCTCGGCGGCGGGCAAGGGCACCTGCATCGTCGCGCGCCTGCCGGTACAGCGCCGCGAGGCGGCGCCATGACGCGGCGCGTGCTGCTGGTGGACGACCATGCGCTGGTGCGCAGCGGGCTGCGCGCGCTGATCGCCCCGCTGGCCGATTTCGAGGTGGTCGGCGAGGCCGCCGACGGGCGCGCGGCGCTCGCCGCCGTCGAGGCCTTGCGCCCGGATGTCGTGGTGATGGATCTCTCCATGCCCGGGTTCAACGGGCTGGACGCGATCGCCCGCATCCGCAGCGGCTTTCCGGCCTGTGCGGTGCTCGTGCTGTCCATGCACTCGTCGGCCCACTACGTCGGCGAAGCCATGCGTGCCGGTGCGGCCGGCTACCTGATCAAGGATGCCGCGCCGGAAGAACTGGAGCGCGCCCTGGCCGCCGTCGCCGCCGGCGCGACCTTCCTCTCCGCCCGCCTGCCCGCGCCGCCGGCGGCTTCGTCCGAGGGGGGGGCGCAGGCCGGCGAGCCGCTCACCGCGCGGCAGCGCGAGATCCTGCAGCTGATCGCCGAGGGGCGTAGTACGCGCGAGATTGCCGCGCAGCTGTTCATCAGCATCAAGACAGTGGAAACCCACCGCGCGCAGATCATGCAGCGACTGGGTATCTTCGACGTCGCCGGGCTGACCCGCCACGCGATCAGGATAGGCCTGGTGTCGCCCGAAGCCTGAGCAGGGGTGAATAGCGCGGCTGCGCGGATGCCGGACGGAATTTGTGCGGCGCGCCTGATGCAAATCAGGGATTCCCTGATGTCATTTCATGGATAATTCCCGCATCATTGCGCCAATGCTCCCGGGGATGCGTTCCATCATGACTGCTCACGCCTGTGCCATGCCAGACTCCGCAACTGCCGCATCCGCCCTGCGGGTGCTGCTCGCCGCGCCCACCGAGGTGCGCTGCGGACGTTTCGAGGCCTTCCTGGTGGAGTCGCCGGACATCGAACTGGCCGGCTGGACCGACAGCGAAAGCCGCGCGATGCAGCTCTTCTTCCTCCTCACGCCGGACGTCACCGTGCTCGACTGGCGCGTCTCGGTGTCGCAGCCGGCGCGCTTCGTCGGCCTGCTCAAGCGCGTCGCGCCCTATGCGCGGATCGTTTCCGTGGTGCCGGCGCAGGACTCCATGCCGGCGCGCGCCGCGCGCGCGCTGGGTGCGGATGCGGTGGTCACGGCGGACGAACTGCCGGGCTGCCTGCGCGAAATGGCCGCCGACCGCGACGGCATTCCCGCGCGCTATCTGTAAACCGCGCTCAGCGCGCGGCGCCGGGGGCGATGGGACGCGCCGCGTACAGCAGCCAGGCCCCGGCGAGGACCATCGGCACGCACAGCCACTGCGCCGTCGACAGGCCGAGTGACAGGGTGCCGAAGATGCCCGGGTCCGGCGTGCGGAAGAACTCCGCGGCAAAGCGCAACACCCCGTAGCCCAGCAGGAAGGCGCCCGACACCGCGCGCAGCGGGCGCGGGCGCGCCGCATAGAGCCACAGGATGACGAACAGCAGCAGGCCTTCGCCGGCCGCCTGGTAGAGCTGCGAGGGGTGGCGCGGCAGTTCGTCCACCCAGGGGAAGATCATCGCCCAAGGCAGATCGGGGTCCGCCGGGCGGCCCCACAACTCGCCGTTGATGAAATTGCCGATGCGCCCGGCGGCCAGCCCGGTGGGCACCAGGGGGGCGATGAAGTCGGTGACCTGCCAGAAACCCTTGCCGCTGCGCCGGCCGTACAGCCACATCGCCACCAGCACGCCGAGAAAGCCGCCATGGAAGCTCATTCCGCCCTTCCAGATGGCGGGAATCTCCAGCGGGTGGCTGAAGTAGTAGCCGGGCTGGAAGAACAGCACTTCGCCCAGGCGCCCGCCGATCACCACGCCGAGCACGCCGTACATCAGCAGGTCGTCCACCTGCTGGCCGTGCCACGCCAGCTCCGGGCGCCGCTTCGCGTGCAGGCGGCCCAGCACGATGAACAGGGTGAAGGCGAGCAGGTACATCAGGCCGTACCAGTGCACCGAGACCGGGCCGAGCGAGATGGCCACCGGATCGAATTGCGGATGAGTCAGCATGACGGCAGGCAGATCCTTTGCAGGCGCGCCGCTGGCGCGCCAAGGCGGGGTTTATTCGAACTGCGCGCGGAACTTCTCGAATTCGCCGCGCAGCCAGTCCACTTCCTGACGCAGATGGCGTACTTCTTCTTCCAGTTCCGCCACACGGCCGCGCGCTGCGCCGCCCCCGGCGTCGGCGTTGCCCTCGGCCTGCTGCGCCAGCCCCTCCGTGCCGCCCAGCAGATGTGCCCAGCGCGCCTCCTTGGTGCCCGGCGCGCGCGGCAGGGCGAGCGCCATCGGCGGATATTTTTCGGCCAGGTGCTCGAGCACCGCCTCGACCTCGGCGATCTCGCCGAAGCGGTGCATGCGCTCGCAGCGCTGGCGGATCTCGCCCGCGGTCTGTGCGCCGCGCAGCAGCAGGGTGGCAAGCACCGCCTGCTCGCCCGGCGGCAGCGACTGGCGCAGGCGGATCTGGTGCTCGTACTTGGCGACGCGCCCACCGGCCTGGTCGCGGCGCGTGACCAGGCGCCGCTCCATCAGGCTGTCGACGGCACCCTGCACCGCCTCCTCGGACAGTTCCATCACCGGCTCGCGCCCGGTGAGCTGGTTGCAGCCCGCCATCAGCGCATTGAGCGAGAGCGGGTAGCTGTCCGGGGTGACGAAGCTCTTCTCGATCAGCACGCCCAGTACGCGCAGTTCGAACGGATCGAGGTCGAAGCCCGGTTCGTCGGGAGTCGTGGCGGTGTTGTCCATGTGGGTACCGTGGCTGGCGAGGAGGGACGATGATAGCGCAGTGGCGCGCTGCCCTCGCATGCGGATCGCGGTTATAGTACGTGGGCATCAGGATCGGCGGATGCCGCGGTTCGCCGGGGGCGCCGGCCAGCGGGAGGATGAAGTGCAACAGCGCCGCTTCAAGTTCAGGGTCCACATCGTCGCCACCTTCCTGCTGGTGACCTTCGTCATCTCTCTGGTGGCCGCCTTCCTGTTTTCCGCGCTGGGGCGCTTCGAGCGCATGGCCGAGGAGAGTGCGCAGGCCATCTTCGACCAGATGGCCGATGCCAATGCGCAGAAACTGCAGTCGCTGGCCGGTGCCGCCGTGCGGGTGGTGGAGGCGGGGGCGCGGCTCGAACGGCAGGCCTATCAGCAGGACGGGCGGGTGGCCGAAGCGCTGCTGGCCCATCTGCTGGCCACGGTGGATGTGCATCCCGCGCTCTACGGCGCGTACTTCGGCCTGGCCGGCGGGGAATTCTTCCAGGTCATCGGGGTGCGCGACCAGGCGGCGGTGCGCGGCGCACTGGACGCCCCGCCGGGCACCGCCTTCGCCGTGCGCAGCGTTTCCGGCGCGGCGACCCGGCGTATCGAGCGCTGGCGCTTCCTGGACGCCGGCGAGCGTGTGCTGGGCGGGCGCGAGGGGCCGGCGGTCTATGATCCGGTGCAGCGCCCCTGGTATGCGCAGGCGCACGGCGGCGACAGCCTGATCGCCGTCGAACCCTATCTGTTCGAATCCTCCGGTGAGCCGGGAATCACCGTCGCACGCGCCCTGCGCGCGACCGACGGGGTGTTCGGCGCCGACCTGTCGCTGCAGTCCCTGGCGGACTTCGTCGCTGCGAGCACGGCGGGGCAGCCGGGGGGCGTGGTGATCCTCGACGCGCGCGACCGCGTGCTCGCCTTTGCCGGTTCGGCGGCAGTCGTCGGGGCGGGCGAGGTGCCCGTGCTGGCGCCGCTGGACGAGGTGGGCAATCCCTTCCTGGCGTCGCTCGACGGCGCGCTCGGTGCTGCGCGCAGCAAGCAGAGCCGCAGCCTGCGACTGGCCGGCGAGGCCCATGTGCTGGCCCTGCGCACCGTGGAGGTGGCGCCGGGCACGGTGTATCGCGTCGCCGCGTTCGCGCCGCTGGCCGCCTTCTCCACCCACATCGTGCAGGCGCGCGACCAGATCATGCTGATCTCGCTGCTCGTGCTCGCCGTGTCGGTGCCGCTGGCTTACCTGATGTCGCGGCGCGCCTCGCAGGCCCTGTCCAGCCTGGCGCAGGACTCGGAGCGCGTGCAGGCGCTCGATTTCAGCGGCGATGTGCGGGTCGAGTCGATGTTCTACGAACTGGACGTGCTCGGCCAGGCGCACCGCACGATGAAGTTGTCGATCCGCGAGCGCACCGAGGCGCTGCGCCAGGCGCTCGACAAGCTGGAAAGCCTGGTCGCGATCGGCCTGGCGCTGTCCTCGCTGCGCGAGCGCGAACCGCTGGTGGCGCAGATCCTCGCAAGCGGCAGGCGCCTGTCCGGCGCGGGCTCGGCAGACCTGCTGCTGGTCACCGAGCGGCACACCCTGTGCCCGGCAGCGGGTAGCGGCGGGCGGGGGGAGGCGGGCGAGATTGCCCTGGATGCCGACGACGGCCGCGCGCTGCACCCCGCCGTACAGGCGCTGCGCGAACGGCGCACGATCTGCCGCAACGGCTTGCCATCGGGCAAGGGCGGCGGCGCGTCGATGCTCGTGGTGCCGCTGGTGGCGAGCGACGGCGAGGCGCTCGGCGTGCTGCAACTGGCCGATGCGGGCGCTGCGCACCGCGGTGTCTTCGCCGCCGACATCGTGCAGTTCGTCGAGGCGCTCGCTGCGCAGGCCGCGCTGGCGCTCGACAACCAGAACCTGGTCGAGGGCCAGCGGGTGATGATGGATGCGCTGATCCGCCTGGTGGCCGGCGCGATCGACGCGAAGAGCGCCTACACCGGCGGGCATTGCGAACGGGTACCGGAACTGGCGCTGATGCTGGCCGAGGCCGCCTGCCGGGTCGAGGAGGGGCCACTGGCCGAGTTCCGCTTCCACAGCGAGGACGAATGGCGCGAGTTCCGCATCGGTGCCTGGCTGCATGACTGCGGCAAGGTCACCACGCCGGAGTACGTGGTGGACAAGGCCACCAAGCTGGAGACCCTGTACAACCGCATCCACGAGATCCGCACCCG
>JAUVWV010000411.1 GCA_030603925.1 Thauera sp. | reverse complement strand
GTGATGGACGGCATCTGCTTCCGCCTGTACGACGAAGAGGATTTCGAGCGCCGCCCGCCGCACACCGACCCGGAGATCCTGCGCTCCTCGCTGGCCGGCGTGATCCTGCGCATGAAGGCCTTGAAGCTCGGCGCGGTGGAGGACTTCCCCTTCATCGATCCACCCTCGCCGCGCATGATCGGCGACGGCTACCAGCTGCTCACCGAACTGGGCGCGGTCAGCGACGACGACGCGCGCGAGCTCACCGCGGTGGGGCGCGAACTGGCCAAGCTGCCGCTCGACCCCAAGGTCGGACGCATGATCCTCGCCGCGCGCGAACGCGGCTGCCTGGCCGAAATGCTGGTGGTGGCCGCCGCGTTGTCGGTGCAGGACCCGCGCGAACGCCCGCAGGACAGTCCCGGCGCGGCCGATCAGGCGCATGCGCGCTTTCGTGGCGGCGAGCAGGACCAGCGCTCCGAATTCCTCTGGTACATCCATCTGTGGCGCGCCTGGAGCGAGGTGCTGCGCCACGAGAGCAGCAGCAAGCAGAAGGCCTGGTGCAAGAAGCACTACCTGTCCTGGCTGCGGATGCGCGAATGGCGCGATGTGCACACCCAGCTCCATGCGCTGTGCGCCGAACACGGCTGGCATCCGGAGACCGCCGCCGAGGCCGAACCGCCGTCGCGCGGCGCTAAGGCCGCAGTGGGCGAGGCCGGCGCCGAAGCGCGCCCGATCGCCTACGAACCCTTGCACAAGGCGCTGCTCGCCGGCCTGCTCGGTCACATCGGCTGCCGCGCCGAAGACGCCTCCGGTCCGCAGGCCGGCAGCTACCTGGGCGCGCGCGGCATCCGCTTCTGGCCGCACCCGGGCTCGGCGCTGGCGAAAAAGGCCGGCAAGTGGATCATGGCCGCCGAGCTGGTCGACACCACGCGCCTGTTCGGCCGCTGCCTGGCGCGCATAGAACCCGAGTGGGTGGAGGAGGTCGGCGCCCACCTGCTGCGCCGCAACGTGTTCGAGCCGCACTGGTCGAAGAGCAGCGGCGCGGTGCGCGCCTGGGAGCGCGGCACGGTGCATGGCCTGGTGCTCTACGCGCGGCGCGGGGTGTCCTACCGCGACACCGACCCGGCGCTGTGCCGCGAACTGTTCATCCGCGAAGGCCTGGTGCAGGGCGAAATTGCCGAGGGTGCGGCGCGCGCCATGCCCTTCCTGCGCCACAACCTCAAGCTGGTCGCCGAGATCGAACGCCTGGAACACAAGAGCCGGCGCCCCGACGTACTGGTGGACGAAGAGCTGATCCACGCCTTCTACGACGCCAAGCTGCCGCCCGAGGTGGTCGACCTGGCCAGCTTCGAGCGCTGGCGCAAGCAGGCCGAGAAGGCGGAGCCGAAGGTCCTGCATCTGTCGCGCGAACAGCTGATGCGCCACGAGGCCGAAGGCATCACCACCGAGCGCTTCCCGGCGCACTTCGAAGTGCTCGGCCAGAAGCTCAGGCTGGCCTACCTGCACGCGCCCGGCGAGGCGGACGACGGCGTCACCCTGACCGTGCCGCTCGCCATGCTCAACCAGATCCCCGCGGCGCGCTGCGAAT
>JAUVWV010000404.1 GCA_030603925.1 Thauera sp. | reverse complement strand
CGGAACTCGGGATGCACGGCCACTTCGGCCAGCGGGCGGGCGGTCCAGTCGGCGGCCATCAGCGCCGAAGGCAGCAGACACAGCAGGGCAAGCAGGGATTTCATCTGGCGGGGAAGTCCGGTTGGCGGGCTTGGCGCGCGGATCGCACGCCACCCGCTCGGCATGATTGGGGGCGGTGCACAATTCTCCGCCAGCACGCTGGCGCCGTCCACCGCCGCGCTGTTTCAGCCGATGACGCGGAACCCCAGCGTCGGCACGGTGAAGTCGTCGGGCGGCGCACCCAGCGCGATCTCGCCCTCGCCGTGCAGCATGATGCCGTCACGCCGCAGCATCAGGGCCTGCGCAGCGCCGGCCAGGCGCACCCAGGTGCCGTTGCTGCTGAAATCGGTGAGCATGCACTGCCCGCCGGTCCATTCGATGCGCGCGTGGCGGCGCGACACCCGCGGGTCATTGATGACGAAGCCGGCCTCCTCGCCACGCCCCACCACCAGCGGCCCGTCGGAGGGCACCAGCACGCGCTGCTGGTCGAGCCAGGCAAGCTCCAGGCGCTGCAGGGCACGCGGCTCCTCGTCGGCACCGTCGTCCACGCCCACCGGGAAGATCAGCGTGGTCTCAGCGGTGCGCCCCCAGTCCACCCGCCAGACCCGCACCGCCTCGGCCTTGCCCTTGATGGTGATGCGGTCCAGGCTGTGGCAGCCCGCCTGCTGCTCGGCGCGCAGGCGCAGGAACACCGCTTCGCTGAGCAGGATTTCGTTGGCCTGGGCCAGGTCGGACAGGCGCGAGGCGACGTTCACCGCGTCGCCGTAATAGTCGCCTCCCCGTTCGACGATGCTGCCGCAGTCGATGCCGACCTTCACCGCGAGCGGTGCCGGCAGGGCGCCGCCATCGGACAGGTTGCGCAGCACGCCGGGCAGGCCGACGCAGACGTCGACGGCGGCCTCGACATCGTCGAACATCACCATCACGCCATCGCCGAGGTATTTCACCACGCGTCCGCCGGCACGCTGCAGATGGCTGCCGACCGATTCGATGGCGCGCGTGACGAGTTCGGTGGCCATCACGTTGCCGACCGACTCGAACAGCCCGGTGCTGCCGGTCAGATCGGCGAAGACGACGGTTCTCAGCGACTGGTGCACGGCCATCCCCGCCGACGGGCGCCGCGCCCGCGATACACCGCGCTGCACGCAATGCGCGCGGCCGGCGCGGCGCGGCCGGCCTCCGGGCAATGCGTGGCGGTGTGGGCTTGGCAATTCATCGTGGCTCTCCGGTGCCGCGAGCGGCGGCCGCGCGTGCGGCGCAGCGTGCGGCTTGTCGGGCGGCAATCCTAACACCTGCCGCCATGCGCGTCATCGCTGCGGATCCCCGCTGTGGTGCCGCCAGCAATCGACCGTGTGATCGTTGACCATGCCGGTGGCCTGCATGAAGGCGTAGCAGATCGTCGACCCGACGAACTTGAAGCCGCGCCGACGCAATTCGCGGCTCATCGCATCCGATGCCGGCGTGCTGGCCGGCACCTCGGCGAGGCTGCGCGGCGCGTTCACCACCGGGCGGCCGCCGACGAAGTCCCACAGCCAGGTCACCGGATCGATGCCCGCCTCGCGCAGCGCCAGCCAGGCCTGCGCGTTGAGCACCGCCGCATCGATCTTGGCGCGGTTGCGGATGATGCCCGGATCGGCCAGCAGCGCCGCCTTGCGCGCATCGTCGT
>JAUVWV010000232.1 GCA_030603925.1 Thauera sp. | reverse complement strand
CCGCTTCGTTGAGGTGCTCGCGCATGCATTCTTCCAGCACGCTGATGTCGATCCACGAGTCCGCCTTGGACACCCCGATGCGCTCGGCGAAGCGGCGGAAGCCTTCCGGCGTGTAGCCGCGGCGGCGTGCGCCGATCAGCGTGGGCAGGCGCGGGTCGTCCCAGCCGGCGACATGGCCTTCATCGACCAGCTGGATCAGCTTGCGCTTGGAGAGCACCACGTAGGTCAGGTTGAGGCGCGCGAACTCGATCTGCTGCGGCAGCGGGCGGGGGAAGTAGCCGCCTTCGGCCAGCGCATCGAGCAGCCAGTCGTAGAACGGGCGCTGCGCCTCGAACTCCAGGGTGCAGATGGAGTGGGTGATGCGCTCGATGGCGTCCTCGATCGGGTGCGCGAAGGTGTACATCGGGTACACGCACCACTTGTCGCCGGCGCGGTGATGCGCCACCTTGCGGATGCGGTAGATGGCCGGGTCGCGCAGGTTGATGTTGGGGCTGGCCATGTCGATCTTGGCGCGCAGGATGTGGGTGCCGTCCGGAAACTCGCCGTCGCGCATGCGACGGAAGAGGTCGAGGTTCTCGTCCACGCTGCGGGTGCGGAAGGGGCTGTCCTTGCCCGGCTCGGTGAGCGTGCCGCGGTAGGCGCGCATCTCTTCGGCGGAGAGCGAATCCACGTAGGCCTTGCCGGCACGGATCAGGTATTCCGCGTACTCGTACATGCGGTCGAAATAGTCCGAGGCGAAGTACAGGTGCTGGCCCCAGTCGTAGCCCAGCCACTGCACCGCCTCGACGATGGAGTCGACGTATTCCTGTTCTTCCTTCTCCGGATTGGTGTCGTCGAAACGCAGGTGGCAGATGCCGCCGTACTGTTCGGCGAGGCCGAAGTTCAGGCAGATCGACTTGGCGTGGCCGTAGTGCAGGTAACCGTTCGGTTCGGGCGGGAAGCGCGTTTCCACGCGGCCGTTCCATTTGCCGCTGCGCATGTCTTCTTCGACGATGTTGCGGATGAAGTTGCTGGCGGCCGCGGGGGCGGCATCCTTGGGCGTATTGGGGTTCATGTGCGGTTCGAAACGGGAGGTTGTCGCGCCGCATCCGGCGCGAATAGCGCGTGATTGTAGCCCAAGCCCGCCGGGCGGGCCGCGGGCTCAGCGCGTTCCGTTCGATGCGGTGTCGCGGCTGGCCGGGTCATCCGCCGCCAGGCGGCGCAGCGGCAGTTCCCACGGCCGGCGTACCGCGGGCAGGCTGAGGAGCGGAATCAGCACGGCGGTCAGGGTGATGCTGACGAACACCACGATGAAGCTGAAGTCCTGCATCAGCGCGCCTTCCTCGATGCCGTACTGCAGCGGCACGCCGGCCAGCACCGCGGCCGCCAGGCCTTTGGGCGCCATCACCGCCATCACCGGGCCTTCGCTGCGCGGCGTGCTGCGGTCGGCCACGTAGTTGATCAGCAGCAGGCGCAGCAGGTAGATGCCCAGCACCACGCCGCCGGCCACCGCGAAGAAGTGGAGATTGGAGAATTCCAGTGCCAGTCCCAGGTAGATGAAGAAGAACACCTTGAGCAGGAATACCCACTCGCGGAAGTAGCCCAGATCGGCGCCGGACAGTGCCGGCAGCTTGCCCAGCCGCGCCAGGCCGAGGCGCGAGCGGTTGGTGAGGGTGATGCCGAAGGCCAGCACGGTGATGGCGCCGGAGATCTGCAGGTGTTCGGCGGCGCCGTAGAGGATCATCGCGAAGGCGATGGAGGCGAACAGGCTCGCGGGGATGCGCCGCACGGCGCGCAGGATGAGCAGCCAGCACACCCCGCCGGCCAGCCCGGCGAGCACCGCCAGGCCCAGCGACTGGGCGATGCCGAAGCTCATCGGCCCGAGCGCCAGTTCGCCGTAGCGTTTGGCGTCCAGCAAGGCATACACCGCGACGATGCACAGCACGTCGGTGAGCGCGGACTCCATCACCAGCACGGTGGAACTGCGCTCGCTCATGCGCAGGCCCTGCACCATGGGGATCACCACCGCGGACGAGGTGCCGCCCAGCGTGCCGCCCAGCATCAGCGCGAGCAGCAGCGGCAGGCCGAACAGCAGGTGGCCGATGGCGGCCACCACCGCCATGGTGCCGAAGAAGGAGGCCAGGGTAAGTCCCAGCGTGCTGGACAGCGAGCGCCGCAGCGTGGTCAGGTGCAGCGAGGTGCCGCTTTCCAGCAGGATCACGATCAGCGCCAGGGTGGCCAGCACCGGCCCGGCCTTGCCGAAGTCGTCACCTTCCGCCCAGCCCAGCACCGGCCCGATGAGGATGCCGAGCAGCATCAGCATCAGCACGTCGGGGATGCGCGTGCGGTCGAACAGCGCCCTGAACAGATAGGCGAGGAAGACGATCAGTCCGAGGTAGAAGAAGGTCTGGGCCATGCGTCCTGGGTCCGGGGTATGGGCGTGCCGGGTAGGCGGTGGGCCATGCTACACCATCGTCGCGGAATCGGTCCGCGCGGGGCTCCGGTAGAATGTGCGCTTTGCAGGACGCGCAACGGCTCGCAGCCTATGGACGAAAGCACGGTAGACAAGCTCATCGCCGAAATCACCGGGGGCGATGCCACCCTGATGCTGATCACGCAGATCTTCCTGGTGGTGCTGGCGGTCGTGGTGGCCAACTTCTTCCTGCGCCGCGCACTGGCGAAGCTGGAAGAGCGCACCCTGCACACGGCCACGCCCTGGGACAATGCCCTGGTGTCGGCGGCGCGCAAGCCGCTCACCGTGCTGGCGTGGATCATCGGCATCGCCTTCGCTGCGCAGATCGTGCACACCGAAACCGATGCGGCGATCTTCGAGGCGGTCGGCCCGGCGCGCACGGTTGGGGTGATCGCCTGCCTCACCTGGTTCCTGATCGGCTTCATCCGCAACGCGCAGGACAGCGTGGTGCAGCAGCGCGTGGCGCGCGGCGAGCCGCTCGACCGCACCACGGTGGACGCCATCGGCAAGCTGCTGCGCGTGTCGGTGCTGATCACCGCCACCCTGGTCGGCTTGCAGAGCCTGGGCTTCTCGATTTCCGGCGTGCTCGCCTTCGGCGGCATCGGCGGCATCGCCGTGGGCTTCGCGGCCAAGGACCTGCTGGCCAACTTCTTCGGCGGGCTGATGGTGTATCTGGATCGGCCCTTCGCGGTGGGCGACTGGGTGCGTTCGCCGGACAAGGAGATCGAGGGCACGGTGGAGGAGATCGGCTGGCGTCTCACGCGTATCCGTACCTTCGACAAGCGCCCGCTCTACGTGCCCAATGCGGTGTTTACCCAGATCACCGTGGAGAACCCCTCGCGCATGACCAACCGGCGCATCTTCGAGACCGTGGGCGTGCGCTATGACGATCTGGATCGGGTGGAGGCTATCGCCGCCGACATCAAGGCCATGCTGCGTGAACACCCCGACATCGACCAGAGCCAGACCATGATCGTGAACTTCAACAAGTTCGGCGCGTCCTCGCTCGACATCATGGTGTACACCTTCACCAAGACCACCGCCTGGGTGCTGTTCCACGAGATCAAACAGGACGTGATGTTGAAGATTGCCGATATCGTTGCCGCACATGGCGCCGAGATTGCCTTCCCGACCCGCACCCTGCACCTGCCCGAAGGCGTGCGTATCGACGGGCCGGCCGCGGAGGCGGCGCTTGCCTCCGCTGCGGCGCCCGCGAGTGCGGCATGAGTGCCCATCTGGGCTTTGCCGCCTTTGCCGCGGTGGGCGTCGGCGCGGCCTGCGGCGCCTGGCTGCGCTGGGGGCTGGGCCTGTTGCTCAACGGCGTGTTTCCGCTGCTGCCGCTCGGCACCTTGGTGGCCAACCTGTTCGGCGGCTTCCTGATGGGCGTGGCGCTGGCGGTGATCCAGGCCTGGCCGGCGATGAGTCCGGCCATGAAGCTGCTGATGACCACCGGCGTGCTGGGCGGGCTGACCACCTTCTCGACCTTCTCCGCCGAGGCCCTTCACCTCGTCCAGCGCGGCGCATGGGGCTGGTTCGCCGGTCACCTGCTCGCCCATGTGGCCGGCGCGCTGCTGATGACCTGGGCCGGCTATACCTTGTTCAACGCCTTGCGCAGCTGACCCGCATCGCATTCCGCCGCATCGATGACCTCTTCCCCTTCTCCGCAGGCTGCGCCGCGCGTCGCGCTGAATACTGACGACTGCCTGGCCGCCGACCGAGGCCGCCTGGTCGGTCTGGCGCGTGCGCTGCACCGTGCCACGGGCGACAAACGGGCGAAGCTGCAGGCCGACCTGGAGGCGCTGCTGGAACGCTCGCGCGCCGCGGTGGCTGCGCGCCGCGCCGCCCTGCCGGTGCCCGATTTCCCCGCCGACCTGCCGGTCAACCAGCGCCGCGAGGAAATCGCCGCGGCGATCGCCGCCCACCAGGTGATCATCGTGTGCGGCGAGACCGGCTCCGGCAAGACCACCCAGTTGCCCAAGATCTGCCTGGCGCTGGGACGCGGCGTGCACGGCCTGATCGGCCATACCCAGCCGCGCCGCATCGCCGCGCGCAGCACCGCGGCGCGCATCGCCCAGGAGCTGAAGAGCGAGCTCGGCCAGGCGGTGGGCTACAAGATCCGCTTCACCGACCGCCTCAGCCCGACGTCCAGCATCAAACTGATGACCGACGGCATCCTGCTGGCGGAAACCCAGGGGGATCCCTGGCTGTCGGCCTACGACACGCTGATCATCGACGAGGCCCACGAGCGCAGCCTCAACATCGACTTCCTGCTCGGCTACCTGCGCACTCTGCTGCCGCGCCGCCCGGACCTGAAGGTGATCGTCACCTCGGCCACCCTGGACGCCGAGCGCTTCGCCCGCCACTTTGCCGACGCCGCGGGGCAGCCGGCGCCGGTGATCGAGGTTTCCGGCCGCCTCTACCCGATCGAGATGCGCTACCGTCCGGTCGCCGAGGACGACGGCGACAGCGCCAACGCCAACGCCAATACCAACTCCCCCGCGCGGCGCGACGCGAAGAAGCGCGACCTCTACGAAGCCCTGGTCGACGCGGTGGACGAGGCGCAGCTGAGCGGCCCCGGCGACGTGCTGGTGTTCCTGCCCGGCGAGCGCGAGATCCGCGAGGCCGCCGAAGCCCTGCGCCACGCCCACCACGCCGCCGGCACCGAGATCCTGCCGCTGTTCGCGCGCCAGTCGGCGCAGGAGCAGGCGCGGGTGTTCGCCGGCTCGAAGGGGCGGCGCGTGGTGCTGGCCACCAACGTCGCCGAGACCTCGCTCACCGTGCCCGGCATCCGCTACGTGGTCGATACCGGTCTGGCGCGGGTCAAGCGCTACAGCTACCGCAACAAGGTCGAGCAGCTGCAGATCGAGAAGGTCGCCCAGTCCGCCGCGCGCCAGCGCGCCGGGCGCTGCGGCCGGGTGATGGACGGCATCTGCTTCCGCCTGTACGACGAAGAGGATTTCGAGCGCCGCCCGCCGCACACCGACCCGGAGATCCTGCGCTCCTCGCTGGCCGGCGTGATCCTGCGCATGAAGGCCTT
>JAUVWV010000332.1 GCA_030603925.1 Thauera sp. | reverse complement strand
GCTGCGCAAGGACGGCCGCCTGCCGTGGCTGCGCCCGGACGCCAAGAGCC
This sequence comes from Thauera sp., assembly GCA_030603925.1. Lineage (GTDB taxonomy): Bacteria > Pseudomonadota > Gammaproteobacteria > Burkholderiales > Rhodocyclaceae > Pseudothauera. The sequence goes on along the minus strand of JAUVWV010000332.1, from coordinate 3,040 downwards.
AGCTCACGGTGAAGTACGTCGACGGCAAGCCGGCGGCGATCGACACCGTGGTGGTGTCCACCCAGCACAGCCCGGAGGCTTCGCACGCACAGATCTCCGAAGCGGTGATCGAGGAGATCATCAAGCCGGTCCTGCCCGCGGAACTGATGGGCGGCGAGGTGCGCTACCTGATCAACCCGACCGGGCGCTTCGTCATCGGCGGCCCGCACGGCGACTGCGGCCTGACCGGGCGCAAGATCATCGTCGACACCTACGGCGGCGCGGCGCACCACGGCGGCGGCGCGTTCTCCGGCAAGGACCCCTCCAAGGTCGACCGCTCGGCCGCCTACGCCGGACGCTACGTGGCGAAGAACGTCGTCGCCGCCGGCCTGGCCGACAAGTGCGAGGTGCAGGTGGCCTACGCCATCGGCGTGGCCAAGCCGGTCAGCCTGATGGTCAACACCTTCGGCACCGGCAAGGTCAGCGACGAGAAGATCGTCGAACTGATCCGCGCCCACTTCGACCTGCGCCCCAAGGCCATCATCCAGACCCTGGACCTGCTGCGCCCGATCTATGCCAAGACCGCCGCCTACGGCCACTTCGGCCGCGACGAGCCGGAGTTCAGCTGGGAGCAGACCGACAAGGCCGCCGCACTGCGCGACGCCGCCGGACTGTAAGTACCTGAAACGGCCGCCCGCAAGGGGCGGCCGCTGTTATTCTGGCGCACCTTCGAGCCCTGCCCGATTCCATGCTGACCCATCTCCTCATGTTCGTCCTCGGCCTCACCGTCCTGGTGGTGGGCGCCGACGTCATGGTGCGCGGCGCCTCGCGCCTGGCCGTCTCCTTCGGCATCTCGCCGCTGGTGGTCGGCCTCACCGTGGTCGCCTTCGGCACCAGCGCGCCGGAAATGGCAGTCTCGGTGGGTGCCACGCTGGCCGGCAATGCGGACCTGGCGATCGGCAACGTGGTCGGCAGCAACATTGCCAACGTCCTGTTGATCCTCGGCATCTCGGCGCTGATCACCCCGCTGCTGGTGGCCGAGCAGATCATCCGCCAGGAGGTGCCGATCATGATCGGCGCCTCCCTGTTGATGGTGGTGATGGCCCTCGACGGCCACATCAGCCGCTTCGAAGGCGCGCTGTTGTTCGCCCTGGTGGTGGCCTACACGGTGTTCCTGATCCGTCAGTCGCGCCGCGCCTCGAAAGCCACCGAAGACGAATTTGCCGACGAGATTCCCACCTCGAACTGGGACCGCCACTGGAGCGTGCAGCTCGCGCTGGTGGCCGGCGGCCTGGCCCTGCTGGTGCTCGGCGCCGACTGGCTGGTGAATGCCGCAGTCGGCGTGGCGAAGATCTTCGGCGTCAGCGACCTGGTGATCGGCCTGACGGTGGTCGCCGTCGGCACCTCGATGCCCGAGGTCGCCACCTCCATCGTCGCCGCGCTGCGCGGCCAGCGCGACATCGCGGTGGGCAACGTGGTGGGCAGCAACGTGTTCAACATCTTCGCGGTGATCGGCGCCACCGGCCTGGTTTCTTCGGCCGGCATCCCGGTACCGGAAGCGGCGCGCAACTTCGACCTGTGGGTGATGCTGGCGGTGGCCTTCGCCTGCCTGCCCATCCTGATTACCGGGCGCGAGATCGCACGCTGGGAGGGCGGCGTGTTCCTCGCCTACTATGCGGCCTACACCGCCTACCTTGTGCTCGCCGCGCAGCAGCACGACGCCCTGCAGGCCTTCTCCGGGGTGATGCTGAGCTATGTGATGCCGCTCACCGTAATCACCCTGATCGTCTCGCTGGTGCGCCACAACGGACGCCCGCCAGGCGTATAATCCGCTTCTTCCGAGGAGCGCTGCGAGGCGCCGCATCCGCCGGCCCCCCAGGCTCGGAAAGCCGCAGCGCCCTGCGCTGCGGCCGCTTGAACGGCGCTCACCCGAAACGCCTCGCGCGTTTCACTTCTCAACCCTGCCGGGTTGGGGATGCCGGGTGAGCCGCACGCGATTCTCTCCCCCTCCCCCCCGGCCATAGCATGGAGCTTCTTATGAACGCTGTGGCTGATTTCAAGGATTTCGTGGTTGCCGACCTGTCGCTCGCCGACTGGGGACGCAAGGAAATCCGCATCGCCGAAACCGAAATGCCGGGCCTGATGGCGATCCGCGAGGAGTACGCCGCCAGCCAGCCGCTCAAGGGCGCACGCATCACCGGCTCGCTGCACATGACCATCCAGACCGCGGTGCTGATCGAGACGCTGACCGCGCTGGGCGCCGAAGTGCGCTGGGCGTCGTGCAACATCTTCTCCACCCAGGACCACGCCGCCGCGGCGATCGCCGCCGAAGGCATCCCGGTGTTCGCAGTGAAGGGCGAGTCGCTCAGCGACTACTGGGACTACACCCACCGCATCTTCGAGTGGGCCGACGGCGGCTACTCGAACATGATCCTCGACGACGGCGGCGACGCGACCCTGCTGCTGCACCTGGGCGCAAAGGCCGAAAAGGACCTCTCCGTGCTGGCCAAGCCGGGCTCCGAGGAAGAGACCATCCTGTTCGCCGCGATCAAGGCCAAGCTCGCGACCGACCCGAGCTGGTACTCCACCCGCCTGGCGCAGATCAAGGGCGTCACCGAGGAGACCACCACCGGCGTGCATCGCCTGTACCAGATGCATGCGCGCGGCGACCTGAAGTTCCCCGCGATCAACGTCAATGACTCGGTGACCAAGAGCAAGTTCGACAACCTCTACGGCTGCCGCGAGTCGCTGGTGGACGGCATCAAGCGCGCCACCGACGTGATGATCGCCGGCAAGATCGCCGTGGTGTGCGGCTATGGCGACGTGGGCAAGGGCTCCGCCCAGGCCCTGCGCGCGCTCTCCGCCCAGGTGTGGGTCACCGAGATCGACCCGATCTGCGCGCTGCAGGCGGCCATGGAAGGCTACCGCGTGGTCACCATGGAGTACGCGGCCGACAAGGCCGACATCTTCGTCACCACCACCGGCAACTTCCACGTCATCACCCACGACCACATGGCGGCGATGAAGGACCAGGCCATTGTCTGCAACATCGGCCACTTCG
>JAUVWV010000237.1 GCA_030603925.1 Thauera sp. | reverse complement strand
GTTGGGCGAGCAGCAGGCCGGCAGGCAGGGCGCCGAGCAGGCGGCGGCGGCGCGGGTCAATCGCCATCGTTCTCTCCGAAACCGACGGTGACCTTCATCGCCTCGGCGACGTCTTCGGCAAGCAGACGCTGCAGGCGGCCGAGTTCGGTCATCAGCGCGTCGGCGGCCGGGCGGGCGGCCTCGTCGGCAAAGTCGCCGGGCAGTGCGTCGAGCGCGACGCCCACCGCATCGAGTTGCGCATCGATGCGCTCGCCTAGCGCCAGCAGGCCGCGTCCGCGCATCACCGCGGTGAGGCCGGGGCGGCCCTCGCCGCCCTGCAAACCGGCGCGCAGGCCGGCAAAGTAGGCGAGCAGCCCGTCGCGCGCCGCGCCGCTGCGCCAGGCATCGCTTTCCGCCGGCCCGCTGCGCGGGCGCAGGGGCTTCTCCAGGTACTTGAGGCGCAGCAGTTCGGTGCTGCCGATCAGGATGTTGATGCCGTCGCCGATCAGGCGCGCCTCGCGTTCCGCGTCGGCGTCGGCCAGCGCGGCGCGCCATGCCGGCCAGCCGGCGGTGGTGTCGGCAAGCGCGCCGGCGGCATCGTGCGCCAGCCAGACAGCGTAGCGACAGGCCGCCGGGTGCTCGGCGAGCGGCGCACGCCCGCTGTCGAACAGCAGGTACTCGATGGCCGGCAGGCCGCGCGCGGACAGGCCGATGCGCGCGGTATCCGCCGGGTTCTGCGCGTACTGCGCGATGGAGCGCTCGATCTGCGCCGGGCGCGTCGGCCAGAAGTCGATGCGCCGCAGCACGCGGGTCTCCAGCACCGGGCCGAAGGGCAACGGCGTGAGCGCGCGCAGTGCGAGCTGGGCCTCGCGCCAGCGCACGCGGGCAGCCGCCTGCGCGCCCGGCTGGCCGGCACAGGTGGCCTGCAGCGCGGCCCCCAGCGCAGCGACCCGCTCGCCCAGTTCGGCGTAGCCGGGCGCCAGGTGCGCATCGGTGAGCGCAGCCATCCACTGCGACGGCATCACATAGGGCGCCGGCGCAGTCGCCGCAGCGAACGGCGCGACAAGGGCGAGCAGCAGGGCTGCAAGGCGGTGCGCGGCGCCCATCACAGCGACTCCACGAACTTCACCAGCGCTTCGCGCGCCTCCTTGCCCAGGCCCAGCACATGCTGCTTCGAGGCTTCGGCCTCGCCGCCGTGCCACAGGATGGCCTCCAGCACGCCGCGCGCACGCCCGTCGTGCAGCAGGTACTGGTGGCCGTTGACCGCCGGGATCAGGCCGATGCCCCACAGCGGCGGGGTACGCCATTCGCGCCCGTCGGCCTCGAAGTCGGGACGGCCGTCGGCCAGTCCTTCGCCCATGTCGTGCAGCAGCAGGTCGGTGTAGGGCCAGATGGTCTGGCCGGACAGCTCGGGGAAGTCCGGCGCTGCGCCGGTGACATGGCTGGGCACATGGCAGCTGGCGCAGCGCGCTTCATGGAAGATGCGCTTGCCGGCGAGCACCTGCGGGTCGCGCGGCTTGCGGCGTTCCGGCACAGCGAGGGTGGCGGTGTAGAAGATGGTGCGTTCCAGCGAGCGGTCGTCGATGTCGGTACGGTGTTCGCCGCGCTCGGTGCGCCACGTCGCCTCCTGCTGCTGGCGGGCCAGGCAGTCGGCCTGCGCGGCGGTGCACTCTTCGTGCGGGAACAGCCGCGAGGTGATGCCGATGTCGCCGTTGAAGGCGCCGGCGGTCTGGTGCGCCACGGTGCCGACGTTGGCCTTCCAGCCGAAGCGGCCGACCACCCAGTCCTGTGCATAGGCATCCCACACCCGGTTCAGGCGCCCGGAAATGCCCGCGCCTTCCGCGGCCTGGCGCGCGGCGATCTCACGCAACCGGGCTTCCGGGATAGCTTCGAGCAGGCCGAGGCCGATGACCTGCGGCGCGACGCGCGGCGAGATCAGGGTTTGCGGATGCAGCGGGCCGTAGCCCAGATCGGTGAGCGCGTAGCTCGGCTTGCGCAGGCTGTAAGGCGTGCCGTCGGCGAACTGTCCGGCAATCTCCTCGTAGCGCACGGTGATGCGTGCTTCGGGGCGCACGTCGGGCAGCGCCAGGTTGTTGAGCTGGCCACCGTAGGTGGGTTCGGGCACCACGCCGTCCTTGCCGCCGTCGCCCGGAATCGACAGGCGCAGCAGCAGGCCGACCGGCTGCTCGGTGCTGACGCCGTTCGCGTCCACCGCCGGCGGCGCGCCGCGCCCGTCGAGCACGTGGCAGCCGGCACAGGAGCGCGCGATGAAGTGCGGGCCGAGTCCGTCGCGCCCGGTGGTGGAGGCCGGTGCGCCGACCCAGCTCTTCTTGAAGAAGGAGTTGCCGATGAAGAAGGGCGTCTGGCGATCCACCGACAGATTGGCCGCCGGGTAGGAGAAGGCGTTGCGGCCGTGGTCCGGCGTGGTGGTGGCGCCACCCGGCAGTTCTTCGCCCGGCTCGAAGCCGATGGCGGATGCGGCGGACAGGGTGGCGGAGAGTGCGACACCGGCGGCAAGCGCGCCGAGGCCGAGGAGCAGGCGGGGAGAAGTCATGGGAGGCGGGCAGGTTTCGGCAGGGACGCTACGGCGGAAAGAGCCTGCGCAGCCGACGGGCGAAGGCCCGCCGCCGCGCAGGCGCGGACTGGGGCTTACTCGGGCAGCGCGGTGTTCAGGCGCTTGATGCCGAGCACGGACGCCGCCTCCACCAGGCCTTCGGTCTGCTTCTTCAGCGCCACCACGGTGGCCTCGACCTTGGGGCGCCCCGGATTGCCGGACAGGATGGCCTGATCGAAGGGCGCGGGAATGGCCTCCGCCGCCTTCACCGAGGCGTCGATCTGCCCGTCCACGCGAGCCGCCACCGCCTTGTTCTTCGCCGCCACCAGGTCGCGCAGCCCCGGACCGACGAGCAGGCTGCCGTCGGCACGGGTGTACTGGCCGCGCCACACGTTGCGGATGCCGACGGCGTTGGCGACGATGTCGCGGTGGGTGTTGTCGGAGAAGCAGGAATGCTCGTCTTCCTGGTTCTGCGAATCGAGCGCCACCTCGATGCGTTCGCCGGCCAGCTCGCCGCGCGACAGGATGCCGATCGCCGAGATCACCTTGGTGAGGTTGGCCGGGTCGGCGAGGAAATCCTTGCGGAAGTTGTCGGCGTCCGGCGCCCAGGCCTCGACCAGCCCGGCGAGGTCGTTCACCAGCAGTTCGGTGGTGGCCTTCAGATAGGCGCGGCGGCGGTCGGCGTTGGGCGCCTGGCCGTCCACGAAGTCGGTGTAGGCGCGCCGCCCCGGGCTGTCCTCGTACAGATCCTGGCCCCACAGCATGAACTCGATGGCGTGCCAGCCGGTGGAGATGTTCTCCTCGCCGTCCTTCTCGTTCAGGCCCGCCAGCGTATCCATGTCGATGGGGATCGCGCGGTCGGCGATGATGCCGGCCTCGGGCGCGCCGTCGACGAAGTCCACATAGGCCTCGTCCATCGGCCAGGCATTGATCTGTCCTTCCGGGCCGTCCTCGCCGTCGATCGGGCCGCCGTAGAAACGGAAGGCTTCGGTCTGGCCGTACCACTCGCGCGCCGCCAGCCAGGCCTTGCGGGCGGCCAGCAGACCGGCTTCGGAGGGCGCGGCGACGAAAGCGTCGACCGCCTGCTGCAAGGCCAGCGCACCGGAGTGGGCGTCGGCGTAGCTGGCATGCACCAGCTCGCCGTAGTGGGCGAGCACGCGCGGCGCGCTCACCGGCTCCGCGGCCAGCGTGACGGTGGAGAACTGCAGCGCGGCAAGAGCGGAAACGAGGGTGATCAGTCGCATCGGGTCATCTTCCTGTTATTGGTGGTCGGTCAGCAGGGCGAGCGGGCGGCGCCGGCAGCTCAGAACTCCCAGGCGATGCCCGCATTGGCGAAATTGCGGCCGTTGCCGCGGCCGAGCGCACCGGACAGCTTCAGCCCGTCGGCGATCTCGTAGCGCAGGCCGAGCGCACGGTCCGGGCCACTGTGCTCGGCGCCGAAGGTCTCGACCACGAAGTCGAGCTGTTCGGTGAGCGGCAGATCGAGCGCCACGCCCCAGGTATTCACCCCTTCGCGTTCGCCGCGCTCGCGGGTGATTTCGCGGCCGAGATTGAGGTGCACCGCCGGGCCATCCTCGAAGCGCCAGCTCAGCAGGCCGTTCAGCGCATGTACGCGGGTGGACACGCCGTCCAGGCGGTCGCGGCCGAACTCGTATTTCAGGCCGGCCGAGAGGCCGGTCTCCACCTGCAGCGGCACCCACTTGATCGTCAGGCCGTGGCCGTTGATGGTGTCGGCGGGCGAGGCGGCGCGGTCGCGGGTACGCGCGAGGCCGACCTCCAGCTCCAGCTTGTCGATCGGCGCGAAGCCGGCGGCCGCCTCGAAGCCGCGCGCCTTGTCGTCCTTGGACCAGCCGGCTTCCAGCTTCGCGCCGCCCTTCTCCAGGGTGCCGGCATCATCGACATTGAGCGGACGCTCCGCATGGGCCAGACCGGCCGCGCCAAGGAAGGCGGTGGTCAACACGGTGGAAAGCACGCGCTTGCGCAGGTTCTGCATGTGAGTCCTCTGGCTGTTATCGTTTTCTGTCGTACGGGTGAGAGGGGACGAGATAAATCTGGGGGGAGCGCTGCGATAAATCCGGGATTTGTTGGGATATGAAGGGATATTCGGCCCCCAGATCTGCAAGAGGCTTGCGACAGGTGCAACAGAGCGGGCGGGCAGTCCGGCGTCGAGGAGTTGGGGTCGGCGGGTGGCTCGTTTGGGTTCCGCGGTTGGGCTATAGTGGCTCAGCTGCGCACGGCGCAGGAGGGTTGATGGCGTCCACAGATGGATATCTGCCGGCGCGGCGACCTTGTCCCATCGCGCCCGTTTGGGCGTAGCAGTTCCGCACCCGCGAAGTCGTTTCGGACGTTGAGAGAAGGGGGCGAAAGCCAGCATGCACTCGTCGCGGGTGCTCCTTCATTACCTGCGCACGGCGCAGTTTTGCGCCGTCCAAACTCGGGCGATTCTTCGCCAGCAGCTCACGTCCTACCTTCCAAACAAATACGGGATTCGGGCCTGTTCATCGTCCTATGCTGGGTTCGTCACTCACGAACGGGGAGCGCGGCGATGGACAGCATGGAAGGCCGGTTGTTGAGACTGGAAGGCCACTTGAACGCCCTGGCACAGGCGTGGCTGTACCTGGCACAGGTCGTCGAGGTTCAGGGCGGGATGGACCTCATCGGAATGGAGTACGATCTGCGCGGCCGGCGCTGGCCGAGCGAGCTGGGGATCGACGACGACGCACGGGAGACGATG
>JAUVWV010000004.1 GCA_030603925.1 Thauera sp. | reverse complement strand
TGCGCATGCGCTTCGGCATCGAGATGAACACCGACCACACGCTGGAAGAGGTCGGCAAGCAGTTCGACGTCACCCGCGAGCGCATCCGCCAGATCGAAGCCAAGGCCCTGCGCAAGCTGCGCCACCCCAGCCGCTCGGAGCGCCTGCGCAGCTTCCTCGACAGCGACGCTTGAGGCTCTCTCACCGCGCCCGCCATCCGTGCGGGCGCGCAACAGGGGCCTTTAGCTCAATCGGTTAGAGCAGAGGACTCATAATCCTTTGGTTGCGGGTTCGAGTCCCGCAGGGCCCACCAGCAGTCCAGGAGCCCGGGAGAGATCCCGGGCTCTTCGTTTTCTGTCCCCATGCCCGCGTTCCGCGACAGCCGCCGCTCTTCAGCCGCGCACGCCACCCTCATGCGCCAGCGCGGCCAGCAGCTTGTCATGCACGCCGCCGAAGCCGCCGTTGCTCATCACCAGCACGTGGTCGCCGGGCCGCGCCGCATCGACCACCGCTGCAACCAGGTGCGCCAGTTCGGCATGGCAGCTCGCGCGCGCACCCAGCGGGGCGAGCGCCTCGGCGGCGTCCCAGCCCAGTCCGCCGGTGAAGCAGAACACCCGGTCAGCCGAGGCCAGGCTATCCGGCAGCTGCGCCTTCATCACCCCGAGTTTCATGGTATTGGAACGCGGCTCCAGCACCGCCAGGATGCGCCCGGCGGGCTGGCGGCGGCGCAGACCCTCGACGGTGAGGGCGATCGCCGTGGGGTGATGGGCGAAGTCGTCGTAGACGGTGACCCCGCTCACCTCGCCACGCACCTCCAGCCGCCGCTTGATGCCCGCAAAGCGCCCCAGGCTGGCGATCGCCTGTTCCGGCGGCACGCCCACATGGCGCGCGGCGGCAATGGCCGCCAGCGCATTGGCGCGGTTGTGGCGCCCGGCCAGGGTCATCTGCGCCCTGCCGAGTTCGCGCCCAGCCAGGCCGAACACGGCTTCCGCATCACTCGCCCCCGCCTCGGCCGTCCAGCCATCGGGTGTGTCGAACCACTCCAGCTCCGACCAGCAGCCGCGCTCCAGCACCCGCTTGAGCGCGCCTTCCGAGGCATTCGCGACGATCCGTCCAGTGTGCGGCATGATGCGCACAAGATGATGAAACTGCGTCTCGATCGCCGCCAGATCGGCGAAGATGTCCGCATGATCGAACTCGAGATTGTTCAGGATCGCAGTGCGCGGACGGTAATGCACGAACTTCGAGCGCTTGTCGCAGAACGCCGTGTCGTACTCGTCCGCCTCGATCACGAAGAACGGCGACTCGGTGAGCCGCGCGGAAACACCGAAGTTCTTCGGCACGCCGCCGATCAGGAAACCGGGATTCAGACCCGCATCCTCCAGCATCCAGGCGAGCAGCGAGGTCGTCGTGGTCTTGCCGTGCGTGCCGGCCACCGCCAGCACCCAGCGTCCGGCCAGCACATGCTCGGCCAGCCACTGCGGCCCCGAGACGTAGGGCAAGCCGCGATCGAGGATTTCCTCGAGCAGCGGATTGCCGCGCGAGATCGCATTGCCGACGACGAAGATGTCGGGCGCAAGATCGACCTGCCGCGGATCGTAGCCCTCCACCAGGCCGATCCCTTGCTCCTCGAGCTGGGTACTCATCGGCGGATAGACGTTGGCGTCGCAGCCGGTGACGGTATGCCCGGCGGCGCGCGCGAGCAGCGCCACGCCACCCATGAAGGTGCCGCAGATGCCGAGAATGTGAATGTGCATGAGAACTCCGCAGGCGCCGGGCAAGCATTGAAAAACGCCCGCAATCGACCGGTGTAGAATGGGCGGCATTCTACCCGAAGGCGCCCAGCCGCCCGCGACCATGCCCACACGAGCCAGTCCGCCCCGTACCGGCACCCTGCGTCGGGAGATCGCCGCGCTTGCCGCCCGCATGATGGCCGAAGACGGAATCGGCGACTATGGCTTTGCCAAGCGCAAGGCGGCGCGCCAGCTCGGCGCCAGCGAAACGGAAACCCTGCCGACCAACGCCGAGATCGAGGCGGAACTGCGCGCCTGGCAGGCGCTCTACCAGGACGAGGAACAGGACGACCGGGTGCGCGAGATGCGCCAGGCCGCGGTGGAGATCATGCGCCAGCTGGAAGACTTCCGCCCCTACCTGACCGGCGGCGTACTGGACGGCACCGCCGGACGCTACGCCGAGATCGAGATCGACCTGTACCCGGAGAGCACGAAGGAAGTGGAGATCTTCTTCCTCAACGAGGATGTCGCCTACGAGCATCGCAAGCCCCGCCACCCCGGCCCCAACCCGCCGGAGACAGTGCTGGCCTTCGACTGGGATGAGCTGCCGGTGCGCCTGTCGATCTATCCTTCGGGCGCCGAGCGCGTGGGTCGCAGGACCCACGAACGGGCCCGCCTGCAACAGGTCGAGGCCTTGCTCGCAACCCCGGCCCAGGAAACCACCCCATGAAACGCCCCCTGCAACTCGCCCTCATCGTGCTTGTCGCGTGCGTCGCCGCAACCGCCGGCTATCTCACCAACCGCGCCGTCGCGCCGGGCGCCGCCCAGGCCGGCGTGAGCCCCGACGCCGGCGCAACCTTGCTCGCCCTCGCCCTGCCCGACCTCGCCGGCACGCCGCAGCCCTTCGCGCAATGGCAGGGCAAGGTGCTGGTGGTGAATTTCTGGGCCACCTGGTGCCCGCCCTGCCGCAAGGAAATCCCCGATTTCGTCGCGGTCAGCGAACGCATGGCCGACCAGCCCGTGCAGTTCGTCGGCCTGTCGATCGACAGCGCGGACAAGGTGCGGGCCTTCCAGGACCAGTACAACATTCCCTATCCGCTGCTGATCGGCACGCCGCAAACCCTGCAGATGGCGGCCGAATTCGGCAATACGGCGCAGGCCTTGCCATTTACCGTGATCTTCGGGCGCGACGGACGCATCGCCCATATCAAGCTCGGCACCTTGAAAGAGGACGAACTCGAAGGCAAAATTCGCGCACTGCTGCCACGCCAACAAGGCTGAGCGCTTTCGCCGTGCTGGACAAAATGCAGCGATTTGCGGCAAACTTGCCGCCATGACGCGCTCAAAACGCAGCCAAAAGACCCAATCTGCACCGCCCCCGGCGGCCCGCATCCTGGTTCTTCACGGCCCCAACCTGAACCTGCTCGGCACCCGCGAACCGGACATCTACGGCCGCACCACACTGGCGGACATCCACGCTGCCATGGAAGCGCGCGCACGCGCCGAAGGCACACTGATCGAGTCCTTCCAGAGCAATCACGAAGGTCAGCTCATCGACCGGGTTCAGGCCGCGGCGTCCGAAGGCGTCGACTTCATCGTCATCAACCCGGCGGGCTACACCCATACCAGCGTCGCCCTGCGCGACGCCCTGGCGGCGGTGTCCATCCCCTACGTCGAGGTGCACCTGTCCAACATCCACGCGCGCGAACCGTTCCGCCAGCATTCGTACTTCTCGGATCGCGCCGCCGGTGTCATCTGCGGCCTCGGGGCCTACGGCTACATGGCCGCCCTCGAGTTCGCCCTCTCGCGCCTGCGGGAAGCACAACATTAAACATACCTGACGGCCCCGATCGGGCGCCGTCCTGTCCGGAGAACAGCATGGATCTGCGCAAGCTGAAGAAACTGATCGACCTCGTCCAGGAATCGGGCATTTCCGAACTCGAGGTGACCGAAGGCGAGGAGAAGGTCCGCATCGCCAAGCACCTGAGCGCCGCCCCGCAAGCCACCTACATGCACCAGATGCCGGTTGCCGCGCCTGCCGCAGTGGCGGCGGCACCGGCTGTCGCGGCAGCGCCCGACGAGGACGCGCTGCCCGAGGGCCACGTGGTCAAGTCCCCGATGGTCGGCACTTTCTACCGCGCCGCCTCGCCGGGCGCCAAGCCCTTCGTCGATGTCGGCCAGAGCGTGAACGAAGGCGAGCGCCTGTGCATCATCGAGGCGATGAAGCTGATGAACGAAATCGAGGCCGACGCCAGCGGCGTCATCAAGGCCATCCTGGTCGACAATGGCGAACCGGTCGAATACGGCCAGCCGCTGTTCGTTATCGGCTGATCGCATCATGTTCGACGAGATTCTGATCGCGAACCGCGGTGACCAGCCGCCGGCTGGCGGCGCTGCGGCGCAGCCAAATTGCACCGTGGCCGCAGGCCACGAGGGCGGCTTCACCGCGGAGACCACCCATGTTTGAAAAGATCCTGATTGCGAACCGCGGAGAAATCGCCTTGCGCGTGCTGCGCGCCTGCCGCGAACTCGGCATCCGCACGGTCGCGGTGCATTCCGAAGCCGATACCGAAGCCAAGTACGTGAAGCTGGCCGACGAGTCGGTGTGCATCGGGCCGGCGCCCTCCGGCCTGAGCTATCTCAACGTGCCGGCGATCATCTCTGCGGCCGAAGTCACCGACGCGGAAGCCATCCACCCCGGCTACGGCTTCCTCTCGGAGAACGCCGACTTCGCCGAGCGTGTCGAGCAATCCGGTTTCGTCTTCATTGGCCCGCGCCCGGACACCATCCGCCTGATGGGCGACAAGGTGTCCGCAAAGGATGCGATGAAGGCCGCCGGAGTCCCTTGCGTGCCCGGCTCGGAAGGCGCACTGCCGGACGACCCGAAGGAGATCGTCAAGATCGCCCGCGCGGTCGGCTACCCGGTGATCATCAAGGCGGCCGGTGGTGGCGGCGGGCGCGGCATGCGCGTGGTGCACACCGAAGCCGCCCTGCTCAACGCAGTGACCACCACGCGCTCGGAAGCCGGTGCGGCCTTCGGCAACCCGGTGGTGTACATGGAGAAGTACCTGGAGAATCCGCGCCACGTGGAGATCCAGGTGCTCGCAGACCAGCACGGCAATGCCGTGTACCTGGGCGAGCGCGACTGCTCGATGCAGCGTCGCCACCAGAAGGTCATCGAGGAGGCGCCGGCACCCGGCATCGAGCGCCGGCTGATCGCACGCATCGGCGAACGCTGCGCGGAGGCCTGCCGCAAGATCGGCTACCGCGGCGCGGGCACCTTCGAGTTCCTGTACGAGAACGGCGAGTTCTACTTCATCGAGATGAACACCCGCGTGCAGGTCGAGCATCCGGTCACCGAGATGATCACCGGCGTGGACATCGTCCAGGCCCAGGTGCGCATCGCTGCCGGCGAGAAGCTGTGGTTCAAGCAGCGCGACATCGAGTTCCGCGGCCATTCGATCGAATGCCGGATCAACGCCGAAGATCCGTTCAAGTTCACCCCTTCTCCCGGGCGCATCACCAACTGGCACACCCCCGGCGGCCCCGGCATCCGGGTCGATTCGCATGTGTACAACGGCTACACCGTGCCGCCGCACTACGATTCGATGATCGGCAAGCTGATCGCCTACGGCGACACGCGTGAGCAGGCGATCCGCCGGATGCGCATCGCGCTGTCCGAAATGGCGGTGTCAGGCATCAAGACCAACGTGCCGCTGCACCAGGAACTGATGCTCGACGCGCGCTTCATCGAAGGCGGCACCAGCATCCACTACCTGGAGCACAAGCTGGCCGACCGCAACGAAGTGAAGAAGGCCTGAACCGTGTGGCTGTCGGTCACCCTGCAGGCTGAATCCGCCAAGGCCGAGGCGCTGTCAGATGCCCTGATGGAGGCCGGCGCCCTGTCGGTCGGCATCGAGGATGCCGACGCCGGCACCGCGGCCGAGAAACCGCAGTTCGGCGAACCCGGCCACCACCCCACCCGGCTGTGGGACCACAGCCGGGTGGTGGCCCTGTTCGACGAGGACATCGACCTCGCCGTAGCACTCGCCCGGGCCGCGAGCGAAGCCGGCTTCGACGCGGTGCCGCCGTTCAGCGTGAGCGAGGTGGCCGAACAGAACTGGGTGCAACTCACCCAGAGCCAGTTCGAGCCCATCCACGTGACCGACCGCCTGTGGATCGTCCCGTCCTGGCACCAGGCGCCGGACGCCTCCGCGATCAACATCGAGCTGGACCCGGGCATGGCCTTCGGTACCGGCTCGCACCCCACCACCCGGCTCTGCCTGCAGTGGCTGTGCGACGCCGTACGGGCGGGCGACACCGTGCTCGACTACGGCTGCGGCTCGGGCATCCTCGGCATCGCCGCCGCCCGCCTGGGCGCCGGCGACGTGCTCGGCGTGGACATCGACGACAAGGCCCTGGTGGCCGCACAGGACAACGCGCAGCGCAATGGCGTCAGCCTGCGGCTGCAGCACTCGCGCGAACCGCTGGATGCGCGTTTCGACATCGTCGTGGCCAACATCCTCACCAACCCGCTGTGCGTACTGGCACCGCTGCTCAGCGCCCGGGTGGCGCCGGATGGACGGATCGCACTCTCCGGCGTGCTCGAAGCGCAAGCCGATCAGGTGATCGCCGCCTATGCCCCTTACATCGCACTTGAAGTCGGCGCCGCACACGACGGCTGGGTACGCCTCGAAGGCCGTCGCGGGGAGCACGACGGGCCATGATGTTCGCCCGCTGCCCGGCCTGCCAGACGGTGTTCCGGGTCCGGCCGGAGCAGCTTCGCGCACGCCATGGCGAAGTCCGCTGCGGGCACTGCTTCAACCCGTTCAACGCACTCGATCATCTGCTCACCGAGGCGGGCACCCCAGCCACGACCGCCGTGCCCGCAGCGCCCATCGACGACGCCTTCCGCCGCGGCCCGGCACCGCAACAAATCGATGTCGCGGCCTCCGACACCGAGCCTGCGCCTGAGGAACGGCAGGCGGCCGCTTTCGAAGCGACCGGGCCGGAGCCGGCCTCCACCGGAACCGACGACGATCCGGCGCTCGATTTCGAGATTCCGGAGGTCTGGCGCTCGCCGCGCGAGCAGCTCAAGACCCAGGCAGGCGCGCTGCCGGAGGTGCACGAGACGCCTGCCGACGAGGCGCCAGACAGCGCGTTCGACGTGCCTCCCGCACGCGCGGCAGCAACGCCCCTCGCCCCCACGCCCTCCTTTGCCGCTTCCCTCGCGGCGGCGGGCGGCGGGCGGACGGAGCCGGGCGATTACCGCGCCTCCTCGGCCGATACGGAGCTCCCCGGGACGGAAGACGAGTCCCCCCTGCCGCCGGGCGCGCCCGACCACGCGCCCCCGCCCCCGCCCACTCGCGAGGAGGCCCGCGACGAACTGCCCGACGAGTGGCGCAGCCCCGCCCCGGCGGATCTCGAACACCTCGACGCGCGCTACGGCCCGGAACCGGCCGCAGGCGCCGGGCGCAAGTGGCTGTGGAGCCTGGGGGTCGGTCTCATGCTGGGGGCGCTGACCGTGCAGTCGGCCTATCTCTTCCGCCAGGAGATCACGCGCAGCGTGCCGGCCCTGCGTCCGCTCTACCAGGCGGCATGCGCGCAATTCGGCTGCAGCCTGCCCTTGCCGCGCGACGCAGAGCGCATCGGCATCGACGCCTCGGACCTGCAGTCCGACCCGCGCATCCCGGGTCGCTTCGTGCTGTTCGCCAGCATCCGCAACAATGCCGCCTACCCGCAGGCCTGGCCCCACCTGGAGCTGACCCTGACCGATGCGCGCGACCGCGCGGTGGTACGCCGCGTGCTCGACCCCTTCGAGTGGGCGCACGCGGAAACCGCCAAGCTGCGCGCCGGCTTTCCGGCAGGCCGCGAGCAGGCGGTGGAACTGCATTTCGATGCCCCCTCGGTCGAGGCCACCGGCTCTCGGATCTACGTCTTCTACCCCTGAGCCGGCTCCGTGCGGAAGGTCACGGCACGGTAACCACCGGCCGGTACAAAGGCCGTTTCGACTGCAGCCCTCAGACACAGGATATCGCCACCCCATGGAGCACCCGCACAGCCCGCCGCAGGAAAGCCCGTTCAAGGGCAAGACCGGCCTGGCCCGCATCTGGAACGCCTTCCGCTACTCGCTTGCCGGGCTGCGCGCGGCCTTCACCCACGAGGACGCTTTCCGCCAGGAATGCCTGCTGGCGGCCATCCTGATCCCGGCTGCGCTGTTCGTTCCGACCAGCGGCATCGGCAAGGCCCTGCTGATCGGCAGCACCCTGCTGGTGCTGGTGGTCGAACTGCTCAACTCCGCCATCGAAGCAACGGTCGACCGCGTGTCGCTGGAGCGGCACAGCCTGGCCAAGCGCGCCAAGGACATCGGCAGCGCCGCCGTACTGCTGTCCCTGCTCAACCTGGCCGCGGTGTGGGCGCTGGTGCTGCTGGGTTGAACGGCACCCCGTTCAGCGCGTGACCCGGGTGACCCCGGCGTCGCGCAGCAGGCGCACGCGCTCCCCGGGGCGGAAGTTCTCGCCGCCGTCCTCCTGCACCACCGCCAGGTAGCTGCCGCCGTCCAGGCGCACGGTGAGCTCCACGCCGGCGCGCCGCGTCGCACCTTCCTCGATCGCCGCACCGGCCAGGCCGCCGGCCACCGCGCCGACGATCGCCCCCACCGCCGCACCGCTGCCGCGGCCGACGTTGGAACCGGCAATGCCGCCCACCGCGGCGCCCGCGCCGGCGCCGATCGGCGTCTTGGTGCCCTCGATCAGCACTGCGCGCACGGATTCCACCGTACCGAACTGCACCGTCATCGTGCGGCGCGCCTCGCCGCGCTGATAGGTGTCGCCCCCCAGCCCGGCGGCGCAGCCGGCCACCGCGAGGGCGGCCAACATCAATACCAGACTGCCCGCCCTGCTCAGGCTTCCGCCTCCTGCCATAGCTCTTCCCCAAAGGCCGCCCGGTAACGGGCGGCAATCTCGTCACGCGTCGGTGCGTGGTTCTGTCCCCCGCGATGGGCGATCTTGATCGATCCCATCAGCGAGGCCAGCCGCCCGCTGCGCACCCAGTCATAGCCGTTCGAGATGCCGTACAGCAGGCCGGCACGATAGGCATCGCCGCAACCGGTGGGGTCGACCACCTCGTCCGGCTCGACGCAGGGAATGACGATCTGCGCACCCTCCGCGTAGATCCGCGAACCCTCCGCGCCCAGCGTGACGATCAGCGCATCGACCAGCCCGGCCAGTTCCTCCAGCGAACGGCCGGTCTTCTCGCTCAGCAGGCGTGCCTCGTAGTCGTTGACCGAGCAGTAGCGCGCCAGTTGCAGGCAGTGCAGCAACTCGTCGCCGGAGAACATCGGCAGCCCCTGGCCCGGATCGAAGATGAAGGGCACGCCCGCCTCGGCGAACTGCGCGGCGTGGCCGAGCATGCCGTCGCGCCCGTCCGGCGCCACGATGCCCAGCGTGACGCCCGCCGCGTCCTGCACCCGGTTGAGGTGCGAATGGTTCATTGCCCCGGGATGGAAGGCAGTAATCTGGTTGTCGTCCAGGTCGGTGGTGATGAAGGCTTGCGCGGTGAAGGTCTCCGCCACGCGCCGCACATGGTCCTGGCGCAGGCCGAGGCGCTCCAGGCGATAGCGGTAGGGATCGGCATCGTCGCCCACCGTCGCCATGATCAGCGGATCGGCGCCGAGCAGCTTCAGATTGTAGGCAATGTTGCCCGCACAGCCGCCGAACTCGCGCCGCATGTCGGGCACCAGGAAGGCCACGTTGAGGATGTGGATCTGCTCGGGCAGGATGTGGTGCTTGAAACGGTCATGGAAGACCATGATCGTGTCGTAGGCGATGGAACCGCAGACGAGAATGGACATGACGGGCACGGGTCGTTGTAGGAAACCCGCATTATAGTGCCCGCCGTGCCTGGCCTTCAGGCAGTCGCCGTACGCGCATCCGGCGCATTGCGCCGCTCGTGAGCCAGCACCACCTCGCCCAGCAGGCCGGCCAGGCTGCGGGTCACCGCATCCCAGTCCACGCTCAGCACGCTGTCACGCGCCTTGCCGGCCAGTTGCGCACGCAGGGCCGCACTCCCCATGCGCAGCGCCGCTGCGACGAAGGCGGCCTCGTCGCCCAGGGGGGCCAGACAGCCGTTGTGGCCGTCGCGCACATGCTCGGCGGCGGCGGCGTAGTCGTAGCCGACCACCGGCAGGCCGCTCGCCAGGGCCTCGGTGACCACGTTGCCGAAGGTCTCGGTGGTGCTGGGAAAGAGGAACAGATCGGCCGAGGCATAGTGCGCCGCCAGATCCTCCCCGGTACGCATCCCGGCGTAGCACAGATCCGGGCGCTCGGCCTGCAGGGCGGCACGCGCCGGCCCGTCGCCCACCAGCACCAGCCGCGCATCGCCGCCCAGCTGGGCCTTCAAGCGGTCGAAAGCACGCACCGCCAGCCCCAGGTTCTTCTCCGGCGCCATGCGCCCGACCACGATGGCCACCAGGGTGTGCGGCGCAGCCCCCCAGGATTCGCGCAACTCGGCGGAACGGCGCGCCGGGCTGAACAGGCGCGTATCGACGCCGCGCGCCACCACCTCCACCCTGCGCATCCCGCGCGCCATCAGCTGGCCGGCCAGTTCGGCGGTCGGCGCCAGGCAGAGGTCGCCCTTGTTGTGGAAGCGGCGCAGCCAGGCCTCCACCGGCTGCTTCAGCCAGCCCATGCCGTAGTAGCTGCTGTAGCTGTGGAAGTTGGTGTGGAACTCGGTGACCACCGGCAGGCGCAAGCGGCGCGCGGCCGTCACCGCCGACCAGCCCAGCGGCCCCTCGGTGACCACCTGCACCACGTCGGGCCGGCGCACCGCCCACATGCGCTGCAGTACGGCGCGTGCCGGCAGCCCCATCTTGAGGTGCTTGTAGCGCGGAATCGGCAGCCCGCGCGACAACACCTCCTCGAAGCCCGCGCTCGAGCCCGGGTGGTCCGTCTCGCCCTGGCGCGGCCGCACCAGCTGCACCTGGTGCCCCAGGCGCAGCATGCCGTCGACCAGGCGCCCGGTGGTCATCGCCACGCCGTTGACCTCGGGCGGATAGGTTTCGGTGACCACGGCCACGCGCAGCTGGCGTTCGGCGCCTGCGAGATGCTGGAGAACGAGTGGGGTATCCATGCCCCGCATCCTGCGCACCCTTCACGACAACTTCGTGACGCCGCGATGACGGCACGGTGAAGCGCCGGCCGGGATGCGCGCCGTTCACCGTGGCGTAACCGCCCTGTCACGCGAGCGCAATACCGGCTTTCGAGAATGGGGCACACCCGGAACAAGGAGTCCGCCATGCTGCAGAAAACCACGCAATCCGCCCAGCGCACCGGCCGCAACCTGCATGTCGGCCTGGCCACCTGCGACACCGAAATACTGGAAGCGCAGAAACTGCGCTACCGCGTGTTCGCCGAGGAGATGGGCGCCCGCCTGTCCTGCCGCACGCCGGGCGTCGACCGCGACATCTACGACCCCTTCTGCGAGCACCTGATCGTGCGCGACGAAGACGCCGGACGCATCGTCGGCACCTACCGCATCCTGTCACCCGCCGCGGCACGGCGCGTGGGCGGCTATTACTCTGAGAACGAGTTCGACCTCACCCGTCTGCAGCACCTGCGCAGCCGCATCGTCGAGATCGGCCGCTCGTGCATCGATGCGGAGTACCGCAGCGGCGCGGTGATCGCTCTGCTGTGGGCCGGCCTTGCGCGCTACATGCAGGAGAACTGGTACGACTACCTGATCGGCTGCGCCTCGGTGAGCATGGCCGACGGCGGCCACACCGCGGCCAGTCTGTATAATCGCCTGCAGGACAGCCATCTCTCGCCGCCGGAGTACCGCGTGTTCCCGCGCTGCCCGCTGCCGCTCGAACGCCTGCGCGGCGACCTGCCGGCCGACGCGCCGCCGCTGATCAAGGGCTATCTGCGCGCCGGCGCGTGGATCTGCGGCGAACCGGCCTGGGACCCCGACTTCAACACCGCCGACCTGCCGATCCTGATGCCGATGAGCAAGGTGGACGGCAAGTACGCGCGACATTTCATGGGACGCAAGGACTGAATACCCCACCCCCGCCCGCCGCCCCCGACATGAACCGCTGCCCGCTGCCGCTGCGCGCCTGGCGCAGGCTGCGCACCGTCGCGCACCTCGTGCAGGGCGTCCTCACCATTGCCACGGTCTTCCCCTTCTGCGGCAAGGCCCGCCAGCTCGCCCTGCGTCAACGCTGGTCGCGGGCGCTGCTGCGCATCATGGGCATCCGCCTGCAGGTGGAAGGCCTGCCGGTTGCCCCCGGCTGCATGCTGGTGGCCAACCACATCTCCTGGGTGGACATCTTCGTGATCAATGCGCTGGCGCCGTCCGCCTTCGTCTCCAAGGCCGAGGTGCGCGCCTGGCCGGTGGCCGGCTGGCTGGCGGCCAAGAGCGAGACGGTCTTCCTGCGGCGCGGCAGCCGCGGCCACGCACGCATCGTCAACGCCGAGATCGCCGCGCTGCTCGACGCCGGACGCAACGTCGCGGTCTTCCCGGAAGGCACCACCACCGACGGCAGCCACGTGCTGCACTTTCACGCCGCGCTGCTGCAGCCGGCCATCGCCGCCGGCCGTCCGGTGCAGCCGGTGGCGCTGTCCTACCACAGCCCGGACGGCGCGCATACGCGCGCCCCGGCCTACGACGGCGACCTGTCGCTGGGGGAGTGCTTCTCGGCGATCATCGGCACACGCACGATCATTGCGCGCCTGCAGGTCGCCAGCCCGCTCGACACCGATCCGGCCACCACCGAACGCAAGCTGCTTGCCACGCACGCACGCGCACAGATCGCCGATCTATGCGCGCTCAGGCTGCAGCCGCTGCCGCCTCAGCCGGTCACCTGCCAGGCCGTGCCGTCGTCGAGCCGCACTGCGGTCAGCTTGCCGCCCCACACACAGCCCGAGTCGAGTGCGATCAAGCCCTGTTCGCGGTAGAAACCCAGCGCAGACCAGTGGCCGCAGACCACGGTGTGCGCCGCGCTCGCCCGCCCCGGCACGCGGAACCAGGGGACGGTGCCGAGCGGCGCGCGCTCCGGCGGTCCCTTCGCACGCAGGGCCAGGCGTCCGTCCGGCGTGCAGAAACGCATCCGGGTCAGCGCATTGACGATGAAGCGCAGGCGATCCCAGCCCTTCAGCTCGTCCGACCAGCGCTCCGGCTTGTCACCCTGCAGGTGCAGCAGGAACTTGCGCCGCTGATCCCCGCGCAAGGCCGCCTCGACCTCCGCAGCAAGGCTCCGCGCCTGCGCCACGCTCCACGACGGCGGCAGGCCGGCATGCACCAGCACACGGTCGGCGTCGACATGCAGCATGCTGCGGTGCGCCAGCCAGTGGAGCAACTCCTCCCGGTCGGGTGCTTCCAGGATGCGTGCCAGGGTGTCGTCCTTGCCGCGCCGCGTGAATCCCGCATCGATCATCAGCAGGTAGAGGTCGTGATTGCCCAGCACCACGGTAGCCGCATCGCCCAGGCTGCGAACCAGGCGCAACACCTGCAAGGATTCCGGGCCACGATTGACCAGGTCGCCGACCAGCCACAGGCGGTCGGCCGCCGGATCGAAGCGGATTTTCTCCAGTAGCCGGGAAAACTGCGCATAACAGCCCTGAATGTCGCCAATCGCAATGCTAGCCATGGGACGTATTTTTACCCAGAATGGCGGACTTGTGCCGCTTTCCTGCTGTCGTGCAGCATCCTGCAGCACTACGGCAACTCCACCCACTCCCCCATGTCCGTCCGACTGCCCTATTCCCTGCTCTGGCTGGCCGCGCTGCCGCTCGTCCTGCTCCGCCTGCTGTGGCGCGCCCGTCGCCAGCCCGAGTACCTGCATCATGTCGGCGAACGGCTCGCGCGCTTCCGCCCGCAGGACACCGCAGCGCTGATCTGGGTGCATGCCGTGTCGGTGGGCGAGACCCGCGCGGCCGAACCGCTGGTGCGCGCCCTGCTGGCGCGCTGGCCGGCGCACCGCGTGCTGATCACCCACATGACGCCGACCGGCCGGGCCACCTCGGAGGCCCTGTTCGGCGCCGAACCGCGCGTGCTGCGCGCCTACCTGCCCTACGACCTGGCGCCTTTCGCGCGGCGCTTCATCGCCCGCTTCCGTCCAGCCCTGGGGGTGGTCATGGAAACCGAGTTGTGGCCCAACCTGCTCGCCGCCTGCCGTGACGCGGGGGTCCCGGTGATCCTCGCCAACGCGCGGCTGTCCGCGCGCTCGGCGCGCCGCTACGCGCGCTGGCCGAGTCTCACCCGCAACACACTGGGGGCGCTGAGCGCGGTCGGCGCGCAGACGGCTGCCGATGCCGAGCGCCTCGCCACGCTGGGCGCGACGCGGGTGGTGCAGACCGGCAACATCAAGTTCGACATCGAGCCGCCGGAGGCGCTGCTCGCGCTGGCGCGCGAGTTCCGCGCGCGTGCCGGCGCACGTCCGCTGATCCTCGCGGCGAGCACGCGCGAGGGTGAGGAAGCGCCGCTGCTCGAGGCCTTTCTGCGGCATGCCGCGCCCGACGCCCTGCTGCTGCTGGTACCGCGCCACCCGCAGCGCTTCGACGAGGTGGCGGCGCTGGCCGCGGCGCGCGGCGCGGTCGTCCAGCGCCGTTCGGACGGGGCCTCGGTAGACGCACGGACGCGGGTCTGGCTGGGCGACTCAATGGGTGAGATGTTCGCCTACTACGCCGCCAGCGATGTCGCGCTGATCGGCGGCAGCTGGCTGCCCTTCGGCGGGCAGAACCTGATCGAGGCCTGCGCGGTGGGCACGCCGGTCATCCTCGGACCGCATACCTTCAACTTCGCCCTGGTGGCCGAGCAGGCCGAAGCGGCCGGCGCCGCAATGCGCTGCGCCACTGCCGAAGACGGCATGGCCGCAGCGCTGGAACTGGCAGCGGATGCGAGGCGGCGCGCAGGGATGGGGGAGGCCGGGCTGCGCTTTGCGCGCGCGCATCGCGGCGCCACGGCGAGGACCATGGCGCTGCTGGAAGAACTGCTCGCGGAATAGCGCCAGTCGCGGATGCGCTGCAGTCGATCCGGGCTGCGCTTGCCGGCCGCACGGGTGGCGGCCGAAGAACCTGCCCTGAGCTTGCCGCAGGGGCCGGAATCCGGAGCCGGCGGACCGGCTCAGGGCGTGGTCAGCAGGGCGTTGAGTTGTTCGACGTCGTCTTCACCCAGGGTGCCGGCCGCCGCCTTCAGGCGCAGTTGCGCGAGCAGCGTGTCGTAGCGCGCGCGCGCCAGGCGCTGCCGGGTGTCGGCGAGCTGGCTCTGTGCATTGAGCACGTCAATGTTGATCCGCACGCCGACCTCGTAACCCAGGCGGTTGGATTCCAGCGCCGAACTCGACGAAACCTGCGCGGCCTCCAGCGCCCCGACCTGCGCCAGACCGCTGGTCACGCCGAGAAAGGCCTGCCGCGCGGCCAGCGCGGCTTCGCGCCGCGCCGCCTCGAGCTCGGCATCGGCCTTGATCTTCAGCGCGGCGGCCTCGCGCTCGCGCGAGGAGATGCCGCCACCGGCGAACAAGGGTACGTTGAGCTGCAGGCCGATGGTCGTGCTGTCGGTACGGCTGCCGCCATCCACGCCCTGCGCATAGCCGCTGTTGGCACGTCCGCGGGTGGCCACCACATCCAGCGTGGGGTAGTGCCCGGCGCGGCTGCGCTGTACCTCGCGGGTGGCAATCTCGCGCAGCAGCTGCTGAGCCTGCACGCCATAGCTGCCCAGTTCCGCCGCACTCACCCAGTCGGCGATGTTCTCCGGCTGCGGGCGCAGCAGATCCACGCCGGCGCGCAACGGGGCCAGTTCGCCGGGCTCCGCGCCGACGATCTGCGCGAGGACCTGACGGCGCACGACGAGTTCGTTCTGCGCGGCGATTTCCTGCGCCACGGCGAGATCGAAGCGCGATTGCGCCTCATGTACGTCGGTGATGGTGACCGTGCCGACCTCGAAGCTGACCTTGGCGATCTCCAGTTGCTCGGCGGCTGCGGTGCGCAACTGGCTCACTGCGTCCAGCGCATCCTGCGCGTTGAGCACGTTGAAATAGGCTTCCGCGACACGCAGGATCAGGTCCTGTCCGGCCTGGCCGAACTGCGCCTCGGCCAGCGCGGTCTGCAGTTCGCCCTGGCGGTACTGCACCCAGTTCTGCCAGCGGAACAGCGGCTGGGTGAGCTGCACGGTGTAACCGTTGGTGTTGTAGTTGCGTTCCTGGCGCGGCAGGACGGTGCGCACCTCGACCTCGTTCCAGGTGGTGTTGGCCGACAGGGCGACGTTGGGCAACAGCCCGGCGCGGCCCTGCACGACGCGCTCCTGCCCGGCCTCGCGCTCGGCGCGCGCAGCGGCGAAGCGCGCATCGTTGGCCAGCGCCTGCCGGTAGACCGTGAGCAGGTCGGCCGACCACGCCGGCGCGGAGAGCAGACCTGCAAGCAGGACGACGGCGGCACGTTTCATGCTGGACTCCGGATGTCAGTATTGCGGCATTCTGGGATCGATCTGGTTCGCCCAGGCCGCCACGCCGCCGGCCAGATTGATCACGCTGCCGAACCCCTGACGCTCGAGGAACATGCACACCTGGGCGCTGCGCCCGCCGTGATGGCAGATGACCACCGTCTCGCGCGCCGGATCGAGTTCCGCGAGGCGCGCCGGCACCGAGGCCATGGGCATGGCCAGCGAACCGTCGATATGGCAGTACTGGAACTCCCACGGCTCGCGCACATCCAGCAGTACGGGGCGGTCTGCCGGCGGATCGGCGAGCCTGGAGGCGAGTTCGGCGGGAGTCATCTGGCGCATGGGTCGTCTCAGAAGCGGAAGCTGTCGTGGCGCGGGGCGTTCTTCAGCGTGGGCACCAGGGACTCGAAGACATCCTCGGTGCTGAACTGGCCTTCGCCCACGCAGGTCACCAGGCGGCCCTTCATCACCGGTGCCTCGCCGACGAAGGCGAACAGGCGGCCGCCCGGCTTGAGCTGTTCGAGCAGGGTGCGCGGCAGCATCGGCAGCCCGCCGGACACCACGATCACGTCGTAAGGCGCGCGGCAGGGCCAGCCCTGCGCGGCGTCGCCCTCTTCGACGATGACGTTCTCGACACCGTAGCGTTCGAGGTTGTCATGCGCCAGGCGCACCAGTTCGGGCTCGATGTCGACGCTGCGCACCCACTCGGCACGCGCCGCGAGCAGCGCGGCGAAGTAGCCGGAGCCGGCACCGATCTCCAGCACCGAGTCGGAGCGCTGCAGCTGCAGCGCCTGCAGCACCTTGCCTTCGATCACCGGCTTCAGCATGGTCTGCCCGCAGCCGATCGGGATCTCGATGTCGGCGAAGGCCAGCGTCTTGTATGCGGCAGGCACGAATTCCTCGCGCCGCACCGTCATCAACAGATCGAGCACGGTCGGATCCAGCACCTCCCACGGGCGGATCTGCTGCTCGACCATGTTGAAGCGGGCTTGTTCGAAGTTCATTCAGGGCTCCCTGAAGCGAATATTAGCACACGCTAATCAATAGCGCAGATTGGGGTCAAACCCCGTCATTCTATCCCACTTGCGCAGTCGGCTTCACGCGGTACCAGGCGGCGTACAGGGCGGGCAGGAACAACATGGTCAGCAGGGTGGCGACCAGCAGGCCGCCCATGATGGCCACGGCCATGGGGCCGAAGAAGGCGCTGCGCGACAGCGGAATCATCGCCAGCACCGCGGCGGCGGCAGTCAGCACGATGGGCCGGAAGCGGCGCACGGTGGATTCGACGATGGCCTCCCATTGCCCGCGGCCGGCTTCGAGGTCCTGACGGATCTGGTCGACCAGGATCACCGAGTTGCGCATGATCATGCCCGACAGCGCGATGGTGCCGAGCATGGCGACGAAACCGAAGGGTTTGTCGAACAGCAGCAGGAATGCGGTGACCCCGATCATGCCGAGCGGCGCAGTGAGGATCACCATCACCACCCTGCCGAAGTTCTGCAGTTGCAGCATCAGCACGGTGAGCACGGCGAACAGGAAGAGCGGAATCCCGGCCGCCACCGAACGCCCGCCCTTCGCGCTTTCCTCCACCGCGCCGCCGGTTTCCAGTCGATAGCCGAGCGGCAGCGCGCCGCCGATCTCCTGCATCGCCGGGGCCAGCTGCGCGACCACCTGGGCCGGCTGCACGGTGCCGTACAGGCTGGCGCGCACGGTGACGGTGGGTACGCGGTTGCGCCGCCAGATCACGCCCTGCTCGAAGCCATATTCCGGGGTAACCAGCTGCGCGAGCGGCACCGCATGTCCGGCCGCCGTGGGCAGTGAAAGATCGGGCAACAGGCCCAGGTGAACGCGCTCCGAAGGCGCGCCGCGCAGCACCACGTCGATGGTCTCGCTGCCCTCGCGGAACTGCGTCGCCACCAGGCCTTGCAGCGAGGTGTCCAGCAGGCGCGCCAGGTCGGCACTGGACACGCCCAACAGGCGCGCCTTGTCCTGATCGACCCGCAGGCGGACCACCTTGGACGGTTCCTCCCAGTCCAGATGCACGTTGTAGAGCTGCGTATGGGCGCGCAACTGCGCCGCCACACGGTGCGCGATCCGGTGGAGCTCCGCCGGATCCGGGCCGCTGACCCGGTACTGCACCGGAAAGCCCACCGGCGGACCGTTCTCCAGCCGGCTGACCACGCCGCGCAGACCGTCGGGGGAGGCTTCGAACAGCTCGATCAGGCGGGCGCGCAGCGCTTCGCGCGCCGCCACGCCTTCGGTCAACACGACGAACTGGGCAAAGCTGGTCTGCGCCAGCTGCTGGTCCAGCGGCAGATAGAAGCGCGGGCTGCCGCCGCCCACCCAGGCGACGTAGTTCTCGATACCGGCCTGTCCGTCGAGAAAGGCTTCCAGGCGGCGCACCGCGGCTTCGGTGGCGTGGTGCGAACTGCCTTCGGCCAGGCGCAGGTCAACCAGCAGCTCCGGGCGGGTGGAGTCGGGGAAGAACTGCTGCGGCACGTGGCGCACGAAGACCGCCAGGGATGCGGCGAAGAGCAGCACGGTGAGCACGATGACGCGCCAGCGGTAGCGCACGCAGGTGTCGACCAGGGCGCGGAAGCGGGTGTAGAAGGCGGTGTGATAGATGGCGTACTCGTCGTGCGGCGCGTGCGCCGCGCGTGCCGCGAGGCGCGCCGCGAGCCGTGGCGAGAAGCGCGCCGCGATGCGCGCGAGCGGCGAAGCCTTGCCCTTGTGCGCAGCGAAGTCGGGCAGCAGGTGGTAGCCCAGCCAGGGCACGAAAAGTACTGCGGCGACCCAGGAAACCAGCAGGGCGATCACCGTGACCTGGAAGATGGAGCGGGTGTATTCCCCGGTGCTGGAGGCCGCGGTGGCAATGGGCAGGAAGCCGGCCGCGGTGACCAGGGTGCCGGAGAGCATGGGCATGGCCGTGGACACGTAGGCGTAGCTCGCCGCGCGCACCCGCTCCCAGCCCTGCTCCATCTTGGTGGCCATCATCTCCACCGCGATGATGGCGTCGTCCACCAGCAGGCCGAGCGCGATGATCAGCGCGCCGAGCGAGATCTTGTGCAGGCCGATGCCGAGCAGATGCATGAACAGGAAGGTGATCGCCAGCACCACTGGAATGATGATCAGCACCACCACCCCGGTGCGCAGGCCGAGCGAGAGCAGGCTGACCGCCATCACGATGATCACCGCCTCGGCCAGCACCTTGACGAATTCGCCCACCGAGCGCTGCACCGCACGCGGCTGGTCGGCGACCCGCTCGAGCGATACGCCCAGCGGCAGTTGCGCCTGGATGCGCGCGACCGCCTCGTCCAGGTGGCGTCCCAGCGCGATGATGTCGCCCCCGGCGCGCATCGACACGCCCAGCCCGAAGGCTTCGCGCCCCATGAAGCGCATGCGCTCGCGCGGCGGGTCGGCATAGCCGCGCCGTACCTCGGCCACGTCGCCGAGGCGGATGCTGCGCCCGCCGGCACGCAGCGGGGTGTTGCGGATCGCCTCGAGGTCCTCGAAGGCCCCGTCCGGACGCAGCCAGATGCGCGCCTCCGCGGTCTCGAAGAAACCGCCCGCGGTCACCGCGTTCTGCGCCGCGAGGGCGGTGACGATGTCCGCCGGGCTGAAGCCGAAGGTGGCCAGGCGGGTGTTCGACAGTTCGACATACACCCGCTGCGGCTGCTCGCCGAAGAAGCTCACCTTGGCCACGTCCGGCACGTGCAGCAGTTCCGCGCGGATCGCCTCGGCGTAGCGCTTGAGCTCGGCATCGCTCAGGCCATCGCCGGACAGGGCGAAGATGTTGCCGTAGGTGTCGCCGAACTCGTCGTTGAAACTCGGCCCGATCACGCCCTGCGGCAGCGTATGGCGGATGTCGCCGATCTTCTTGCGCACCTGGTACCACACCTCGCCCATCTCGCGCGGCGGGGTGGAATCGCGCACCAGGAAGAAGACCATGGCTTCGCCGGGGCGCGAATAGCTGCGCACCACATCGACCTGGGCCACTTCCTGCAGCTTCTTCTCGATCTTGTCGGTGACCTGTTCGGCCACCTCGGCCGCCGCGGCGCCGGGCCATTCGGCGCGCACGACCATGACCTTGAAGGTGAACGGCGGATCCTCGGACTGCCCCAGGCGGGTGTATGCATAGAGCCCGATCGCGGTCAGCACGACCAGCGCATAGAGCACCAGCGCCTGGTGGCGCAATCCCCAGGCGGAAATGTTGAAGCCGCTCACCGGCGCAGATCCAGTTGCACCGGCGCCGCGGCATCCACCGGACGCACCGTCTCGCCGGGCACCAGCAGATGCACGCCGCTCACCACCAGCCGGGCATCGGCCGGCAGTTCGGCGGAGATCTCCACCCCATCCTCGCGGTAGGCGAGCACCTCGACCACCTGCGGCGCTGCCCGCCCGTCCGCGTCAACGCGCCACACCACGGGCTTGCCATCCACCCGGCCGAGCGCGCCGAGCGGCACCTTCAGGGCACTGCCCACCGGCCCGCCCAGCGCGACGCTTGCGGTCGCGCCCAGCGCCAGGCTCTCGCCGGCATCCGGCAGCGCCACGCGCACCGCGAAGCTGCGCGTGGCCGGATCGGCTACCGGCGACAGTTCGCGCACCACCCCGGCAAACTCGCGTGCCGGCTGCGCCCAGCCGCGCACCACCGCGGGCGCCCCCACCGCCAGCCCGCCGATGCGGCTCTCCGGCACGTGGATCAGCACCTCGCGCAGCGGCACTTCGGCAACGCGCAGCACCGCCTGGCCCGCCGCCAGCACCGCACCGGGTTCGGCCAGCGTGGCCAGCACGACGTAATCGCGCGCCGCCCGCAGCTCGGCGTAGCCCGCCTGGTTGCCCGCGCTGTCGGCCTGCGCGCGCGCCGCACGTTCGGCGGCCTGCGCGGCGTCCAGTGCGGTACGCCGCGTATCGAGCGCCGATGCGCTGATGAAGCCGCGCGCATGCAGTTCGACGGCGCGCTGCAGTTCGGCCTGCGCCAGGGCATGTTCGGCCTCGGCCGCGGCGAGCGCCGCGCGCGCCGCGCCCACCGCGAGCTTCACATCCGCCGGATCGAGGTGCGCGAGCACTTCGCCGGCAAGCACCACCTGCCCGGCCTGCACCGGTCGCGCCGCCAGCTTGCCGGGAATGCGGAAGGCGAGGTCGGTCTCGACCTGCGCGCGCACCTCGCCGGCATAGAGGTGGCCGCCGTGCGCCGCCGTTGCCGCCAGCGGACTGCCGACCAGCACCGCGCGCGGCGGCCGGTCCACCTGTTGCGGAGCACCGCAGCCTGCCAGCGCGAGCAGCACGGCGGCGCACGTGGCGGCACGCAGCGCGCTCACTGCGGCGGCTCCGCGTCGCGCACGCCGAGGCCGTGCATCAGCAGGTCGAACCAGGTGGCGAGGAAGCGTTCCGCATCCAGGTCGCGCGCGCAGCACGAGCCGAAGGAGTGGCGCCACAGCGCCAGGTGAAGCAGCGGCGCCATGAACACGTTGCCGATCAGCTCGGTGCTCACCGGGCGGAACACGCCCTGCTCCACGCCGCGCTGCACCACGGTACGGATCAGCTTCAGGCCGCGATGGATGACCGTCTCGTGATAGTAGGCGGCGACCTCGGGGAAGTTGCGCGCCTCCGAGATCATCAGCTTCGGAATGCCGCCCAGCTCGGTGTTGCCGATACGCGCCCACCAGCCGTAGAGGAATTCGCGCAGCAGGGTAACCGGGTCGTCCGCATGGCGCTCCAGCATCGCCTCGCCTTCCTCGATGGCCGGCACCACGCCTTCGGCGATGACCGCCTTGAACAGCGCCTCCTTGCTGTCGAAGTACAGGTAGAGCGTGCCCTTGGACACCCCGGCACGCGCCGCGATCTCGTCCAGCCGGGTGGCGGCAAACCCCTTCTCGACGAACAGCGACAGGGCGGCCGCGGTGAGTTCCTGCGGGCGGGCTTCCTTGCGCCTGCGGCGGGGCGCGGCATCGTTCGGTACGGCGGCAGGGGCCTGCGTCATCCTGTTCACTCCTCGGCATGCCCGCGCCACAGCTGCAGCGCGAGCCGTTCTTGCGGGGATTAATAACTGACTGGTCAGTAATTTAGACGACGAATCATCCACTGTCCAGCGCTCCGCAACCTGCCGACCAATCGCTTGACAGTCCCTGCAGCACGCGCTGACACTCCCTGACAATCTGCCGCTCGCTCGCCTCATGCGAAGCGGCCGATCCCCTACGAATCCGTCTTCGCAAGGAACGTCCGATGCTGCAGCTCAGTCTGGAACACGGCCAACCCACCCCGCTGGTGGAACAGATCGTCGGCGGCATCCGCGACCAGATCGAGGACCGTATCCTGCGCCCCGGCATGCGCGTGCCGCCGATCCGCCGGCTCGCCGAGACCCAGGGGGTGAGCCGCTTCACCGTGGTGGAAGCCTACGACCGCCTGGTTGCGCTAGGCTATCTGCGTTCGCGGCGCGGCTCGGGCTTCTACGTCGCGCCGCGCCAGGAGCGCAGCCAGACCCCCTTGCCGGCGCCGGTCGACCGCGCCGTCGACGTAGCCTGGCTGATGCGCCAGGCGCTGGACGACCGCCCCGGACAGATCAAGGCAGGCGCCGGCTGGCTGCCCTGCGAATGGCTGGACGCCGACGGCCTGCGCCGCCACCTGCGCGCACTGTCGCGGCGCCCCGACGCGCGCCTCACCGGTTACGGCACCGCACAGGGCTACCTGCCGCTGCGCCAGCAGTTGCAGGTCAAGCTGGCCGAGTTCGGTATCGGCGCGCCGCCCGAGCAGATCGTGCTGACCGACGGCGCGACCCGCGCACTGGACATCGTCGCCCGCCACCTGATCAAACCGGGCGACACCGTACTGGTGGACGACCCGGGCTACTTCAACTTCTTCGGCAACCTGCGCCTGCAGGGCGCCAAGCTGGTCGGCGTGCCGCGCGAGTCCGACGGCCCGAACGTCGGCGAGATGGAAGCCCTGCTCGCGCATCACCGCCCGAAGGTGTTCTTCACCCAGTCGGTGCTGCACAACCCGACCGGCGCCAATCTCTCGCCGGCAAAAGCCTTCCGCATCCTGCAACTGGCCGAGCGGCACGACTTCCACATCATCGAGGACGATACCTATGCGGACTTTCATCCGCATACCACCACCCGCCTGGCCAATCTCGATCAGCTCCAGCGGGTGATCCTGATCGGCAGCTTCTCGAAGACCCTTTCGGGCAGCCTGCGCGTGGGCTTCATCGCCGCGCGAGCCGATCTGGCGGGGGAGTTCACCGATGTGAAGACGCTTACCAGCGTGAGTTCGTCCGAGTTCAACGAACAGCTGATCTACCAGATGCTCACCGACGGGCACTACCGCAAGTACGCCGAGCGCCTGCAGGCCCGGCTGGCGCAGGCCACCGATGCCTGTCTGCGCATGCTGGAGCGCTGCGGCCTGGAGGTCTACCTGGAGCCCACGGGCGGGGTGTTCCTGTGGGCCCGTCCGCCGGGCGTGGAAGACGTCGCCGCGCTGGCGACGCGCGCCGCCAGCGCCGGCATCATGCTCGCACCAGGCAAGGTGTTCCGCCCGCAGATGCAGGCCAGCCCGTGGCTGCGCCTGAACGTTGCGTTTGCCAATCACCCGGCGCTGGAGCGTTTCCTCGGCGAGGCGCTGGGCGGCTGAGGCGGCCGCGCCGCCCCGCTGCCGCGACGCGCCTCAGAAGGTCGCCAGCACATTGAAGAACCAGCCCCTGCTGCGGTAGGACAGGTCGGTCAGATCGTCCGAATAGGTGGTGAAGTTGTAGCCCACCCCCATCTTCAGGTTCTGCCCGATATGGCGATACACCGCCAGCAGCGCGCCGGCACGCGCATCCTGCGCCTCCTTCGCGCGCAGCGTCCGCCACTCGACCACCGCATCCCACTCGCGCACGAAGTGCCAGTCCGCGCGCAGCACCAGCAGATCGGCGCGACTGCGGAACCACTCGCTGTCCGGGTTGGTGAACTTGATGTCGCCGATGCGCAGGCCGTACTTCACACCCAGCGACAGCCACGGCCTGGCGTCCCAGATGGTATCGACCGAGAACACCTGACTGCGCTGGGCGTAATCGGCCGAGCGTCCGCTCGCCGAGAGCTGGCCGGAGGACGGGACATTGTGGAAGTTGGTGTACTTGAACAAGGTGTTCCAGCGGTCGTTGTCCACCGGGCGATAGGCCGCGCCGAGCACGATCTCGTGGAAGTCGCCATCCCAGAAGCTGCCGCGCGTGCCGCTGCTGCGCGACACGTTGGCCTTGCCGATCAGGCGCCAGGCCGGGTCCATCTGGTAACCCAGGGTGTTGCGCATCAGCCAGGTGCGGCCGGTGCCGGACGAGTTGTTGTCCTCGCGATACTCCAGGCTGCCGGTGTACTTGGTCCGTTCATGCTTGTAGGCCACCGAGCCCCCCACCGCACGCCGGCGGAAGTCGCCCGACAGGGGCTCGCTGATGCGGCCGAACTCCATCTTCAACCCGTAGGTCCAGCGGTCGTTGGGCGCCAGATCCACGCCGAAGGCCTGGGTCAGGCCCTGCGGGCCGGCGCCGTGGGCGACGCGGTTCTCGCCGAACACCCGCAGCTGCTCGCTGACCCGGTAGTCCGCACCGGTCACCAGGCTGCCGGTCCGCCCGCGCCAGCCGTAGTCCGTACCTTCGGTCTCCATCACATAGTTCAGGTAGGCGTTGCTGCGATCGGAGATGCGGTAGTCCATGCCCAGCAAACCGCCCGGCCCGCCGTTGCCGCCCGAGGCTTCGGCGCGCAGGCCGACACGGTCGTTCATCTGCCAGCGCCCGCCCAGACCGGCGCGATTGTTGTCGCGCCGTTCGCCGGACTTGGCCACCGTGCCCTGCACGAAGCCGTACACTTCCCAGTCCTCGCGCTCGCCGGCCTCACCGCCTTCCTTCAGCGGCTGGTAGTCGACGCGCACGGCTACGTCGGTGCGCTCGCCTTCTTCGGACAGCGCGCGGCTGACGATGACCCCCTGGGTGCGCAGGTCGCGATCGTCATGGCGCACCGCGCCGGTCACCGCCCACTCCTCGTCCACCTGGTGGCGGTAGCCGAGCTCGGCAGTACTGCGCAGTTGCACATCGCTCTTGCTGTGGTCGGCCTTGACGCTGAGCTCGCCGCGCTCGCCGACCTCGACCCGGGCGCTGGCGCCGGACTGGGTGACGCCCTCGCCGCCTGCGCCCAGGCCAATCTGCCCGGGGCCGGAGAAGCCGCGTTCCCTGTCCTGCCAGTATGCCGACACCCTGCCGCGCGCGCTGTCGCTGAAGTCGGCGAGGTCCACATGGCCTTCCACCCGTTTCGCATCGGCCTGGCCGCCGGCGCTGGTCAGCGCGTCGAAGCCGAAGCCGCCGTCGGCCGACAACAGGGTCTGGCTGCCGGCGCCGGTGGAACGCGCCAGCTCGACCGCCAGGCTGCTGCCGGCGCCGGCCCGGAACAGCAGATCCACGCCGGACAGCGTCTGGCGGGTCGCATCCTCGCCCTGGCGGAACCCGGTCAGGCCGAGGCGGAACCAGTCATTGACCCAGTGCGTGGCGCGCAGGCCGGTGGTCAGGTTGTCCACCTTCTCCATGCCGGGCACGAACTCGTAGGTGACCACCAGGTACAGCGGATTGCCGTTCACCGCCGCGGTATGCACCGTGCCGCCGCCGTTGCCGGTGGAAGACAGCGGCTCGCGCAGCATGACGCGGCCCTGCAGGTAGTTGATGTCGTAGTCCAGCGCCGGGGTGAGCTGGCGGCGCTCCACCACCAGGCCGGAGTCCTTGTCGCGTACCTCGACCCAGATGCGCTCCGAGCCCTGGGTGACGTCCTGGTTGCGCAGGTAGTACAGCGAACCGCCCGTGCCGCGGAACTCCTGCCGGGCGCCCAGCGTGCCGGGGTCGGCGGCGAACAGTTCGGCGCGCGTACGGCGCTCGCCGAAGCCGGTTGCCGCTTCCGACACATAGCGCCCACGCGCACCGTACAGACCCCGCGAGTACTGCACCAGCTCGCTGCCGGTCCACGCGGTCTGGAAGTTGCCCCACATCACGTGCGAGTCGCCGCGTTCCAGGCGCACGTAGAACTTGCCCTGGGTCGGTGCGTCATCCACGGTGGTGCTGTCGTCGCCATATACCGGGTAGTAGGCATCCGGGTCGATGTTGCGCAGCAGGTAGCGCGGGTCCTTCGAGGTGAAGTTGGTGAACAGGTGCTCGAAGGGCTGCTCGCGGGTATCGGCAGCAGCGGTGAGCAACCATTCGCCCCTGATCTTGCCCTTCAGGTAGAAGGCGCCGCGCCCGTCGATGTAGGTCTCGTTGCGGTAGCTGCGTTCGTCGCCGGTGATCAGCTCCGCGCGGTCACGGTGATTGACCACGTTGCGCCCCACGGTAAGGTCGGCGATGGCGATGTAGAACCAGTCCTCGGTGGGGATCGACACATTGCGCCGGAACATCGCAAGGTCACCGTCCGCTCCCGTGACCTGCACTTCCACGCTCTGCGGGCCGGCCGGCAGGATCTGGCGTTCGACGAAGCGGCCGTTGTCGCCCAGCGGCACCTTCATGCCCAGCGCCTGCACCGTGCTGCCCGGCGCCACGTTGCGCCCGCTCACGGTGACCGTGCCGCCGCGCACCGGAATGTTGCGCAGCGACAGGGCGTTCTCGCCCCAGCCGGCGAGCGCCTCGCGTGCGTCGCTGTCGCGGTCGTCCAGCGGACGGCGGCGGGCCACCACTTCCAGGTACTTCTCCGCGGTTTCGTCGTAGCGCCCCTGCTCGTCATACACCCGCAGCAGGTAGCGATAGCCGTCGGTGGAGTCGCTCGGCACCGTCCATTCGACAGCTCCACCCCAGGCCAGCGGCAGCACCGCCAGGGGAGCGCCGGTCGGCCGGGCATCGTGGCGGAACACGCGCACCTCGGCCTTGCGGATCCATGCCGCGTAGTTGCTCCAGCCGGCAAAGCGTACCGTCTCGCCCTGCAGGGCGACGTCGCTTTCGGCCCACACGTTGAGCGCGGGGTTGGCGGCCAGGTCGTCGTACTTCACCTGGATGTCGGCGGCAGCCAGGGCCACGTCCACACAACGCTGGCGGTCGGCTTCATTGATGCCCTCACCGGCGGCCAGCGGGACCCCATCCACGGTAATGCGGAACGGCAGGCCGGCCTGCCCGTCGGCCTCGCACGGCCCCGCGGCCTGAACTGCGGGCTGCGCCGCCGGGGTGTGCCACACGGCGATCTCCACCCGGCGGTTGCGCGCCATGCCGTCCTCATTGTCGTTGCTCGCCACCGGGCGCTCGTCACCATAGCCGGATACGGCCACCGCCTCCGCAGGCAGACTCAGCCGGGCGCGCAGATACTGCGCAACCACCAGCGCACGGGCCTCCGACAGGCCCTGGTTGCTGCCGAAGCGCGCCCGCGCGCGGGCGCTGAGCCTTTGCGCATCGGCATGGCCCACCACCTGCATGCGCAGCGCCTGCTTGCCCTGCAGACGTGCGGCCAGCGCATCCAGGGCGGCGCTCGCGGCCGGCAGCAGGTCGGCCTGCCCGGACTCGAAGAGCGCCCCCACGCCTTGCTCGGAGAGCACCTCCGCGAGTTGCGGGGCTTCTACCGGGGCCTGCGCGGCCAGCATGGCGCGCGCTTCCGCATGGGACACCGCGGACGGCAGCTCATAGGCCAGCGCCGGTTGCCATTCGCCGGGCGCGGGCACCCCGCGCGTTTCGCTGCGACCGTTGTCCACCCGCTTGCCGGCCGACGCCTCGCCGGCCAGTACCGCCTGGGCGGACGAGAGGGTTGCCAGGGCGGTCAGCGTCGCCACCACCGAACGTTTCAGATTCATCGCGGGGCGCTTCATTGCTGGCCTCCTTCGGCGCGCAGCACGGCGCCCATCACTTCGTGTTCAACAATCAGGGGTGGTCGTCCGTCCTCCTCTCGGTCGGTGCGCTCGTGTTCGCGGTACAGCCGCAGCAGCTCGCGCTCCATCGCCTTCAGGCGGCGCTTGGCCACTGCCTCGCCCTCCTCGCCGGGGGCGTAAGCCAGCCGTGCCACCGTGGGGCGCTCCAGCATCGCCGGCACCACCATCGCCAGGCGCTCGGCCCAGTCGGGCAGCAGCGCGTCGTCCTCGCCGAAGGCGCGCCCGTCGACCTCGATGCGATACACCTTGTGGATGCTGGCGCCGAAGTTCAGCTTGACCATCTTGCCGCGCGTCACCCGCACGTCACGCGGGTTCTCGCTGGTCACCCGGAAGCCGGACGGCAGGGTGCGCTCGTCGAGCTTGATGACGAAGTTGCTGCCGCGGTCGCGCTGCGGGATGTCCGCGCACTTGACGTGGAAACGCCCTTCCGCATCGGTGGTGATCAGCAGGCCGCGCGCGGTCACCACGCGGACGTTGGGAATGCCCGGCTCGCCCTGATCCTGGTAGCCGTTGGCGTTGCGGTCGTCGAATACCTTGCCGATGATGTCCGAGCAGTCGAACAGCGGGTCGGGGATGATGCGCACTGTGGCCTCGCCGATGTTGGAGATGCGCGACCCCGCGGCGCTGTTCATCGCCCAGGCGTGGTTGGTGTATTCCCCTTCGCCCACACCGGCGCCGACCATCAGCACCAGGCGGTAGGTCTTCACCTCG
Source organism: Thauera sp. (assembly GCA_030603925.1). Lineage (GTDB taxonomy): Bacteria > Pseudomonadota > Gammaproteobacteria > Burkholderiales > Rhodocyclaceae > Pseudothauera. The sequence continues at coordinate 9,771 of JAUVWV010000004.1, read as the reverse complement.
CCCGCAGCAAAGTCCTGCCCCGTCCAGGTCAGCGTACGCCCCGACACCGCGGGCTCGACCGGCACGAAGGCCGCACCGCCGCCCTGGCGCACCGAGCCGCTGCCTCTGCGGTAACGGAAGCCCGCGGGCATGCGGTCCACCACATCCACGTCCACCAGCGCCGCGCCCAGGGTATTGGTGGCGCTGATCGTGTATGGCACCGCCTGGCCCTTGGTGACATTCACCAGCGGGGTGGTCTTGACGATGCGCAGCGCACCGCCGAGCACGGGATCGAGCGGAATGTGGTTGCGCAGCACGTCGCCCGACGCACCGCCGCCGGAGGTCGTCAGGTTGAAGCGGAAGTAGTACTGGGTGCTGGCCTGGTTGACCGGATTGAACCCCGCGGTGCTCGCCGGACACAGGGCCGGATCGTGCTGCACGGCGGCCTCGGGCGGCGGATCGTCGCTGTTCTGCACGTCGAAGGGGCCGGGGTTGCCGACGTCGAGTGCGTTCGCGCACACCGGAATGAGCTCCGACGGCCCGGGCAGGTAGCCGGCCGGCGGCACCACACGAAGCGAGTACTCGCGCGGCGCGGCATGGATGTACGCCGCGCAGGCGACCGGATCGGAGGTGTCGAGCAGGAACTGGTAGATCCCGCTGCCATTGGTGACGATGGGATTGAGGCCGCCGATCAGGCAGGCAGGGGCGACCGCAACGCCGTTCTCATCCTCGAAGAAGACCTGCGCGCCGGACACCGGCTGGCGGGTGAGCGCGTCGTAGACGACGCCGGCGGGGTCGATGGGCAGGTTCTGCTCGGTGATGTTCTGCCCCGGGTTCAGCGTGATGCCGGTGATGCTGCGCGGCTGCTCGGTACCGGCGCCACCGCCGGACTGCGGCATGCCGGCCATGCCGTCCTCGCTGGAGAACTCGATGCTGAAATCGGCAATCGCCGCGGCGTAGCCCGCTGGCGTGCTACCGCTGGTCGGCAGGCCGGTGAGGCGCCACTGGTCGTAGCCGGCCGCATTGCAGCGCACGTTGTCGAACTGGTAGAAGCCGTACTGGTCGGTCTGCAGACGGCACACCTCCTCGCGCCCGCCGCCAACCAGATCCGCCCACAGGGTGACCGTCCAGCCCTGCACCAGCGGATCCTGATCGGGCACCGAGGGACGCACGCGGTTGCGGTTGCGGTCGAAGTACACATAGCCGCTCACCGTCGGCGGCATCAGGGTGATGTCGTTCGAGGCCACCCAGAAGTCGTAGTCGACGCCGTTGTCGTCGAGCACGATGCCGCCGCTCCGGTCCGCAGCGGACACCGCGCCGGGCGTGGCCGGGCCGCTGCCCAGGTGGGCACCGGCTGCATCCACGCTCATCGGCACGTTGCCGCGGGTGACGGTATAGCCGGCCGGGTCGCTCGGCGGCAGGTCGAAAGAATAGCTGCCGTCCGCTTCGGTCAGCCGGGTGATGTCGACCGGATTGCCGGCGATGTCGGCACCCGACACGGTGATGGCGATACCGCCGATCGGTGCATCGGTGACGGCATTGAACGGATCGGCCGGCTGCGCCGGATCGGCCTTCTGGAACACCCGGCCACCCAGGGTCAGGCGCTGCACGTTGACCACGATGGTCTTGTCGTTGTTGGCCGGATCGCTGTCGTAGGTCAGGTTGTTGGCCGAGACGACGGCGGTGTTGGAGACCGTCGCCCCGGTCCAGCTGAGGATGCGTACCGGGATGGTGACGCTGGCACGCGCGCCGCTGCTCACCGTACCGAACTCGCAGCGCACGGCCGCTTCGCCGGCCACGCCCGAGCAGGCGGTGGTTTCGAAACTGCCGGCCTCGACGGTCACGACCGGCGGGCCGGTCAGCACCATGCCTGCAGGCAGGTTGTCGGCGAGCTGGACGCCGAGCGCCTCGTTGGGGCCGTTGTTGCGCACCACGACGCTGTAGTCGAAAGGCAGCAGCACCGCGACGGTGGCCAGCGAAGCGGTCTTCTCCACCACTTCGACGTCGGCCTGGATGCGGACCGTGGTGTTCTCCGGCTCGCGGTCATTGGCCGGATTGGGGTCGGCCAGCCCATCGCGGTGCTCCTGCGAACGGGCCACCAGGTGGTTGGTGTAGACACCGCGCTGCTCGGCATCGAGCAGGACCTGGAAACTCACACTGTCATTGGGCAGCATCACGCCGCTGACCTCGCAGACGATGTCCGCGGCCTCCAGCGCAGCGTTCCAGCCGCCGTTCAGGCCGGCATACACCGCCGCCGGCACGGCACCGGCCCCGTAGGCGCCGATCGCCGGCTGGCTGCTGCAGCTCACGCCGGCCGGCAGGCCGGGCGTCGGCACGCCGCCGACCAGATGCTGGAAGCCCTGGAAGGACAGGCCGGAAGTGGGCAGAGAGTCGTACAGGCGCACCGCGGTGGCCACCGAGGGACCGTAGTTGGTGACCGTCAGCGTGTAGGTCACCCGGTCGCCGACCTGCAGCGGATCGGGGCTGTCCACTTGGGTGGTGGCCAGATCGGCCTGCGCGATGGCGACCGGCACATCCACCGCGCCGCTGTTGTTGGCCAAGGACACCTCGGGCGTCACCGAGGACACCTCGACGAGGTTGCTCAGGGTCTGCCCCTGGGTGCCATGGTCGGGCCGCAACACCGCGGTCACGGTGCGCTGGCCGTTGCGCTGGATGCTGGGCCACGAGCACACCAGGCTGCGGTTGGCCGATGTGGTGGTGACGCCCGCCCCCGGCGTGGTCGCGCAGTTGCCGCCGTCGCTCGCGCTGGCGGACACGAAGGTCAGGTCCAGCGGCAGGGTGTCGGTGAGCGTCACCGTGTTGCTGCCGGAGGCGCCGCTCAACTCGTTGCGCACCGTCAGCGTATAGGTGAGGTTGGTGCCGGCCGCGATCGGCTCCGGCGACTCGGCCCAGGCTGCGCTCTTGGCGACCGAGAGGTCGGCCATCGGCGTGACCGTCGTACTGTGGCTGCCGCAATTGTTGCCGCTGCCGTAGTCCGGATCGGAAGTGGTCGACGAGTAGGCGCAGGCCTGATTGTTGCGGGTGATGTCGTTGCCGTTCGAGGTGTTGGCGAGGGGCCGCACCTGGACGGATACCACCGGGCAGTTGTCGCCCTGCGTACACACCGGCAACTCGGTGAAGGTGCAGCTCAGGTTGCGCGTGCCGACGTTGGCCGGGGTGGCGTTGGTACAACTGCCGAAGCTGGCATTGCCTGCGGCGACGCTCGCGCCTTCGAAGCCGTTGCCGGAGCCGCCGGTGAACAGATCCTCGAACAGATCGCTCAGGGTCACATCGAAGGCGCTGGCCGGCCCGCTGTTGACGATCTCCAGGCTGTAGCTCAGCACCTCGCCGGCCACCACGCTGGGATCGCCGCTCTTGAGCACCGCGATGTCGGCACTGGCGGTACTCAGTTGCGCCGTGATGCCGCTGGACTGGCAATCGTTGCCCGCATTGCTGTCGGCCGGATAGCTGTAGCCGGGTTCAGCGGCGCTGCTCACGCACATCTGATTGGCATGCGCCCCGGCCGCGGTGGCCACGGTATGCAGCAGCACGCCCGGGGTGGTGGCGCCCGCTGCGAGCGGACTGCCGGGTGCGTAGCTGCGGGTGCAGGTGATGGTGGCGGGACCGGCCACCGGCAGCGGATCATCGGTAGAACTGCAGGACCAGCCGTTGAGCGTGTAGCTGTCCACCCGCAGTCCGGCCGGCAGGGTGTCGGTCATCGTGAGTTGGCCGACGAAACCGACGTTGCTGTTGTTGCGCACCCGCAGCGTGTAGGCGAACGCCTCGCCGTCGACCACGCGCAGGTCATGGGTGGGGCCGGCCTTGAGGGCCTGCAGATCGAAGACCGGCGCCTGCACGGAAATGTTCAGGCTGGCATTGTCGTTGGCGCCATTGTCGTCGTTCGGACTTGCGGCAGAGATCGTTGCAGTGTTGGAAAGATTCGCACCGGATGCGATCGCACGCACGTCGATGTCAACCCGGCCGATCGCATGGTTGTAAGCACCGTTCGCCCCACCACCGTCGGCGCGCGTGCAGGTGACCGCCTGCCCTGCAGATCCGCAGTTCCAGCCGTTGGTCGCGGCAAAGCCGAGAATCTGGAACGCTGGATCGATGTTCGCGCTCAGCGTGAGGTTCTGCGGCAACCCTCCGGAATAGGTCGGGACAAGACGGATCTGAAACTCATCCAGCAGGACCAGCGTGCCAGCCGGGCTGCGATTGATGCTCACACCAACATCGGTACCCGCGTTGACCTGGGTATTTACCACTGCGGTGTTATTACCGGTGATCCCGTCGAAGCCGCTGCCGTTGTTGTAGCTGGCCGTTGCGGTGGTGCTGAGCGAGCTCGGCCCGGCGACCGCCACGACGCCGCTGATGGCGCCGATGTTCCACGTTGCGCCGCTGGCGAGGTTGGCCGCATTGCAGGTCACCACCTGAGCGGCCTGGGTGCAGCCACCCGGCAAGGAGCCGGTCCGGTTGAACCCGGGCGCCAGGGTGATCACCGCGCGCGGGCTGAGCGCCGCATCGGGGCCGTTGTTGACGACCGACGCGGTGTAGCTCAGCGTACCGCCGGACTGCACCGGATCCGCGCTGCCGCTCAGCACCATTTCCAGGTCGGTGCCGCTGGTTATCGTGACATTGCGCGACAGCGCGTTGTTGCTCGTATCGTCGTCATTGTCCGCGGTGACCGCGGCCAGGTTGGTGATGGTCGCCGGGGTGGAGGCGGTGATCCGCGCGGTCAGCGTCACCGTGGCAACGGCCTGATTGGGGAGCGTGCCGATGTTGCAGGTCAAGGTGCCGCCGGCCGCTTCGCCCGAATGGGTGCAGGCGGGGCCGACGTCGGTGGTGTGGCTGACGTATGTGGCCGTCGCCGGCAGGGTGTCGACGAGCACGATGCCCGTCGAGGCATCGGGCCCGTTGTTGGCCACGGTGATGGTGAACACCACCTCCTCGGTCGCCCGCGCCGACGGTTTGTCGACGGTGTTGTTCAACACCAGGTCGGCTGCCGCCGCAGCCGGACCGGCCATCGCCAGCAGCGCGCTGCCGGTCAGCAGCCTCCTCCCCAGCCCACGGCGCAGCGCACGCCCCAGGCATGTCGCCAGGTACATGACCCGGCTCCTTTCCTTCTTATCGACCATGGGTCCCCGTCCAGCTTACGGCGCCGCGATGCGACGCATCCGTCATCGACAGGTCGCGTGGGCAGCAGCCCAGGCGACGATCCCCACGTGCTATGCACGCGGGCTAACAAACGACGGCCGAGTCTACGGATCCGGGGGATTGCGTCGGTCACGGTTGCTCACGCATCCAGCATGGGAATCACCAAATTCACCGATAACTCACCACCCATGTCGGGGAGTAACAAGAATTCACCGATTCGCCGGACGTGCACGCACGAACAGGCCCCCGCCACGCCGGCAGAATGCGAAGTGAAGTGGATTGACGGGGGGAGGTGTCGCCGGACCGCGCGCCGGACTCAGCGCGTACGCAGCGACAGCATGAAGCCGATGCCGCGCACCGCCTTCAATGGCAGGGGAATGCCGATCGCCTCGTTGACCTTGCGGCGCAGACGGCTGATCAGCATGTCCAGACGGTGGTCGAGGTAGTAATCGGGGTGGTGGCCGAGCGCAGCGATGATGGCATCGCGGCGCACCGCGGTGTTGGCCTGACCGAACAGTTCGCCGAGCAGGGCGCGTTCGGAGGCCGTCAGGCCCAGCTGCTGACCGTCGGGCGCCACCAGGGTCCAGCCGTCCCCGGCGAGTTGCCAGTCGGATGGCTGCGCGGTGCCCGTCTGGCCTCGCCCAAGGCGACGCGCAAGACTGACCAGGGTGGCGGCCAACTGGCGGAAATCGACCGGCTTGACGAGGTAGGCATCGGCACCATTGGTCAGGCAGTGCACCAGCATGTCGGCATCGTCGCGCGCAGTGAGGATGACGATGCCCGGGGAACACACGCCGCGCAGTTGCTCGACGATGGTGAAGCCATCCTCGCCCGCCAGGTTGAGATCGAGCAGCAGCACGTCGCAGGGGGCCTGCAGCAGTCCGAGGTAGAGGCCGAGCGAGTCGGCAAAACCGCGTACGCCGAAGCCCATGCCCCGCAGGGCCTGCGCAATCGCCTGGCGCAGGCTCTCGTCGTCCTCGACGATACAGATCTCGATTCCGCTGCCGACCGCTTCAACCATGCGCGCGCCCAAGGTCTCGCCGCGGGCGTCCAGCCCTGCGGCCCCGATTGAATACAGGGCCGCAGCATATCGCCTTTGGCATACGCCACGGTGCTGCGCATGGAATCGGTAACAAATATTGACCGTCTGCGCCGCAGCCGCGCACGCGGATTCCCGGCCGGTCTCCGCGCTGCCGGCGGACAGAGACCGGTCAGCGCGACTCCAGCACCAGCCGGTCGTTGAGCGGCTGCACCGGGCGCGCGTTGCGCTCGTACAGGCGGGAGAAGATGGCGAGCTGGTTGTCGGACACCGGCAGCGGTCGCTTCATCACCACCCACAGTACGTCCTCGGTGCACGGCGGCTGGCTGAGCGAGCCCATGAACAGGAAATGCGCGGGCTCATCGGGCACCTGGGTCGCCAGATCGATGATTTCCGCCGGCATGAAATGCGCCCCGCGCTCCAGCGGCAGGTTGTTGAGCACCGACTGCAGCACCGGATTGGCCCGCTCGCCGCGCTCCAGCAATACCACCAGCACGGCACGGCGCCCCTCCAGGCTGCGCAGATGAAAGTGCATCGCCATGTCGCTGGCGCGCCCGTCGATACGCACCTCGGAGGGGCGGTGATACTGGAAGCTCTCCAGTTCATAGCGGTCGCCGCGCACCTCCATGCCCATGCCCTCGCCGACCCGGACCGACAGCGTGTGCCCCGTGTCGCCGACGCGGAAGCGCGTCTGGCGGAAGTCGAAGCGTACCGGCTCGAGTGCCACGCCGATGCCGTCGCGCAGATCGATCGGCGACTGCCGCCTGCCCTGCGCGCAGGCCGACCAGTCGGGGCGCAGGCTGCCCCACTGCTCCGGACCGGTTCCGCCCTGGTAGCTCCAGCGCACCTCACCGCGTGACTCCGACGGAGCCTGGGCGCGCGCTGCGGTATGCGCGGTGTCACTGCCCTGCGCCCCGGCTGCAGCGCGGGGCCGTGGCGCGGCCGCAGCCTGCTGCGCCTGAGGCGGGCGCGCTGGGGCCGCTGCCACGGGCGCCGTCTGGCGCGGCATCGGTTCGGCCGCTGCGGTGGGTGCCGGCACGGGGCGACTGGCGATGGTCCGCTCGATCACATCAACGCCCTCGCCGCCCGGTTTGTAGTCGGCCTGGCGCACGGGTTCGCGCACCGGCGGCGTGCTCGGCGCAAGCGTCGCACCCGCTGCCGCTCGGTCGGCCTGCTCGGCAACGCGCGCCAGGTCCTGCACCGAAGGCGGCCGGCAGACCTCGCGCCACATGCGCTCGTCCACGCTGTTGCGTGCCACCATCACCACGCTCTGGTCGACCACCGTCTCCTCGCGCAGCACGAGGTTGTCGTCGTCGAGATAGACCCGCTTGATGGTGAAGAAGCCTCGGTTATTGCAGTCGTACCGGTTGAGCGCCTTCACCGTGGTGTAACCGGCCTTGCGTGCCTCGGCCGGCGACATCACCACCCGCCCCCACGCAACTTTGGTGCCGCCGTCAGACTGGATGATGGTGGCGCGGTCGATCTCCACCTTGCGGTCGCGGTCGCGCATGACCACTGCCCAGTCGTCGGCTGCAGCCGGCGGCGCGCTCAACGCGGCGCAAAGCGCGGCAAACAGGGGAAGGAGGCGTAGCGGCGTGTACGTCAGTGGGAGAACCCGGCGATGTTGTGCTGTTGAACCATATCTTCGGCCGTGCACGCCCAAGCTTGAGCGGCCTGCAACCCGACTTGCCTTCGCCGGTACCATCCAGTATCGTCCCCAGCTTACCGTTGGGGGTGCCTGCCGGCTGGCGGCGGGCTGAGAGAGTCCCTTGGAACCTGATCCGGATCGCACCGGCGTAGGGAAACGCGTCAGATGACTTCATTCCGTCCGCAGTTCCGTCGTACCGCCATTGTGCCGGCTCTCGCCGCCGCACGCACATCGTGCTGCCCGCGATGGGGCGCACGATGAGCAGCACCATCCCCAACGCACTCACCATCGCCGGCGTCGATCCGTCCGGCGGCGCCGGCATCTACGCCGACCTGAAGGCCTTTTCCGCGCTCGGCGCGTACGGCTGCGGCGTGGTCGCCGCGCTCACCGCACAGAACACCCAGGGCGTGAGCGGGGTGCATGTGCCGCCCACCGACTTCCTGCGCCTGCAGATCGACACCCTGTTCGCCGACGTCGCCATCCACGCCACCAAGATCGGCATGCTGGGCAGCGCCGAGGTCACCGCCACGGTGGCCGACCGCCTGGCCCACTGGCAGGCCGCCAACGTGGTGCTGGACCCGGTGATGGTGGCCAAGAGCGGCGACGCGCTGCTGGCGAAAAGTGCGATCTCGATGATGCGCGAGGCGCTGCTTCCGCAGGCCTTCATGATTACCCCCAACCTGCCCGAAGCCGGCGTGCTGCTGGAGGGCCGCGCCCCGGAGACGGTGAAGGAACTGTACCGTGCCACCGAGCGCCTGCGCGAACTGCTGCCGCTGTCCTCGGAGCGCTGGGTGCTGCTCAAGGGCGGCCACCTGCCGGGCAGCGAGCTCACCGACCTGCTGTTCGACGGCGACCGCATGATCGAGCTGCCTGCGCCACGCATCGACACCAGGAACACCCACGGCACCGGCTGCACGCTGAGTTCCGCCATCGCCGCCCTGCTGCCGCAACGCCAGCACGCCCTGCATCCGGTGGAAGCCGCGGTGCGCGACGCCCGCCAGTGGCTGCTGGGCGCCATCGCACGCGCCGGAGAACTGGCGGTGGGCAGCGGCCACGGCCCGGTGCATCACTTCCACGCACTGTGGCCGCGCTGAGCCACGCCTCCCCCCTGTAGGAGCGGGCTTGCCCGCGATTGCAGCGTTCGTCCTGCCACGACCGAATCGCGGGCAAGCCCGCTCCTACAGCAATAAACGCCCCCGGAGAGAGAACCCATGAACGCCAAGGAACAATTCATCGCCACGCAGGCCAGGGTGGACGAAGCCGCCATCGCCCCGCTGCCCAACTCGCGCAAGATCTACGTGGAAGGCTCGCGCCCGGACATCCGCGTGCCCATGCGCGAGATCTCGCAGGCCGACACCCCGGCCTCCTTCGGCGCCGAGCCCAACCCGCCGATCTTCGTCTATGACTGCTCCGGTCCCTACACCGACCCGCAGGCGAAGATCGACATCCGCTCCGGCCTGCCCGCGCTGCGCGCCGGCTGGATCGCCGAGCGCGGTGACACCGAGCAGCTCGCCGATCTGTCCTCCGAGTACGGCCGCCAGCGCGCCGCAAACCCGGCGCTGGACGAGCTGCGCTTCCCCGGCCTGCACCGCAAGCCACTGCGCGCCAAGGCCGGCGCCAACGTCACGCAGATGCACTACGCCCGGCGCGGCATCATCACCCCGGAGATGGAATACATCGCCATCCGCGAGAACCTGCGCCGCGCGGAATACATCGAATCACTGAAGAACGCCGGCCCTACCGGGCAGAAGATGGCCGCCATGCTCGGCCGCCAGCACCCGGGGCAGAACTTCGGCGCCAGCATCCCGGCCGAGATCACCCCCGAGTTCGTGCGCGACGAAGTCGCCCGCGGCCGCGCCATCATCCCCGCCAACATCAACCACCCGGAAACCGAGCCGATGATCATCGGCCGCAACTTCCTCACCAAGATCAACGCCAACATCGGCAACTC
>JAUVWV010000361.1 GCA_030603925.1 Thauera sp. | reverse complement strand
GGCGCGCCCGCCCGCTCACACAGCCGCAAGCGGCCAGTCCGTCTGCGGCGATGCCCGCTGCGGCAGTCCGTCCGCAAGCCGCCCTGCAGCAGGCTGCGCCGGTTGTCGAGGCGCCCGCCGCACCCGTCGTGCCGCCGGCGCGACAGGGCGCGGCGGCAGAAGCTCCGCGACCGCCCGCCGCAGAGCCGGCGATGCCGCCGGCCGAAACGCGCGAAGAGCGCGCCGACATTCCGCCCTGGGAGGATCTGCCGCCCGAGGCGTTCCAGGGCAGCGCCGCGGCACCCGTGCAGGCGCCGCCCGCGTCTGTCCCCGAGGTCCGCATGCCGGCGGGCAACGAAGACTGGCATGCGCTGCAGCGCGCGCTGGGGCTGGGTGGCATGGTGCGCGAACTCGCCCAGCACTGCGAATGGGTGGGCGAACAGGATGGGCAGATCCGGCTGCGCCTGTCGGAGACCCATCGCCATCTGCTCGACGTCAATCCTGCCCATATGGAGCGCCTGCAGGACCAGCTGGGCGCGCACTTCGGCCGTGCGCTGCGCCTGAGGATCGATATCGGCGCAATTGCCGACACCACGCCGGCGCAGCTCGACCAGGCGGAGAAGCGGGCGCGCCACGCGCAGGCAGTGGCCGCGCTGGAGCGCGACCCTTTCGTGCGCGAACTGATCGAACGATTCGATGCCTCGCTGCTCGAAAGTTCGGTCAGACCGCTGTGAACAACACCCTTCAACACCCGATCGCGGAGAATCCGACATGATGAAAGGCGGTATTGCCGGCCTGATGAAGCAGGCCCAGCAGATGCAGGAAAACATGAAGAAGATGCAGGACCAGCTGGCCAGCGTCGAGGTCGAGGGCCAGTCGGGTGCGGGCATGGTCAAGGTCGTCATGACCTGCAAGCACGACGTGCGTCGCGTCTCCATCGACGACTCGGTGATGGACGACAAGGAGATGCTGGAGGATCTGGTCGCAGCCGCACTCAACGACGCGGTACGCAAGGTCGAGAGCACCACCCAGGAAAAGATGGCCGGCTTCACCGCCGGGCTCAACCTGCCGCCGGGCATGAAGCTGCCGTTCTGAGCGCTGCGCCGAGCATGTCGTCGCCCTCCAGTCTCGATGAACTGATCGACGCGCTGCGCTGCCTGCCGGGCGTGGGGCCGAAATCCGCCCAGCGCATGGCCTACCACCTGCTGCAGCGCGATCAGCGCGGCGCGGCGCGCCTGGCGCGGGCGATGGCCCACGCACTGCAGGTGCTGCGCCACTGCGAGCGCTGCAACAACTTTTCCGAGGCCGACGTCTGCCAGCGCTGCGCCAACCCGCAGCGCGACCGCAGCCAGCTGTGCGTGGTGGAGATGCCCGCCGACCTCGCGATGATGGAGCAGACCCACGCCTACAATGGCCTGTACTACGTGCTGATGGGGCGCCTCTCGCCGCTCGACGGCATCGGCCCGCGCGAACTCGGGCTGGACAAGCTGATCGCGCGCGCCACCGACGGCGAGGTGGCCGAGGTCATCCTCGCCACCAACTTCACCAACGAGGGCGAGGCCACCGCACATACGGTGGCCGAACTGCTCGGCGCGCGCGGCCTGAAGGTCAGCCGCCTGTCGCGCGGCGTGCCGGTCGGCGGCGAACTCGAGCACACCGACACCGGCACGATCGCGCAGGCGCTGGTCGAGCGGCGCGCCCTCTGAGGCGGCCCGAATCCCTGCTGCGCCGCGGCATGGACGCCTTCCGCAGGCCATCCGGACTGCGTCATTCTGCCGCGCAAAGCCTTGATTTACGCGGGAATCGGGCATGTAAGCTTTTTCTGCTGCAGGCTTTTGGCTATAATCCCGGGGTTTTTTTGAATCCGGGTCTTTGGTTCCTTTCAGGGAAGAGGTCATGAGCGTTGATCAAAAGATGGACAGCGGCCGCCGCAGCTTGCTGCTGGCGACGTCGGCCGCGGGCGGCGTAGCCGCCGTGGCGACGGCGGTACCGTTTGTCGCCAGCCTGACGCCGTCCGAGCGTGCGAAAGCGGCTGGCGCGCCGGTCGAGGCGGATGTGAGCAAGCTCGCGCCGGGCGAGATGATGACGGTGGAGTGGCGTGGCAAGCCGGTGTGGATCCTGCGTCGTACCGATGAAATGCTGGCGTCGCTGGAGAAGACGGACGGTCTGGTGTCCGACCCCGCGTCGGACAAGCCGATGCAGCCCGACTACGCCAAGAACAAGCACCGTTCGATCAAGCCGGAATATCTGGTGACGGTCGGCATCTGCACCCACCTGGGCTGTTCTCCGTCGGAGAAGCTCAAGGCCGGTGCGGAAAGCGGTCTGGGCGCCGACTGGGCCGGCGGTTTCATCTGCCCGTGCCACGGCTCGCTGTTCGACCTGGCCGGTCGCGTCTATCGCAGCATGCCTGCGCCGGACAACCTCGAGATTCCGCCGCACACCTACCTGGCGGATTCCCTGCTCCTCATCGGTGAAGACAAGGCGTAAGGCGATGACGACCAAATCTCAGGCTTTGCTGAACTGGATCGACGAGCGCTTCCCGCTCACGTCCACCTGGAAGGCGCACCTGTCC
>JAUVWV010000341.1 GCA_030603925.1 Thauera sp. | reverse complement strand
GTGCCTCCGTACGGCGCTCGACCGGCGCCCGCGGACGCGCCACCGCGCTCGGCGGCACCTCGGCCGGTGCAGGCGCCGGTGCGGTACGCGGTGCCTCAGCCGGCGCGGCGATCATGCGCACCGCCATGGGCAGCGGCTGCGGCGGCAGCGGCGCGGGCGCACGCCACTGCAGCAGCGCGGCGGCAAGCGTCAGGTGGGCCAGCAGGACCGCGGCCAGGGTCAGCAAGCGAGGCAGTGCCGCCCCGAGAAGGGCGCTGCCCGCGAAAGGCGATGGCGTTCGTTGCATCGGTTCAGCCGTCATGCGGCGCGCGCAGTCCTCCCGCCCCGCGGACGGGGCCGGCACTCTGCACGGCGGAATCTGGAGGGACGCGCCACGGCCGCCCCCGCCGTCGGACATGCATCCCCGGCAAGCGGGGCAGCTGGTGTCAGTTCGACGGAAGGATCGGCACGCCGGGCGTCAGGCGGAAACGGGGATGAGGGCGCCGCGCGGCGGTGCGCGCGGATTGGCGGGACGCCAGTGGGACGGCGCAGGCGGGACGCCGGCGCTGAGCGGCAGCGCACGGGTGCAGCCGGCGCGATCGTCGCTCGGCAGGCGGTGCGCGACCGGCGGCGGCAGCGCGGCCTGCAGGGTGCACAGGGGACACTTGGCGGCGAATGCGGAATGCCCGCCCTCCTCCGGGCTGGCGGCCGGATCCGCCGCCAGATAACGCATGCCCTGCGCGGTACACAGCTGCAGCCCGGACGGCCCGCCCGCGCGCTGGGCGGCCGCCTGCGCCACCAGCGGGACGAGCGCACCCAGCAGGATGACCAAGGCGGCCATCCATGCGATACGCCGGGCGCTGCGCGGGCTGTTCATTGCGGGCCTGGATCAGCCGACCGATGCTCAGTGGTGGCCGTGGCGGTGCTGCATGCCGCCGCTGGCCGGGGCTGCCGGCGTAGCCAGCGGACGCACCGGCGCCTGCAGTTCGATCTGCTCGCGCTTGCCGTCCTTGCCTTCCACCACCAGGGTCAGCGGCACGCTCTCACCTTCCTTGATCTGCGCCTTCAGGTCGATCAGCATCACGTGATAGCCGCCGGGCTTGAGCTCAACCGCCTTGCCGGCCGGCAGATCGAGCCCTTCGATGGCGCGCATCTTCATCACGTCGCCCTCCATCTTCATTTCGTGGATCTCCACCACGTTGGCGACCGGCGAGCGCGCCTCGACCAGGCGCGCATCGGCCGGCGAAGTCAGGTGCATGAAGGCGCCGGTGGCACGCTGCTGCGGCACGGTGGCACGCACCCAGGGATCGGACACCTGGACCTGCGCGAAGGCGGACGAGGCGGCAAGGGCGAACAGCGAAGCAAGTGCGATACGTTTCATGGCGGGTGTCTCCTCAGCGGGAAAAGGACTGCAGCAGGGTTTGAAGGTCCGCAGCGACGCTCTCCGCGTCCTGCGCGTGGAGGACGGCCAGGCGCAGCCTGCCCTCGGGGTCGTACACGTAACTGGTGGCGGTATGGTCCATGGTGTAGGAGCCGCCGGTGGGCACCTTGCGGTAGAAGATGCGGAACTCGTCGGCCAGGGTGCGGGTTTCATCCACCGTCGTATACAGGCCGAGGAAGTCCGCACCGAAGGCCGCAGTGTATTCGCGCAGCACCTCCGGGGTGTCACGCTCAGGGTCCAGGGTGATGAAGACCACCTGCAGCCGGTCGGCCTCGGCGCCCAGGCGCTGCTTGACCTCAGCCGCGCGGATCAGCGCGGTCGGGCAGACGTCCGGGCACTGCGTGAAACCGAAAAAGATGATCACCGCCCGGCCGCGGAAGTCGGCCAGCGAACGCTGCCGCCCGTCCGGATCGAGCAGGCGGAAATCCTGCCCGAAGGCCGCGCCGCTAATGTCGGTGCTGTGGAAAGACGGGCCGGCCTGCCCGCACGCGGCGAGCAACAGGGTCGCGCACAGGACTGCCGGGAGGGCGATGAAACGGTGCGCCCGGCGGGCGGCACACATGGGGATGCGCATCGGAAACGCTCCTGATCGGTGAGGAAGGACGGCCGGCACAAGGACGTGTGCGAGCCGACGGCTCGGAGATCAGGCGGCGATGGGAGGGGCGCGGGGCTGGGCGCTGGCCCAGATGAAATGCGGGCCCGGGGCACGCAGGAAGTGTTGCGGCACGGCCTGCGCGGCGCCGGCCAGATGCAGCGCCGGCGCTTCGTCCGGCGGCAGGGCGAAACTGCCCGCATGCGGGCAGCAGTAGGGACAATGGTCGGCCTGCAGGCCCGCCAGGCCGCCTTCAGTCTCGCCGTCGTCCTGCACCGCCACCAGCTTGACGCCGGCCACGGTGCACACCTCCACCCACTGCAACTGCGTGCCGCTGACCCAGGACACCGCATGGGTGAGCGTGGGCGCCAGCGCGGCCAGCATCACCGCGAGAGTGGCGATCCAGGCGGTGAGGCGCGGGCGGCGGGCAGCGAACATGGGGGTGGCGCGTACGGACAGGTGGTCAGGATGGAGCGATTATAGCGGCCGCCCCCTGCGCCCCGACTTGATCCTGCTCAGGTCGGAGCGCAGCAGGCGGTGCGGGGGCACAGCAAGGAATCAACCCAGCCACACCCGCGCATTGCGGAACATGCGCTGCCAGGGCGAAGCATCCGGGCTGGTCTCCACCAGCGCCTGCGGCGCCCAGGACATCTGCACGGTGCGCGCGGTGCGCTCCGGGTGCGGCATCATGATGGTGAAGCGCCCGTCGGCGGTGGTGAAGCCGGTCAGCCCGTCGGGCGAGCCGTTGGGGTTGAACGGGTAGCTCGCCGCTGGCGCGCCGTGGTTATCCACGTAGCGCAGCGCAGCCAGCGCCTGCAGGCGGGCGGCCTCGTCCTTGAACACCGCCCTGCCCTCGCCGTGGCTGACCACGATGGGCATGCGGCTGCCGGCCATGCCGGC
>JAUVWV010000017.1 GCA_030603925.1 Thauera sp. | reverse complement strand
GGCGTGGAGGGCGTGAAGTACATGTACCACGAGCCCTGCCATACGCCGATGAAGCAGTACCAGGGCATCAAGGTGGCCAACGAGCTGATGGGCACGCAGGTCGACCTGTCCGACCGTTGCTGCGGCGAATCCGGCACCCTGGCGGTGGCCCGCCCGGACATCTCCACCCAGGTGCGCTTCCGCAAGCAGGAAGAGATCGAGAAGGGTGCGGCGAAGCTGCGCGGCGACGATCCTGGTGCGAAGGTGAAGATCCTCACCTCCTGCCCGAGCTGCCTGCAGGGCATGCACCGCTACGCGGACGATGCCGGCGGCGTGGAGCCGGACTACATCGTGGTGGAACTGGCCCGTCACCTGCTGGGCGAGAACTGGCTGCCGGAGTACGTCGCGCGCGCCAACAGCGGCGGCATCGAGCGCGTGCTGCTGTAAGGGGAAGGCGTTCCCGGATTGCGCTGCGCTGCATCCGGGCTACAGGTCGTAGCCTGGATGGAGGGCGAAGGCTGCCATCCGGGCGCGCGGCAAGTGCTGCCGTCGCTCAGCCGGCTGGCGGTGTACCGGGATGGATGCGCTGCCACAGGCGGGTCAGCGCGTCGGCCGCGCCGAGCCGGATGCGGTGGCTCACCAGGCGGCTCACCTCGGTGTCGCCCGGGTTGATCTCCACGCTCGGAATGCCCTGCTGCTGCGCCCACCACACCGGTCCGGCGATGTAGGGGAACACGCTGGTGGTGCCGATCGACACCACCAGATCCAGCCCGGCTGCCAGCACCTGCTCGAGCCGGTCGATGCCGCGCTGCGGCAGCAGTTCGCCGAACAGCACCACGTCCGGGCGCAGCAGGCCGCCGCACACCGGGCAGGCCGGCGGGATGTGCAGGCCGCCGAAGTCCGGCACGTTGCGCTCGTGCGGGCACTCGGTGCAGCGCAGATGGTGCACCGTGCCGTGGATCTCGATCAGCTTCTGCGATCCGGCGGCGCGGTGCAGGCCGTCCACATTCTGCGTCAGCACCCATACCGCCTGTTTCTCGCGCTCCAGTTCGGCGATCAGCCGATGGGCGGCGTTGGGCTGCGCACCGCGGCAATTCGCTTCGATCTCGGCGATGTAGCGCCAGCACACCTCGGGGCGCTGCGCCATCATCTCGCCCGACAGCGCCTCCTCGATGCTCAGGCCATCGGCGGTCAGGCGCTCGTGGTACAGGCCGCCGATGCCGCGGTAGGTGGGCAGGCCGGAATCGGCCGAGATGCCGGCCCCGGTGATGAACAGGATGCGCTGCGCCTCGCCCAGCTGGGCGGCAACCGCGTCGAGGACGGTGTCTGCGCTCACGCGGGCGAGACCTCCACCAGGCAGTCGTAGAAACAGGCGCCACCGCCGAAATCGGTGAGTTCGTCGCTGGTCACCGCGTTGGCGTTCTCGCCGTCGCCGGAGAGCTTGCGCCACCATACCGAGGGGCTGACCACCACGCCGCGGCGCACGCGCTCGGTCAGTACCGCACGGGCATGGAAGGCGCCACGCGCGTTGTGGATGCGCACCGCGGCGCCATCGCTGAGTCCCCGTGCGGCGGCGTCCTGCGGGTGGATCTCCAGCTTGGGCGAGCCTTCGGCGGCAAGGAAGCGCGGCAGGTTGGCGAAGCTGGTGTTGAGGAAGTTGCGCGCCGGCGGCGAGATCAGCGCCAGCGGGTAGTGCTCGGCAAGCGTCGGGTTGGTGGCGGCCGACTCGCGCGGCGGGTGCCAGGACGGCAGCGCCGGCAGGCCCTGCGCGGCGAGCTGCGCGGAATGGAACTCGCACTTGCCCGAGGGGGTGCGGAAGCCGCCCTGCGCAAAGGGCACAAAGGGGCGCGGCAGGTTCAGGCGCGCCCAGCCACGCTCGGCGAGGCCCGGCGCGAGGCCGTGTGCACGCGGGTCGTCCGTGCGGAAGGCGGCCGCCGCGATGGCCTCGTCGGACTCGTGCAGCGCGGCCTCAGTGAAGCCGAGGCGCTGCGCCAGGCGGCGGAACACCTCGCTGTTGGGCAGCGCCTCGCCCAGCGGGGCGATGGCCGGCTGGTTGGCGAGCGCGTACAGGTGGCCGTAGGCGGTGTGCACGTCGTACTGTTCGAGCTGGCTGGTGGCCGGCAACAGGATGTCGGCGTAGTCCGCGGTGTCGGTCTGGAACAGCTCGTGCACCACGCAGAACAGGTCTTCGCGCGCGAAGCCGGCGCGCACCTTGTTGCCGTCCGGTGCGACGGCCAGCGGGTTGGCGTTGTACACGTAAAGCGCGCGGATCGGCGGGTCGTCGGCCGACAGCAGCGCATGGCCGATGCGGCTCATGTTCACGCTGCGCGGCGGAAAGCGCTGCGCATCGGGATACAGGTCGGGGCGTTCGAGGGCGTGCTGGTCTACCGGGAAGTTGCCCGAAGTGGATAGCAGCGCGCCGCAGCCGGCCTTGCGCCAGGCACCGGTGAGCGCCGGCAGGCAGGCCACGTTGCGCACCGCCATGCCGCCGCCGGCGTGGCGGTTGAGGCCGTAGTTGAGCCGGATCAGGCTGTCCTGCGCGGCCGCGCCATAGTCGCGCGCGAGCTGGCGGATGGTGTCGGCCGGCAGGCCGGTGAATGCGGCCGCCCACTCCGGCGTGCAGCTGCGCACGTGCTCGGCGAGCTCGGCAAAACCCAGGGTGTGGCGCGCGATGTAGTCGTGGTCGAGCAGATCCTCGGCGATCAGCACCTGCATCATCGCCAGCGCCAGCGCGCCGTCGCTGCCCGGCAGGGGGGCGATGTGCAGGTCGCACTTCTCCGCGGTCCGGGTGCGCCAGGGGTCGATGCACACGAGGCGCGCGCCGCGCCGCTTCGCTTCCTGCAGGTGACGCCAGCCGTGCAGGTTGGAGACCACCGGGTTGGCACCCCAGATCAGGATCAGGCGGGCGTCGGCGACCGCTTCCGGGTCGGCACCCATGGAGGCGCCGATGGTCGCCTTCCAGCCGTAGGCGCCGGCCGAGGCGCAGATCGTGCGGTCGAGCAGCGAGGCGCCGAGGCGGTGGAAGAAGCGCCGGTCCATGCCCGAGCTGTGCACCAGGCCCATGGTGCCGGCGTAGGAGTAGGGCAGGATGGCGCGCGGATCCTCCGCTGCAATGCTGCGGAAGCGCGCCGCGATGGTGTCGAGCGCCTCGTCCCACGAAATGCGTTCGAAGCGGCCTTCGCCCTTGCGTCCGATGCGCTTCATCGGGTGCAGCAGGCGCTGCGGGGAATACACCCGTTCGAGGTAGTGGGCGACCTTGGTGCACAGCGCGCCGTTGGTGAAGGGCATGTCCGCCGCGCCGCGGATCTTCACTGCGCGCCCGTCGACGACGCCGATCTCCATCGCACAGCTGTCCGGACAGTCGTGTGGACAGGCCGCGCGCACCGTGCGGTCGGCGGTCGCGCTCATCGTTTGTCCGGGGCAGCGTTGCGGGTCAGTTCCACGTAGCGCCGGCGGTCTTCCTCGAAGCGCGCGCGGATGGCGCCCGCCTCGCGGTTCTTCGCGTCGATCACGCTGCGCTGTGCGGCGATCTCGCCTTCGACGTTGCGCAGGTCGTCGGCCAGGTCGCGCGGCACCTCGCGGTCGCGGTAGAACTCTTTTTCCTCGAGCAGCTTCTGATGCCGCGCGTCGAGCACCTCGAGGCGCTCGCGCAGGTCGATCAGGCTGCGTTCCACCTCGGCCAGCGCGCGGTCGCGGCGGTCGTCGAGGTCGTTCAGGCTGGCATAGGTTTCCAGCAGGGCCTGGTCGAGGCGGCGCTGCTGCAGCGCGCGCGTCTCTTCCAGCTTGCGCCGGCGTTCTTCGGCCTGCCGCCGGGCGACCTCCTCCGGGGTGAGCGGCGCGGCCACGTGGCGGCGCACCGTGCCCTGCGGGCTGATCTCGCGGTAGGCCTTGCCGTAGCAGGCGCCGGGCAGCACGTCGCCGCATACCGGGCGGCCCGCGTCGTCCTCGCAGCAATAGATGGTGCGCCCGCTGCCCTGCGCCTGGGCGGCGGCGGGCAGTACGAGCAGCACGGCCAGCAGGAGCTCAGCCAGGCGTCGCGGTTCCATAGCGTTCACGATAGGCCACCACGGCATCGAGGTTGGCGGCAAGTTGCGGACTGTCGGACAGATAGCCGATCAGGTCTTCCAGGGTGGCCACCGCGATCACCGGCACGCCGAAGGTTTCGCGCACTTCCTGCACCGCGGAGAGCGTGCCCTTGCCGCGCTCCATGCGGTCGAGCGCGATCACCACGCCGGCCGGTTCGGCACCCGCGGCGCGGATGATGTCCACCGACTCGCGCACCGAGGTGCCGGCGGAGATCACGTCGTCCAGAATCAGTACGCGGCCGGCCAGCGGCGCGCCGATCAGCGTGCCGCCTTCGCCGTGGTCCTTGGCTTCCTTGCGGTTGAAGGCGAAGGGCAGGTTGACCCCGTCCTCGGCGAGGCGGATCGCGGCCCCGGCCACCAGCGGGATGCCCTTGTAGGCCGGGCCGAACAGCATGTCGCAGGCCACACCCGACGCGCGGATGGCACGTGCATAGAAACCGCACAGCTCGCGGAACGAGGCGCCGTCGTCGAACAGCCCGGCATTGAAGAAATACGGCGAGTTGCGCCCGGCCTTGGTGACGAACGAACCGAACCGAAGCACACCCTTGCGGCAGGCCAGGGCGATGAATTCACGGCTAAAATCCACGGATTCCCTTTCGCAGTGCAGAATTTCGAGAGACTCGCCCATGTTACGCATCATCTCCGCCAACCTCAACGGCATCCGCTCGGCCTGCAACAAGGGCTTTCTCGACTGGCTCGCGCAGCAGGACGCCGACTTCGTCTGCCTGCAGGAACTGAAGGCGCAGGAGGGCGACCTGAGCGATGCGATGCGAGCGCCGCATGGCCATGCCGGGCACTTCCACTACGCCGAGAAGAAGGGTTACAGCGGGGTCGGCATCTACACCCGGCACGCACCCGAGCGCGTGGTCGAGGGCCTGGGCATCGCCGACATCGACGCCGAGGGGCGCTACCTGCAGCTCGATTATCCGGGCCTGTCGGTGGTCTCGCTCTACCTGCCCTCGGGCTCCAGTTCGGAAGAGCGCCAGCAGGCCAAGTTCAGCTTCATGGAGCGCTTCTTCCCCCATCTTGTCGAACTGCGCGCGAGCGGTCGCGAAGTGGTCATCTGCGGCGACTGGAACATCGCCCACAAGGAGATCGACCTGAAGAACTGGAAGAGCAACCAGAAGAACTCCGGCTTCCTGCCCGAGGAGCGCGCCTGGCTGAGCCGCGTGCTCGACGAGCAGGACTGGGTGGACGTCTTCCGCCGCCTGCACCCGGAGGCGACCGGCGAGAGCTACACCTGGTGGTCCAATCGCGGCCAGGCCTGGGCGAAGAACGTGGGCTGGCGCATCGACTACCACCTGGCCACGCCGGGCATCGCCGCGGGCGCGAGGACTGCCGCGATCTACAAGGAACAGCGCTTCAGCGACCACGCGCCGCTCACCATCGACTACCAGTGGGCGCTGGGCGGCGCCTGAGCGAGCATCCCCGTCAGACGCTTGCCGGCCACTCCGTCAGACGACCGATGGTCGGCCGGGCGAACAGGAAGCCCTGCTGGAAGCGCACCCCGAAGCTGCGCAGCATGTCGCGTTCGGCCGCCGTCTCGATGCCTTCGCCGATCAGGGTGATGTCCAGGCGTTCGGCAGCCAGCGCCACGCCGGCGACGATCGCCTGGCGGGCCGGACTGCGGTCGATGTCGCGGGTCAGCTCCATGTCCAGCTTGAGCACGTGGGGCTGGAAGGTGGCGAGCAGGTTGAGGCCGGCATAGCCCGCGCCGAAGTCGTCGATCGCGGTGATGAAGCCGCGCTTGCGGTAGTCGTCGAAGATGCGGATGAGGTGGGCCGAATCGCTCACCCGTTCGCCTTCGGTCACTTCGAACATCAGGCGCTCGGACGGAAAGCCGAAGCGCGCGCAGGCTTCCAGCGTGGAGCGGATGCAGGTCTCCGGGCGGTAGATCGCATTGGGCAGGAAGTTGATGCTCAGCCGGCAGCCCGGAATGTCCTGCAGCCCCAGCCCGGCCGCGAGTTCGATCGCCTTGACCCGGCAGGCCTGGTCGAAGCGGTAGCGGTTGCCGTCATCGACCTGCGCGAGCACGCTGCCGGCACCTTCGCCGTTGAGGCCGCGCACCAGTGCCTCGTAGGCGAAGGGCGGCCCGCCATCCACGTTGACGATGGGCTGGAAAGCCATGGTGAAATCGAAGCCGAGCGCGGCCGCGTTGCGGCATTCATCGCAGCCGGCGGCACGGAAGGGTTTCGGGAACAGGGTGTGCATGGGGGGATCCGGGTGGGCCTGCGGCAAGCCTAGCATGCCCGCGCGACGCGCCGGAATGCCTACGTGCTGCCGATTTGCCTTCGCCGGGGAACGGGTATAGCCTTTGATCGAGCGCCCCCGCAGCGCCACCGCGCAGTGACGCGGCGTGCGGCGCACATCCAGACCGAACACCATCCATAACCCGAACGGAGCCCGATCATGTCCGCTGCAGCCGATCAGAACAATGCCTCGAAGGAAAAGCTCGTTGCCGATTTCAAGGTCGTGGTGGCCGACGCGGAAGAGCTGCTGAAGCTTACCGCGGGCGACGCCGGCGAGAAGATCACCGAAGTGCGCGCGCGCCTGAACGAGCGCCTGCGGGTGGCCAAGGAGCGCATCGAGGATACCGAGCACGCCCTGCGCGAGCGTGCCCGGCAGGTGGCGCACGCCACCGACGACTACGTGCACGCCAATCCGTGGCAGTCGGTCGGCATTGCCGCCGGGGTGGCCTTCCTGCTCGGCATGCTGTCCGGCCGTCGCTGAGCCGCGGCACATGAGCGACACGCGGAAACCGCGTCTGGCCGACAGCCTGCGCGGCTTCCTCGATGCCGGGCTGGCCACCGCGCAGACCCGGCTCGAGCTGCTGTCGGTGGAGGTGCAGGAAGAGAAGCTGCGCCTCAGCGGGCTGATCCTCAACGTGGTGCTGTGTGCGCTGCTGCTGGGTTTCGGCGCGGTGTTCCTGGCGCTCTTCCTCACCGTGCTGTTCTGGGAAGGCCACCGCCTGCTGGCGCTCGGCCTGGCCACGCTCGCCTTCCTTGGCGGCGGCCTGTTCGCCGCCGGCAATGCCGCGCGCGAACTCAAGCGCGGCAGCCGCCTGTTCGCGGCCAGCCTGGCCGAGCTGGCGCGCGACCGCGAGGCGCTGCGGCGCAAGGAATGAGCGGTCGCGCATGAACCCGAAGGTGATCGAGTTCGCGCTGCGCAAGCAGCGCCTGCAGATTCAGGCCGAAGCCCAGCGCGACGACATGCTGCACCGCCTGGAAGGCTTCGAATCCGCGCTGGACGTGGCCGACGGCGTGCGCGACAACCTGCACTGGGCGCGCGAGCACGCCCCCATCCTGTCCTCCGGCGCGCTGCTGCTGGCGCTGTGGAAACCGCGGCTGGTGTTCCGCTTCGCCAGGCGCGCCTGGCTGGGCTGGGCGCTGTACCGCAAACTGGGGCGCGGTGCGGCGCCGCTGCTGGCCGCGCTGGGGCCCCTGTTCAGTCGGCTGCGCGGCGGCTCGGCAACGCGAGGTTGAGCAGCACCGCGACGATGCCGCACAGGCTCACGCCCTGCAGGGTGAGGCCGTCGAAGTTGAGCGCCAGCCCGCCGATGCCGAACACCAGGATGGACGACACGATCACCAGGTTGCGCGGCTCGTCCAGGTTCACCCGCGCACTGATCAGCGTCTTCAGTCCCACGCTGGCCACCGAGCCGAACAGCAGCATCATGATGCCGCCCATCACCGGCACCGGGATGGACTGCAGGAAGGCGTTGAACTTGCCGACGAAGGCCATGGCGATGGCGAACACCGCCGCCCAGGTCATGATCGCCGGGTTGAAGTTCCGGGTCAGCGTCACCGCGCCGGTGACCTCCGAGTAGGTGGTGATCGGCGGCCCGCCCACCGAACCGGAGAACAGCACCCCCAGGCCGTCGCCCAGCAGGGTGCGGTGCAGGCCGGGTTTCTCGGTGTAGTCCTTGCCGGTGACCCCGCCGATCGCCACCACGTCGCCGACGTGTTCTATGGCCGGCGCCAGCGCCACCGGGATCATGAACAGGATGGCCGCCCACTCGAAGCTGGGTGCGACGAAGCTGGGCATGGCGAACCAGGGCGCGGCGCTGACCTTGGAGAAGTCCACCAGGCCGAAGGCGGTGGCCGCCATGTAGCCGGCGGCCACGCCGGCGAGGATGGGCACCAGCTTGAGGAAGCCGCGCGCGAACACCGCTACCGCCACCGTGGTACCGAAGGAGATCGCCGCCACCACCAGCGCGGTGCCGTAGGGCACCAGTTCGGCGGAGCCGTCGCCGGTACGCCCCATCGCCATGTTCACCGCCACCGCGGCGAGCGACAGGCCGATGATCATGATGATCGGGCCGATCACCACCGGTGGCATGAAGCGATGCACGATCTCCGCGCCGTGCTTCCACACCAGCCCGGCAAAGGCGAAATACACCAGGCTCACGCAGGCCAGCGCGCCCATGGTGGCCGACAGCCCCCAGGTGTGCATGCTGTAGATGATGGGGGCGATGAAGGCGAAGCTGGAGCCGAGGAAGATCGGCACCTGGCGGCGGGTGACCAGCTGGAACAGCAGGGTGCCCACGCCGGCGCCCAGCAGCGCCATGCTGGGGTTGAGCCCGGTCAACAGGGGCACCAGCACCAGCGCGCCGAAGGCCACGAAGAGGATCTGTCCGCCGGCGACCGCCTGCCGCCAGAGCGGCTCGCCTCCCTGGATCGGAATTTCACGCATGCTCGTTCTCCGCTCGCCCTGGCGGGCGATCAATTGTTTGTGTTTTATTGGGTGCTGCGGGTGGATCAGTTGTGCTTGGTGCCGAAGATCTTGTCGCCGGCATCCCCCAGGCCGGGGATGATGTAGCCGTGCTCGTTGAGATGGCTGTCGATGCTGGCGGTGTAGATCTCCACGTCCGGATGGCGCTCGGCCATCAGCGCGATGCCTTCCGGCGCCGCCACCAGCACCAGCGCGCGGATCTGGCCGCAGCCCTTGCGCTTGAGCATGTCGCAGGTGGCCGAGAGCGACCCCCCGGTGGCCAGCATCGGATCGATGATCAGCGCCATGCGCTCGCCCAGGTGGCCGACGAACTTCTCGAAGTAGGGCGCCGGCTGCAGGGTTTCCTCGTCGCGCGCGATGCCTACCACGCTCACCTTGGCGCTCGGGATCATGTCCAGCACGCCGTCCAGCATGCCCAGCCCGGCACGCAGGATGGGCACCACGGTGACCTTCTTGCCCTTGATCTGCTCGACCTCCACCGGCCCGGCCCAGCCGTCGAGGGTGACCGTCTCCAGCGGAAAGTCCTTGCACGCCTCGTAGGCCAGCAGGCGCGCCAGTTCGGCGGTGAGCTCGCGGAACTTCTTGGTGCTGATGTCGGCTTCGCGCATCAGGCCGATCTTGTGCCGGACGAGCGGGTGGGAGATTTGCTGGATGGGCATGAACGGGTCCGATGGCAGGTCAAACCGCGCCAGTTTACCCTGCGTCGGCGGTCGCGTCGTGTGCGTCGTGAAGGCCGTCCGCGACGGACCTGCTGGTGCCCTGCAGTCGCGCGAGGCTGTGCTGCGCGCGCTCCAGCAGGGCACGTGCGTTCTGCCGCGAAGCCAGGTCGATGGCCTGGCGGAAGCACTGCTCGGCCTGCCTGCGATGCCGGGGCGCATCGATCTGCAACAGTGCTTCCCCCCTCAAGCGCAACAGTTCGGCCACGTAGTACTGCTCCGCGAGCTCTTCTGCGGCAAGCAGGGCGCGGTCGGCAAGCTCCAGCGCGTCGCCCACGCGGTTCAGTGCCATCAACGCTTCGACCGCAACCGACATGACGGTGACGCCGCCACCGCGGTAGGCGGTGTTGATCGCGGCGCTTCCCTGCTCGAGCAGGCCTGTGCCATCGAGTTCGCCTTGCTGCGTCTTGGCCCAGGCGTCGAGCAGCATGCCGACGCCGACCCACAGGGCGAATCCGTGGCGCTCGGCCAATTCGCGGGTCCGGTTGGCGAAGTGGCCGGCGGCCTGCGCGTTGCCGCAGCAGCGTTCGAGCAGGGCTGAGAACGCCAGCGCGAAGCAGTGCGAATGTTCGTTGCCGCACAGCGCACCGAGCCGTCGCGCGTTGGCCATCACCGTTGCCGCGCTGGCGCGGTCGCCAAGGAACCAGAGCGTCAGCCCGAGAAAGGACTGGCCGGTCACCGCGACGTCGTCGCCGCCATGCCAGGAGCGTCCGCCGAACCAGTTGCGTTCGGTGGGTGGCGAGCTTTCGGCGAGCCGGTGCAGCGCTTCCAGTGCCTCCCGGCTGGCGTCGAAGTTGCCGCGCCAGAAGTGCGAGTTGCCCAGTGCGTAAAGCGCGAACATGCGTTCGCGGTTGGTCCGCGCCTCGGCCTGCAGGGTGAATGCGGTATCCAGCCCGCGCGCGTGTTCACTATGCGAACTGTCGCTCTGGTACATCCGCGCCAGTGCCATGAAGCGCGCATCCTGATCGCCCGTTTCGGTGGCGATGGCGAGGGCCTGCTCCATGAGCTGACGGGCGCGCAGCGAGCCGAAGCCTTCAGCGAGGATCAGCGCATCGCCCAGATCGAACATGAGCGCCAGACGCGTCGCATTGTCGGCCAGATGGGGGTGTGCGTCGATGATGTCGAGCGCGCTGCGGTAGTGGCCCACCGCATCCGCCGCGGCCTGCCTGCGTCCGGCGAGCCGCCCTGCCTTTTCCCACCAGAACAGCCCGTGACGCGGATCGCCCCCGGCGGTGCAATGCCAGGCAACGATCTCGGGGCGGGTTTCGGCGATATTCGGAAAGATCGCCGACAGCGCGGTGGCCACCCGCAGATGCAGGGCATTGCGTCGCAGCCGGGTCATCGACTGATAGGCGGCATCGCGTACCAGGGCGTGCGAGAAGCGGAAACGGCCGTCCGGTTCGGCGATCAACAACCCGGCTTCGGCAAGCCGCTGCAGTGCGTCGTGCAGCGCGGCCTGGCGTCCGACGATCTCGCTCAGCACCTCGTGTTCGAAGCGCTGGCCGATCACCGCCGCCGCGCAGAGGATGGTCGCGTCGTCGCCAGTGCTGTCGATCCGCTGGCGCAACACGGCTTGCAGGGTGTCCGGGATGTCGGCGAGATTTCCGCCGGCCGCCAGGTCGCCCGCCAGCTTTGCCAGCTCGCGCAGGTAGAGGGGAATTCCGCCGGCCCGGCGAGCCATCTCGCTCAGCTGCGCGGGCGCTACGGTGGCGGTCGAGGGCAGCGACTGCAGCAGCGCCAGCGCCGAGGCTTCGCCGAGCGGACCGATGGCAATACGCGCCGCGTGCGGAACGCTGTGGAACAGCGAGCCTTCCTGACGGCTGACCGTGAGCGTCATGATGGGCAGGTCGGTGAGCTTCAGGCGGTCGAGGAATTCCAGCGTTGCAGCGTCCGCCCAGTGTGCGTCCTCCAGGACCAGCAGCAGGGCGCTGCGCTTGCCGAGGGCGGCGAACATGCCGAGGATCAGGCGGAACAGCCCTTCCTTGTTGTGTGTGGCGTCCGCGTCGGGATCGAGCAGGTCGACGAGCAGGGGAAAGGCCTCGTCCGCCCGGTCTGCCCAGTCGCGCTGGAGGAAGTCGCGCAGCTTCTGGCGGCGCGTGGCAGGCGAATCCTCGGGGCCGATCCCGCAGCGTGCCTCGAACATCCCGCCCAGCGGGGCGAGCGGTGACAGGCGCAGTTCGGGGCGGCAGGTGAAGGCGCGGATGATGCCGCCGGTGTCGGCCACGTAGCGGGCGAAGTGTGCCACCAGGGTGGACTTGCCGATGCCGGGTTCGCCGCTCACCAGCACCAGCCGGCCGCGGCTCTGGCGCGTTTCGGTCCAGTGCGCGATCAATTGCCCGAGTTCCGCGCTGCGCCCGATCATCGCCTCGCGGTCCGATTCGCTCAGCGGCGGCGGCGTGTTCTCCGCACGAACCCGATATACGGTGCCCAGCGACGGCGTGGACAGTTGCTCGCCGGCCACCACCGCTTCGTGCTCGAAGCGCTTGCCGACCGCGCCGATGATGGCCTGGCTGGCGATCACCTCACCTTCCAGCGCCAGCAGCCGCAGACGTATCGCGGTCTCGGAGAGCTCGCCGACTTCGTCAGGTGCCTCGGCGCTGATGGTACGCCCGCAATGCAGGCCGGTGCGTACCTGGGCAACGCCCGCGAAGCGCCGTTGCAGCGCGAGTGCCGCGCGCAGCGCGTCGGATGGCGCGGCATCGCGTGCGCGCGGCCAGCCGAAGTAGGCGATCACGGCCTTGCCGGGTGCCGACACCACGTGCCCGCCGTACCCCGACAGGCATTCGATCACCTGCAGCCGGAGGGCGCGGTTGCGCTCCACGCTGTCCTCCGGGTCGCGCCCTGGAGCGACGCATTCGCAGCACATCACGGTGAGCGTGCGGTGTTCGTCGCTGCGCGTGCCGCGCGGCGGCTCGCCGTCCCGTACGGGAGCTTGTCCGGCCGGTTCGAGCACGCCGCGCGCGATGTCGGCCCGCAGCAGGCAGGTCTCGGCGTCGGGCGTGACGCCCAGATCGCGCTCGACGCGCTTGGCAAAGGTGTCGAACTGCAGCAGCGCACGATCGGTCTGGCCGGTCCGCGCAAGCGCACGCATCAAGCAGCGCTGATTGGGCTCATCGAGCGGATCGAGGACCTCCAGGCGGCGCGCCAGGTCGAGCGCAAGTTCGGGTCGCCCGCTGCCTTCCGCGCAGTCGGCGAGTCGCTGCAGCAGATCGATGCTGCGGTGGCGGTAGAAGACGCGCTGCCCTTCGAGCCACTCCTCGAAACCATCGGCACCGTTGAGCGTGAAACCGGCGAGCAGGTCCTGCCCGACGCCGCGCGGGAGGCTGCCGTCCGGCCGGGTCAGTGCGCAGGCCTGCTCCACGCAGGCCTGGCAGACCTGTTGCGGTGGGGCGTCCAGCCAGGCGAGATCCAGTTCGACGCCGGGGTGCTGGGCAACGCACACCGTGTGCCGAGTGACTTCCAGCCCTGGAAAGCGGAGCGCCGCGTCCGGTGTCAGGCGGCCGAGGTTGCCCAGCACCTGGCGCAGGTTGGCCCGCGCGGCCTCCGCCGGCAGGCGCGGCCAGAGCAGATCGGCCAGATGGTCGCGACTGTGGTGCACATTTCTCTCGATCATCAGGTAGGCGAGCAGCGCGAGGGTGCGCCGGTACTTGATGCCGGAGGTCAGTTCGAGTGCGCCCTGCGTGATGCGCCCGGGGCCGAGCAGCGCTACGTGGAGCGGCTCGCTCCCGGTCGTCTGGTCTTGCGCTTTGGTCATAGGGGGCGGTACGCGTTGCAGGGTGTGTGGAGCAACTTCCCGCGTACCGGGAAGCTCCGATGAATTGGAGCATCAGCTTACCTGTCAAGCGACCAAGGCAAACATGTGCAAATCATCGGAGCATTATATGCAGGCTATGCTTTCAGGCAAATGAAATACATCCGCCACTTGGCACTTCGTCGTAGCGATCTCCTGGACGCCGGGTGTCCTGCAGGTATCGGGTGGCGCAGCGCTTCAGCGCGACATCCGCAGGTAGCCGGTCATGGTCGGCGCCTGGGCCTCGTCCAGCCCGGGCTGGGCGGCGCTCCACGGTGCACTGGCGGTGCCGGTGGCGGCCGCCTGGGTGTTCTCGCGCAGGCGGCCGAAGCGCGCATCCACCTTGCCATCGAGTTGGTTGTCGAGCATGGCGGCGAGCGCCGGGCTGAGCCCGATCAGCTCCATCACATTGCGATTGCGCACCACGTAGGCGCCGGGGGCCGCGCCGGGCTCGGACCAGCGCCGCGCGGCAAAGCACACCTGAAGCTGGCGTGGGTTGCCGTTGGCGTCGAGATACACCGCCAGGTCCTCGCTGCCTTCGGCCCGTCCGGCGGGCATCTCGATACCGGCCGCCTGCATCGCGGTGCGAAGCGCAGCGCCGCATAGGGGCGCATCGAGTGCGCCGTTGACCAGGCCGACCGGGTTGGCCGCCGGATCGCCCGGTACCCGCCCGGTACCGGTGGCGAAGGCGTCGAAAGCGATCGCCCAGCCCTGCACGAACTCGGTGGCGATGCGCTGATTGGCTGCGCCACGCTGCACGTCGCGACCGATGGTGACCGCGCCGAGGATGATGCCGATGATGACCAGCACGATGGACAGCTCGACGAGGGTGAAGCCGCGCTCGGGGCGGCGGCCGGGAAAGCGTTGGCTGACGGGGCGATTCATGTGCTGGCGTATCCTGGAAACGTTCAGGGAACAAGCCCGACGGGCTGGTCGAACAGACCGGCGGCGTGTGCCGCGGTGGCGTTGTTGCGGATCTGGGTGCGCAGGGTGGCCGGGTGCAGGTATCCGCCGGCGCCGCCGGCGACGATGGCCTGCGCCTCTCCGGCAACCCGTTCCGCCTCGGCCAGGGCGATCGCCGCGGCGATCGGGCTGCCCACCGAGGCGACGATGGCGGCTGCATTGGCGATGGCGCCGGCCGCTGCCAATGGCATCAGTGCCGGACCCAGGGTCCCCTTGCTGAGCAGGGTCTGGGCGATCTTGTGCAGTGTGTCGCCCGTGCTCTTGGCGGCACCGCCGGCGGCAATCAGTGGTGCGGCCGAGGCGCTCGCCATCGAGGCCTTGGCGATGTCGTGCTTGATGTCGAGTTGGGTTGCGTAGTCGGTCCAGGCCTGGGCGAGCATGGCGGCCGAGGCGGCGTGGTTGGGGTGTGCGTGCCCGGCGCTGGCATAGCTCTCGCCGCAGGAGAGCCGGCCCCATAGGGCGTCGAAGCCCATTGCCATGCTGCGGTCGCGGTAGTTCGCGTCCTGCGCACGCGACGGCGCTTCGAAGAGCGGATCGGCCCCGCTGTGGCTGGCATCGAAGAGACTGCCGTCGCCGTCCCCGTCGCTTCCCAGACCATGGGCCAGGGCGAAGGCGGCCGGCAGTGTGCTGCCGTCCGCCTGGCGAATGCGCAGGCGGTCGGCTTCCGGCGCACTTGCGGCGGCGCGTAGCGAGGCGCACAGGTCGAGGCCGCGGCCGCTCGCCACGGGGGGCTGATGGGCCGCGATCAGCGCCGAGCCGAGCAGGCTCAGGGTTTCCAGCCTGGCGGTTGGCCCGCTCAGGCTGACCGCACCGTGATAGACGCCGTAGCGCACGGCGGGGCCGGCCGACGCGGGCAGCCCGAGGCTGCGCCAGGGTAGCCGGCCGATTTCGGCGCCGCAGTTCTCGTTGCCGTCGCCGCTGGTGTCGGGGCAGGGCAGGCGGTCGTGGGCGAACACGAAGCCGAGCACCGCGTCGTGCGCATCGCTCAGCAGGGTATCGGCCGTCTCGCTGTCGCGCAGCGCCACCTGGCGTGCCGACAGTTGCACGACGAGCAGGGCGAATACGCCGACCACCGCCAGGACGACGGCCAGTTCGACGAGTGTCATGCCACGCGGGATGCGTTTCATTGCAGGCCTCGCTGATCAAGGGTGCGGGCGCGATCGAGCGATATCTCTGCCTGGACGCTGGCCTGCGTGCGGTAATTGATCGCCGCGGCGTATTGCCGGTTCGCCTTGCCCAGGGCCGCTTCGGCGCTGGCCAGGTTGTAGCTGGCTACCCCGACGTTGGCGGTCGCGGCGCCCACGGCGATCACCGCCGCGGCGACGGCCGGGGCGGCCGAACCGACGGCGCTCACCGCGATCGACACCGACATCGCCGAGGTGGCTGTTGCCATCACCAGGTCAATGGCTGCGATCGTGACGTTGGCAATCGCCATGTCGCGGTTCATGGTGCGGACATTGACGCCGAAGCGGCGGAACTGCTCGTAGGCCAGCGCGATGCGATAGTGGTCGTGGTCGGCCCATGCGCTGCGGTGTGCGGCGTGCGCGGCTGCGAGTTTCTCCACGCAGCCCAGCTTGGCGGCGAGTTGGCCGAATCCGGTTGCGCGGGAGAGATCGTCGTATGCGGTCGAGTGGGCCGTCGATGGGTCGGCGACGGTGTTCGCAACGGTGTTGGCACCGTCGAAGGGGTTGCCGTCGCCGTCCGCGTCGACAGCGCCGGGATGCGCGAGAGCGAAGGCCAGCGGCGCTCCGCCCGGGGCGCTGACGATGCTGCTGGCGCCGGGGGCGCGGGCCGCGCTGCGCAGTCCGGCGCACAGGTCCAGGCCGTTCACCGCGGTGCCGCTGCTGCCATCCGGCCAGTTCGGCGTGTAGCGGGCCTGTGCGGCACTCAGATCGATGCCTCCGGCGAGCTGGCGGCTGACCCCATAGCGCAGGCGCTGCGGCAGGACGATGCCGAGCGTGCGGAGCGGCAGCCAGCCGGTCTGCGCCGGGTTTGCACAGTTTTCCAGGCCGTCGCCGCTGATGTCCGGGCAGGGCAGGCGGCCATGCAGGCGGGCGAAGCCGGTCAGCGAATGCTCGGCCCGGGCGAGCACTGCAGCCGGCGTGCCGGCGGTGGCGGCGGCCTGCCCGGCGAGCGGCAGCAGGCGCCACATGGTGAGGCCGATGGTGCCGAGAATCGCCAGCACAACGGCCATCTCCACCAGCGAGAAGCCGTGCTCGGCGCGTCCTGTGCGGGAGCGTGTCATGGTCGTCGATCTCATGGCGTCACCAGGCGTCCGGTTCCGCGCTGGTCGGCGGCCTGCAGCACGCCGGTGGCGCCGGTCCACACCGGTGTGCCGCCGCCGCTGCTCCCGCTGTCCGGATTGGCGAGGCTGTCGGCGATCTGCGCGTACACCTCGTCCAGTGCGCGGGCCGCGGCCTCCTTGGCGTCTGCCAGCGATTCGCGTTCCGCGGCCACGTAATCGAGGCCGCGCCAGGTCTTGTAGGCCTCGTAGTAGTTATGGATGCCGCCCGACAGCCCGCTGAATGCGTCGGCCGCGGCGCTGGCTGCGGCATTGTGCTCATTGCGTGCGGTCGTGGTGCGGCCCCGCGCGGCCAGCAGCTCGGCATAGGCGGCATCGCGCGCCGCCGCGGCCGCCAGCAGCTCCGTTTCCATCGTGGCGAGGTGTTCGGCCTTGGCGGTGTTGCCCGGATCCAGCGCGACCTCCACGCGTGCCTTCTGCACGGCGATCAGCTTCGCACCATATTCGTCGCGCGCCGCGTCGTAGTTGCCTTCGGCAATGCCTTCCTGCAGTTCGGCCTCGACCAGTGCGCGTGCCTTGCTCGCGGCGTCGTTGATCAGGGCGCGCTCGGCATCGCTCAACGGATCTTCGCCGTTCGCGTCGTCGGCAATCTGGAACAGGGCGTTGTAGCGGCTGTTGACTTGTCCCCAGGCCAACGTGGCCTGCATCCGGGCCTGGTGAGCCTGGAAACGCGCGGCGTGCGCGTCCGCCCAGGCGCGATCGCGTTCCGCAGCGATGTCGTCGAGTGCGGCGCTCAGGTCGATGCCGGTGGCCTCGACTTCGGCACCGGCCCGTACGGCGGCGGCGATCCCCAGGCCCAGCGCAACGGTCATCGGTACGATGGAGGCGACGTTCAGGGCGAGCGCGACGGCGCCGGAAACGATCGCCGCCGCGGCGGCGGCGACGGCGGCGGCCGCGGTCGGAATGAAGGCGCAGCCGACCAGGACTGCGCAGGAGGCGATCGCCGCGCTCAGCTCGGCGGTCGCCGTTGCCAGCGTGGCCGATGCCGAGGCGATCAGGTAGCCGGACAGGGCCGCCTTGATGATCGCCACGCCGATCTTCACCCCGGACATCGCGGCGTTGATCGCCGCGCTGAGGGTGGTCCAGGTCTTCATGTCATCGACCTCGGCGACCACCTCGACGATCAGCGACATGGCGTTCAGCGAGGCCATGGCGGCGGCGCAGCCCAGCGCATCGGAGAGCTCCGGCAGGGTGCGTACCAGCACGGTGTCGGCGTAATCGTTGCCGGGCGTGCGTGCAGGGAGCTCCATCGCCGGGGTGTCGCCCGCGTTGAGCCCGCCGAAAGTGCCGGCCACGCCACGTCCGGCGCCGCTCGCCGCCAGTGCGTAGGCGACGTTGGCCGGCGTGCCGCCGGGCAGCACATGGGCGGCGGCACTGGTCGCACTGGCATGGATCGCCGCCGAGAGGCGGAAACAGAAATCGACCCCGCTGATGTTGCCGAGGCTGCGGGTCGCGGAGAGGTTGCCGTCGTCATCGGCCAGCGGCTCGAAGTCGTTGGCCGGTCCCGTGGCCTGATCCAGTGTGCCGCCCTGGCGATACACTGCATAACGCAGGCGGATCGGTCCGCTCAGCGGCGCATCGGCCCCCAGCGCCAGCGTGCCGAGCGGCAGCCAGCCTTTCTGTGCGCCGCCCGCGCAGTCCTCGACGCCGTCACCGTCGGTGTCTGGGCACGGCAGGCGGCCGCGCGTGGCGGCGAACGCCAGCAGGCGCTGATCGGCCCACTCGAGGAAGGCACGGTTGTCGTCGGCGCGGCGCAGCGCGCCGGACGATTCATTGAGCACGAAACCGGCCACCAGCAGGCCGGCCACCGCGCCGAGCAGCAGCAGGGTGTCCCACAACGAGAGGCCGCGCTGCCGGGCGCGCGGCGCAGGGTGCGAAGTCGTCATGCCATCCTCACATCATCGGGGAGGTCACCGCCTGGCGCACCAGGTCATAGACCGGAAGCAACAGCGCCACCACCATCAGCAGGAAGATGCCGCCGGCGAACAGGATCACCGCCGGCTTGATGATTTCCGCGAGCGACTCGACGACATGGTCCAGGCGCGCGCGGTACTCGGTGGCGAGGTGACGCAGCTGCTGGTCGAGCGAGCCGGTTTCCTCGCCCACCGAGATCATCCGCACCGCCATTGCGGGAAAGCCGCCGACCTGGCGCATCGCGGCGGCGAGCCGCTCGCCGCGCTCGACGACGCGCTTCACCTCGGCGATCTTGCTGCGGTAGAACTCGTCGCCGATCGAGCGCTCGAGCACCGCCAGGCTGCGCACCATGTCCAGTCCGGCGACGATCAGCAGCGCGAGGTGCTCGGTGATGAAAGCCATGCCTGAGGAGCGCACGATCACCCGCGCGACCGGCAGGCGGTGCGCGAGGGCGAACAGGGCGTGGCGGAAGCGCCCGCTCTCGCGGATCGCCAGCCAGACCAGCAGCGCGCAGCCGACCACCAGCCAGACCGCCAGGCCGAGATGGGCGGTGAGCCATTCGGACAGGCCGAGTACCGCCACGGTGATCGCCGGCAGTTCCACCCGCATCTGGACGAAGAGCCCGCTCAGGTGCGGGATGACGTAGAGGATCCAGAACAGCGCGGCGCCGATGATCGCGGTGAACACGAAGGCGGGGTAGATCAGCGCGCGCTTGGCGTCGCGTGCCATGTTGCCCAGGCGCTCGATGTGTTCGGCCGCCTCCAGCAGCATGCGGTCCATGGCGCCGGTTTCGTCGCCGATCGCCACCAGGTTGCGCACCGTTTCCGGGAAGATGTCCGGGTGGCGGGCGAAGGATTCGCTCACCGAGGCGCCGGCATCCAGGTCGTCGAGCAGCGCGCGGGCGATGCCGGCGATGCGCTTCTGCCCGGAGAACTCGCCTTCCTCCGCGATGGCGCGCAGCGAATCGAGCATCGGCACGCCGGCGCCGGTCATGATCGCCAGGTCGCGCAGGAAGCCGCCGAGGTCTTCCGGGCGCATCGGCCGGCGCAGCAGGCCGCCCTTTACGTCGCCGAGAAAGCCCGGCAGGCGCAGCAGCGAGAGCACCACCCCGCCGTGGCGGCGCTCCAGCCACAGCCGGGCGGAGAAGTCGCGTTCCACGGCCAGGCGCAGGAAGCCGCTCTTCACCCGCCCCTCGTCGCTCAGCAGGCGGTAGTAATAGGTGTTCATGCCTGCTCTCCGGCCGGCCCCTCACCCACCACGCGCAGCACTTCCTCGGGCGTGGTGCGGCCATGCGCGACCATCCACTTGGCCATCTCCACCATCGGGCGGAAGCCGCTGTCATAGGCCAGCCTGTGGATCGCTTCGCGCCCGCGGTCGTCGGCGATCGCGTTGGCCAGCGCCTGATCCACCAACAGGATCTCGTAGGCCGGCAGGCGGCCCAGGTAGCCGGTGCCGCGGCAGGTGTCGCAGCCGCAGCCGCGCTGGGGCGCGGCGTCCGGATAGTCCGCCAGCCAGGCGGCGGTGGCCGCGTCGGGTACGACCGGCACGCTGCACACCGGGCAGTTGCGCCGCACCAGACGCTGGTTGATCACTGCGACCAGGTTGTCGGCGATGGACTGTGCGTCCAGCCCGAGCGGGCGCAGGCGCGGCACCACGCCGAACACGCTGGAGACGTGCAGGGTGGACAGCACCAGGTGGCCGGTGGCGGCCGACTCGATGGCGGCCTGCGCGGTCTCGCCGTCGCGGATCTCGCCGATCAGCATCACGTCCGGGTCGTGGCGCAGGAAGTGGCGCAGCGCGGTGCTGAATTCATAGCCGGCGCGGCGGTTCACCTCGGTCTGTCCGGCACCCGGCACGCGGTACTCGATCGGGTCCTCGACGGTGAGCACGTTGCGCTCGATCAGCGACTGCAGACGCAAGGCCGCGTGCAGCGTGGTGCTCTTGCCCGAGCCGGTGGGACCGGTGACCAGCACCAGACCGGCGGGGCGCTCGAACACGCGTTTGAGCAGCGCCACGTCTTCCGGGCGGAAGCCGAGCTGGGCCAGGCCGGTGAGATCGCTGCGCTCGGGCAGCAGGCGCAGCACCAGGCGTTCGCCGTACTCGGTGACGATGGTCGACACCCGCACGGTGTAAGGCATGTCGAGCACCTTGGTCTGGAAACTGCCGTCCTGCGGGCGGCGCTGCTCGGAGATGTCCATCTCGGCGGTGAGCTTCACGAACACCAGGATGCGCGCGAGCATCGCCGGCAGTGCGAGCATCGGGCGCAGTACCCCGTCGATGCGCAGCAACACGTGCAGGCTGGTGGCCGACGGGGTGACGTGCACGTCGGTGGCGCGCTCGCGCACCGCCAGGTGCAGCAACAGGTCGAGCAGGCGTTCGGGGCTGTAGGCGTGGTCGATGTCCTCGCCGAGCATCTTCACCTCGCGCCGGATCAGCTCCTCGACCGGGTTCTGCGCGAAGTAGTAGCTCTGCCGGGTCAGCTGCGCGACGCGGGTGAACTCACCCTGCAGGAAGTGGCAGGGCAGGCCGCAACGGCGCATCACCAGTTCGGCGATGGCGGCCGGGTCGCCGTCGCCCAGCAGCACCTCGATGTGCTGGCCGTGGCGGCGCAGTGGCAGGAAGCCGCGCGCGAGGCACAGTTCGTTGTTGAACAGATCCAGCACCGCCGGGTCGGGCGCCGGCAGGTCGTCGGCCTTGACGAATTCGGTGGCGCGCTGGCCGGCCAGCACCTTGGCGACGTCGTACTCGAGCGCCAGGCCGTGCTGTACCAGCAGGCTGCCGAGCTTCTGGCCTTCGATCTGCTGCTTCTGCAGGGCGTAGGCGAGCTGCACCGGGCTGAGCAGGCCATGGTCGCGCAGCAGGTCGCCCAGGCGGATCGAGCCGGTCGGCTGCAACAGTGACTTGACGGGGGCGGTTACGGCCGGGCTATCCATGGTGTGCTTCCTGCTGAGAGACGGGCTGATTGCCGGGCGGGACGCCGAGCATGAACAGCGTGAGGGGGTCTGCGACGCCGCTGGGGGTCAGCCCGCGGCTGCGCTGGAACCGGGCCAGGGCGGAGGTGGTCTGGATGCCGACCACGCCGTCCACCTCGGCCTGGTAGAGGCCGTGGGTGGCCAACAGGGTCTGCAGCCGGCGTGCGCCGGCGCCGCGTTCGCCGTAGCTCAGGCGGCGATCGGGCCAGTCATGGCGCCACAGCACATGCACCACGGCGCCTTCGTCGAGTTGGCAGAGTGCACTGTCGAGATCCGCGCGGCTCACCAGCTCCGCGGGCAGGGCAAGCAACTCGAGTGCGGGGGTGCGCGCCTGCAGGAGCGTGGCGACACCCTGCCAGTCGCGTCGTGCCAGCGGCTCGC
Source organism: Thauera sp. (assembly GCA_030603925.1). Classification (GTDB taxonomy): domain Bacteria; phylum Pseudomonadota; class Gammaproteobacteria; order Burkholderiales; family Rhodocyclaceae; genus Pseudothauera. The sequence goes on along the minus strand of JAUVWV010000017.1, from coordinate 2,299 downwards.
CGAGCGCCGTCGCATGGACGCCGGCGAACCCGGCCACGCAAGCCGGGGCGGAGGACGGGGCAGTCCGCAGGACGGTCGCCGTGTCCGCCTCGGGCGATGGCGGGGCGCTGCGGTTCATTGCGAGCACTGCTCCGGCGCCGATTCCGGCGAGCGCGGCGAGGCCCACGGCGGTGCGCAGCAGCGCGCCGCGCAGGCGTCCGCCGGCGACCGGGACGGAGGCGCTCTGCAGGCCCGACTCGTGTGCCGCGGCGTTGATCAGCGCTTCGTCCACGACCTGACTGCGCCGCGCCAGCAGGCCGTACAGGCAGCGATCGAGGATGATGTGCATGCGCCGCGGGTTGCCGCGCGCGTGGCGGTACAGTGCGCGATGTGCGGCCGGGGTGACGACGATGCGCCCGGCCGCGCCGGCGAAGCTGAGGCGGTGGTCGACATAGCGCGTGGCCTCCGCCGCGGACAGCGGCAGCAGGCGCACGTGCTTGACGATGCGGCTGGTGAGCTGGCGGATCTCGCGCTGTGCGAGGGTCTCCTCCAGCTCCGGCTGGGCGATCAGGACGATCTGCACCAGCTTCTCCTGTCCGGTCTCCAGGTTGGTCAGCAGGCGCACCAGTTCCAGGCATTCGACGCGCAGGTTCTGCGCGTCGTCGATCAGGATCGCGGTGGTGAGGCCCTGTTGCTGGCGTTCGAGCAGGTAGGCGTTGAGGCTGGCGAGGTTGGCGCCGAAGTCTTCGCTGTCGGGCAGTCCCAGGTCGCGGTTGATCTCGCGCAGCAGTTCGCGTTCATGCAGGAAGGTGTTGAGTACCAGCGCCACCGCGCAGCCGTCGGCCTCCAGGGCGGCGATCATGCGCCGCGCCAGCGTGCTCTTGCCCAGCCCGACCTCGCCGGTGACCACCACGAAGCCCTTGCGCTCGCACACGCAATGCACCGCCTCGGCCAGCTCGGCCTCGAGCAGGTCGGTGTGGAAATAGGCCTCGGCGTCGGGCGTGGTCGGGAAGGGGTTGCGCGCCAGCCCGAGCGCCTGCAGATGCGCGGCGGTGTTTCGTGTGCCCATCAGCTGCCCTGCATCGCCTTGCGGTAGCGCTTGATCAGCTCGGAGTCCGGGTGATGCAGGCGCAGCCGTTCGATGATCTCGCGGGCCGTGTCGTGGCGGCCCGCATCCCATGCCAGGATGGCGGCGTTGATGCCGGCGTTCTCGTCGCCGGGCAGGCGATGCAGGATTTCGCCGTACAGCAGGCGGGCCTGTTCGGCCTGTCCGCCGGCCATCGCATGCCAGGCGCTCATGCGCAGCAGGGTGATGCTCTCCGGGCGCAGCTCGCGGCGCAGCTGTGCCAGCGCCCGGCCGGCCGCTTCGAGCTCTCCGGACGCCATCGCCGCGTTGAAGGTTTCCACCTGCAGCGCCACGCGCGCTTCCTGTGCGCCATGGTCCACCGGCGCCGGAGCAGAGACGCGGACGGCGCCGGCAGGGCGCTGCGGCGCCGGCACGGGCTCGGCGATTGCCGCCGGTGCGGCTGGGCGCTCGGGCGCCGCCGCCACAACCGGCGTCGCCTCAGGCAGCGCTGCGGCCGGCGGCAGGGCGGACGGGGTGGCGGCCGCCGGCCCTGCCGGTGCTGCTTCCGTCGGCAGGGGAGCGGCAGGGGGCGGCGCGCTTGCCGAGGTGGGCGCGGCAAGCGACTCGACCGGTTCCGTCGGCGCGGCTGCGTGCGGGGATGCGAGGGACTCGGCGGGTGCAAGCGGCGGGGCGGCGTCCGCCCGTGGCGCGACGCCGGCTTCCTCTGCGGCCGTCGTGGCGGGAAGGGGCGCCACCGCTACGCTGGCGACCGGGGCGGGGGCGGCCTCGCTCAGCTGGGCCGCGCTGCTGCGCGGCTGCTGCAGCCACAGGTAGGTCGCAGCAGCCGCACCGCCGGCGAGCACGGCACCGGCCGCGATCCACGGCGCAAGACTGCGTCGTGCGGGCGGCGCGATCGCCGGCGTGGGCGCGGCGAGCGGGTCGCCCGGTTTGTCGATCTCGCGCAGGGCGGAAAAGATCATGCTCATAGCACGCGCACCCGCAGGATCATGATCATCTCGCGGCTCTTGTGGGTATCCGCCTCCTGGCCGAACAGCTTGCCCAGGCCGGGCACGTCGGCCGCGCCGGGAATGCCGCGGTTGTTGTTGCTGGTCTTCTGGTCGATCAGTCCGCCGAGCAGCACGGTGTCGCCGTCGCGCAGGCTCAGCGTGGTGGTCATGCCCTTGAAGTTGACCACCGGCAGGGTGACCTTGCTGCTGCCGTCGGCGGTCTTGGCGACCTCCACCAGCGCGAGGC
>JAUVWV010000321.1 GCA_030603925.1 Thauera sp. | reverse complement strand
GCGCAAGTCGTTGCCGATTATCAGCGTGCCCAGGGCGATACCGGTTCCCCGGAAGTCCAGGTGGCCCTGCTCACCGCACGCATCAACGGCCTGACCGGCCACTTCAAGGCCAACGCCAAGGAACAGCGCTCGCGCCGGGGCCTGCTCAAGATGGTCAGCCGCCGTCGCTAGCTGCTGGACTACCTGAAGCGCACCAACGCCGACAGCTATCGCAACCTGATCGAGCGTCTGGGCCTGCGCAAGTAAGCCGCCGGTCGTGACGAGTCCGACAGCGCCGAATACGGCCAGCTAGTCCAGCAAAGCCGGGACGTGCCCACGCGGGCCGGCCCGGCTTTGTCGCTTTGGCCCATGCACCCGCGTTGCGGACGTTCATCCAAGCAGTTGTAGTTCGCTGCACTTACAAAAAAAGGAATCTCCCTTGCCTAACGCCATCAAGAAAACCTTTGCCTACGGCGCCCATACCGTCACGCTCGAAACCGGCGAGGTTGCTCGCCAGGCCGGCGGCGCCGTCATCGTCAATATGGACGACACCATGGTGCTGGCCACCGTGGTGGCCGCCAAGGACGCCAAGCCGGGCCAGGACTTCTTCCCGCTCACCGTCGACTACGTCGAGAAGTTCTATGCCGCGGGCCGCATTCCCGGCGGCTTCTTCAAGCGCGAGGGCCGGCCGACCGAGAAGGAAACCCTGACCTCCCGCCTGATCGACCGTCCGATCCGTCCGCTTTTCCCGGAAGGCTTCTACAACGAGGTGCAGGTCATCGTCACCGTGCTGTCGCTCAACCCGGAAGTCGATTCCGACATTCCGGCGATGATCGGCGCCTCGGCCGCCCTGGCGATCTCCGGCATCCCCTTCGCCGGCCCGATCGGCGCGGCACGCGTCGGCTATGCCGACGGCCAGTACCTGCTCAACCCGACCACCGAGCAGCTCAAGACCAGCGCGCTGAACCTGGTCGTCGCCGGCACCGAAACCGCCGTGCTGATGGTCGAGTCCGAAGCGCAGGAACTGTCCGAAGAGGTCATGCTGGGCGCCGTGGTGTATGGCCACGAGCAGATGCAGCACGCCATCCGCGCGATCAACGAGCTGGTCGAAGTGGCCGGCAAGCCCGAGTGGAACTGGCAGCCGCCGGCCGCCAACGAGGCGCTGATCGCGCGCATCACCGAACTGGCCGCTGCCGACCTGGAGCAGGCCTTCAACATCACCAGCAAGCAGGCGCGCAGCGAGCGCCTTGCCGAGATCCGCAAGAGCACCATCGCCGCGGTGACCGAAGGCGTGGACAACCCGCCGTCGATCAACGAAGTGAAGGACATCTTCTTCAATCTCGAATCGGGCATCGTGCGCAGCCGCATCCTCAATGGCGAACCGCGCATCGACGGGCGCGACACCCGTACCGTGCGTCCGATCGACATCCGTGTCGGCGTGCTGCCGCGCACCCACGGTTCGGCGCTGTTCACCCGCGGCGAAACCCAGGCCCTGGTGGTTGCCACCCTCGGTACCGGGCGCGACGAGCAGATCATCGACGCGATCGCCGGCGAATACCGCGAAAACTTCATGCTGCACTACAACTTCCCGCCGTTCTGCACCGGTGAGACCGGCCGCTTCGGCGTGACCAAGCGCCGCGAAGTCGGCCATGGCCGCCTGGCCAAGCGCGCGCTGATCGCCGCGCTGCCGGCGGACGAAGAGTTCAGCTACACCATCCGCCTGGTGTCGGAGATCACCGAATCGAACGGCTCCAGCTCGATGGCCTCGGTGTGCGGCGGCTCGCTCGCGCTGATGGATGCCGGTGTGCCGATGAAGGCGCACGTGGCCGGCATCGCCATGGGCCTGATCAAGGACGGCAACCGCTTCGCGGTGCTCACCGACATCCTGGGCGACGAGGATCACCTCGGCGACATGGACTTCAAGGTGGCCGGTACCGAGAACGGCGTCACCGCCTTGCAGATGGACATCAAGATCCAGGGCATCACCAAGGAAATCATGCAGGTCGCGCTGGCGCAGGCCGGCGAGGGCCGGCGGCACATCCTGGGCAAGATGAAGGATGCGCTGTCCTCGCACCGCGGCGAAGTCTCCGAGTTCGCTCCGCGCATGATCACCATGAAGATCAACCCGGAAAAGATCCGTGACGTGATCGGCAAGGGTGGTGCGGTGATCCGCGGTCTGCAGGAAGAGACCGGCGCGGTGATCGAGATCGCCGACGACGGCACGATCACCATCTCCTCGGTGAGCTCCGACGCTGCCCAGGCCGCGAAGTCCAAGATCGAAGCGATCACCGCCGAGGTCGAGGTCGGCAAGGTGTATGAGGGTACCGTGGTGCGCCTGCTCGATTTCGGCGCCATCGTGAACATCATGCCGGGCCGCGACGGCCTGCTGCACGTGTCGCAGATTGCCAACGAGCGCGTGAACAACGTTTCCGACTACGTGAAGGAAGGCCAGGCGGTGCGCGTGAAGGTGCTGGAAACCGACGAGCGCGGCAAGATCCGTCTCAGCATGAAGGCCCTGCTGGAGCCGCAGAGCGCCGAATAAGGGCGCTCCGCGCAGAAGAAAAAAAGGGACGCCTTGGCGTCCCTTTTTTTCTTGACCCGTGCCGGCCGGGCGGCGCGCTTGCCGTCCCTTACTTGGCGACCTGGCGTTCGCGCAGTTCTTCCAGCGTCTTGCAGTCGATGCACAGCGTCGCGGTGGGGCGTGCCTCCAGGCGCTTCAGGCCGATTTCCACGCCACAGCTGTCGCAGTAGCCGTACTCGCCGTCCTCGATCCGCCCCAGGGCCTCATCGATCTTCTTGATCAGCTTGCGCTCGCGGTCGCGGTTGCGCAGTTCGAGTGCGATGTCGGACTCCTGGCTGGCGCGGTCGTTCGGATCGGCGAATACGGTGGCCTCGTCCTGCAGGGTATGCACCGTGCGTTCGATGTCCTCCATCAGCTCGCGCTTGAGGGTGTCGAGAATCTCGCGGAAGTGCGCCAACTGCTTCTCGCTCATGTAGTCCTCGCCCTTCGCGGGAACATAGGGCGGAAACTGCTTGTGCAGGGTCTCTTCGGCCATGACTACGACTTCCGTTGTGGGAGGGAAGCGATTTAATAGCAGAAACGCTTTTTTCCGGCAAGCGGGAGCGGGCGCGACGATGCCGCTTTGCCGCGCCGCCCGGCGCTCTGCGCGGTGTTCGCAAAATTCGTGTGAGGTGTTTGACGGCCCCCGGGCGAGTGTGTATGATTCGCCGCTCTCGGGGTGTAGCGCAGTCCGGTAGCGCGCTTGCTTTGGGAGCAAGATGTCGGGGGTTCGAATCCCTCCACCCCGACCAGCTCACCCCCGGATGCCCGCGTGGAATCTGCCCGTAGCTCAATTG
>JAUVWV010000118.1 GCA_030603925.1 Thauera sp. | reverse complement strand
GAGCTGGCTCTTGGCGTCCGGGCGCAGCCACGGCAGGCGGCCGTCCTTGCGCACCTCGGCCTGGCGCTGCATGATGCGGTGGGCATAGTAGATGGGCAGCGGCATCAGCGCCGGCGTCTCGTTGCAGGCGTAGCCGAACATCAGGCCCTGGTCGCCGGCGCCCTGGTCGAGGTCCAGGCCCTCGCCCTCATTCACGCCCTGGGCGATGTCCGGCGACTGACGATTGATCGCCGCCAGCACGGCGCAGCTCTTGTAGTCGAAGCCGATGTCGGAGTTGTCGTAGCCGATGCGGCGGATCACTTCCTGCGCGATCTCGCGGTAGTTCGGGTGCGCGGTGGTGGTGATCTCGCCGGAAATCACCACCAGGCCGGTGGACACCAGGGTCTCGCAGGCCACGCGGGCGTGCGGGTCGTCGGCCAGGATGGCATCCAGCACGCCGTCGGAGACCTGGTCGGCGACCTTGTCGGGATGGCCTTCGGAGACCGATTCGGAGGTGAACAAAAATTCCTTGGACATGTGCTGCTCCACAAAGACAAAATCCCCGGTGATCTGGCGTCTCGGCCGGCTCCGGGGATTTCATCGAGCAGCTGACGCTTTAGCAGAATTTGTACTGGCCGTTGCCGGCGCCGCCCTGCAAGTTGTCGTATTAACTCGGCGGCTGGGCAATAATTATACGTTTCAAGCTCCTGAGGTCAATCGTCGGCGCCCGCCTGCCGGCACGACCGCCATCGCCGAACGTGTTCACCTCGCTCCTGTTCCGCGCGCTCTCGCGCCTGTCCCTGGCCTGGCTGCACCGCCTGGGCGGCCTTGTCGGCCGCCTGGCATACCGCTTCGATGCCACCTACCGCCGTCGTCTGGAAGACAACCTGGCCCTCGCCACCGGGCAGCGCGACCCGGCGCTGCTGCGCGAGGCCGCCCGCCAGGCGGGCTGCCAGGCCCTGGAACTGCCCTGGCTGTGGCTGCGCCCGCTCGAGCAGGTGGTGGGGGCGGTGCGCCGCGTCGATGGCTGGGAGCGCGTCGAAGCGGCGCTGGCCGAAGGGAGCGGCATCCTCTTTCTCACCCCGCACCTGGGCTGTTTCGAGATCACCGCGCAATACATCGCCCGACATACTCCGATTACCGTGCTCTTCCGCCCGCCGCGCAAGGCCGCGTTGCTGCCGCTGATGGAAGGGGGGCGTGCGCGCGGCCAGATGCGCACCGCGCCGGCCGACCTGTCCGGCGTGCGCAAGCTGGTCAAGACCCTGCGCGGCCGTGAAACGGTGGGGATGTTGCCCGACCAGGCGCCCGGCGCGGGCGAAGGCGTGTGGGCGCCGTTCTTCGGCCGGCCGGCGTGGACCATGACCCTGGCGGCACGCATGGCCGAGGTCAAGGGCGTGCGCGTGTTCTACACCTGGGCCGAGCGCCTGCCCGATGGGCAGGGCTACCATCTCCGTTTCAGCGAGGGCGTCGAGCCGCTGGAGGGCACGCTGGAGGCGCGCTGCGCCACGATGAACCGCGAGATCGAACGCCTGATCCTGGCCTGCCCGGCCCAGTACCTGTGGGGCTACGACCGCTACAAGAAACCGAAGGGCGTGCCGCCGCCGGACGCGGAGCGCGGCACATGAGGGTGGTGGCCGGATGAGTGCGCTGGCGAGTCGTCTTGGCGTCGGCCTGCTGTGGCTGCTGCACTGGTTGCCGTTGCCCGTGCTGGCGGGGCTCGGCGTCGCGCTGGGCGAGCTGCTGTATCGACTGGCGGGCTCGCGCCGGCATGTGGTGCTGACCAACCTGCGCCTGTGCTTCCCGCAACTCGACGAGGACGCGCGGCGTGCCCTGGCGCGACGCCACTTCCACGTGCTCGGGCGCAGCCTGCTGGAGCGCAGCCTGCTGTGGTGGGCGCCGCGTGCGCGCCTGGAGCGCCTGGTCCGTTTCGAGGGTGAGGCGCGTCTGCGAGCGCTGCTCGCCGCCGGGCGGCCGGTGATCCTGCTGGCGCCGCACTTCGTCGGGCTGGACATGGGCGGCACGCGGGTGACCATGTCCTTCGACATCGTCAGCATCTACGCGCGGCAGAGCAACCCGGTGTTCGACCGCTGGTTCCTGCATGGCCGCAGCCGCTTCGGCGACCAGTTGCTGCTCGCCCGCGAGGATGGCGCGCGCCCGACGGTGAAGGCGATGAAGGCCGGCCGCCCCTTCTACTACCTGCCGGACATGGACTACCGGCGCAAGGATTCCATCTTCGTGCCCTTCTTCGGCGTGCCCGCGGCCACCATCACCGGCCTGTCGCGCCTGTCGCGCCTGGCCGGCGCGGCGGTGGTGCCCTGCGTGACCCGCATGCTGCCCGGCGGGCAGGGCTATCGCGTCGAGTTCGGCGAGGCGTGGGAGGACTTTCCGACCGAGGATGTCGAGGCGGATACCGCACGCATGAACCGTTGGGTGGAGACGGCGATCCTCACCATGCCCGAGCAGTACTACTGGGTGCACCGGCGCTTCAAGACCCGCCCCGAGGGCGAACCGCGCCCCTACTGAGCGGCGCTCTCAGCCGTTCTCCGCGGGCCGGTCGCGTTCGGCGAGGCGGCGCAGCACCACCGGGAAGGCCGCGCTGCCGAGCAGCGCGATGGCCGATACCAGCAGGGCCAGGCCTGCGGCGCTGCCGGCCAGCAACGGGTGCAGGCTGGCGAAGTCCCCCGCGAGCAGGAGCAGTCCGGCGCACAGGCAGACCATGCCGGGCAGGCCGAGCAGCCAGGCAGCGAGGGGAATGGCAGGGCGCGAGGCGGCGCGGCGGGGGGCTTCCATGCGGCGATTCTCGCACAGCCGTGCTGCCGGTGGACGTGCCGCGGCGGCTGGGGGAAAATCCCTGATCGGACCTCAGGATGACCCGTTCATGCGACAGCGCTTCACCAAGATGCACGGCCTCGGCAACGACTTCGTCGTGCTCGATGCCACCCGTGCGCCGATCGACCTCAGCGCCGAGCGGGTGCGCCGCATCGCCGACCGCCATTTCGGCGTGGGCTGCGACCAGCTGCTGGTGGTCGAGCCGGCGAGCCGGCCGGACGTGGATTTCCGCTACCGCATCTTCAATGCCGACGGCGGCGAGGTCGAGCAGTGCGGCAACGGTGCGCGCTGCTTCGTGCGCTACGTGCATGAGAAGGGCCTCACCGCGCGGCGCGAGATCCGCGTGGAGACCCGCTCGGGCATCATCGCCCCGCGTCTCGAGGACAACGGCCTGGTGACCGTGGACATGGGCGTGCCGGTGCTGGAGCCGGCGCGCGTGCCCTTCGTGTCCGATTCCGATGCAGTGGTGCAGCCGCTCGAAGTCGGCGGCGCCACGGTGCCGATCACCGCGGTGTCGATGGGCAACCCGCACGCGGTGCAGGTGGTGGCCGACGTCGATGCTGCGCCGGTGGCGCAGCAGGGCCCGCTGATCGAGGGGCATGCGCGCTTTCCGGCGCGGGTCAACGCGGGCTTCATGCAGGTGGTGTCGCCCCACGAGGTGCGCCTGCGGGTCTACGAGCGCGGTGCCGGCGAAACCCTGGCCTGCGGAACCGGGGCCTGTGCCGCGGTGGTGGCCGGCATCCTGCGCGGCCTGCTGGCCTCGCCGGTGTGCGTGCACACGCGCGGCGGCGACCTGCAGATCGCCTGGGATGGCCCGGCTACGCCGGTGATGATGACCGGTCCCGCAGTGACCGTGTTCGAGGGCGAACTCGAGCTGGATTGATCCTTCGGCGGGCCGTCGCAGCTGCCCGGTCCGCGCGACCCCGCCACCTTATCGCCGTGCCGCGCCCGGGCGGGCCGCGCCGGCAGGAGCCCGAACCGATGAATGCCGACGACGTCGCACGCTATCTCAGACAGAACCCCGATTTTCTCGCCGAGCACGGCGAGCTGTTCACCGAACTCACCGTGCCGCATCCGCACGGCGGCCAGGCGATCTCGCTGGCCGAGCGCCAGCTGCACGCGCTGCGCGACAAGATCCGCCAGCTCGAAGGCAAGCTGGCCGAACTGATCCGTTTCGGCGAGGAGAACGACGAGATCGGCGAGAAGGTGCACCGCTTCAGCCTCGCGCTGATCGAGGCGGCCGATTTCGAGGCCGTGCGCCATGCGGTCTTCCACAACATGCAGGAAGACTTTGCCGTACCGCACGTGGCGCTGCGCATCTGGAACAGCGTGATCGCGCACGAGGGCGAGGATTTCACCCCGGTCAGCGAGGCGGCACGCTTCTTTGCCGGCGACCTGCACCAGCCCTACTGCGGCGCGCCGGGCAACATCGAGGTGGTGAGCTGGTTCGGCGAGGTTGCGCCGCACGTGCGCTCGGTTGCCCTGGTGCCGCTGCGCCGCAACGCGCAGGTCTTCGGCCTGCTGGCGCTGGGGAGCGAGGAGGTCGAACGCTTCTACCCCGGCATGGGTACCCTGTACCTCGGGCGGATCGGCGAGCTGGTGTCCACGGCCGTGCTGCGCCAGCTCGGCTAGGCGGAGCGGATGCGGCGCGCCGAGCCCGAGCCCGAGCAGGCCGCGGGTATGCCGGAGTGGCAGGCGGCCTACCTGGGCTGGCTGGCGGCGCAGCGCCGCGCCGCGCCGCTGACTCTGGAGAACTACCGGCGCGACCTGCAGGCCCTGCAGCGCCTGGCCGGTGAGCGCCGGCCCGAGGAACTCGGCGCCCACGACATCCGCCGCTTCGTTGCGCGCCTGCATGCCGAAGGCCTGGGCGGGCGCTCCATCGCGCGGCGCCTGTCGGCCTGGCGCGGGCTGTTCCGCTGGCTGATCCGGCATCGCGGGCTGGCCGCCAATCCCGTCGAAGGCATCCGTCCGCCACGTGCGCCGCGCAAGCTGCCCAAGGCGCTGTCGCCCGACCAGGCCCAGGCGCTGCTCGAGCGCGATGCGGGCGACGAGGTGCTCGGCGTGCGCGACCGTGCGATGTTCGAGCTGCTGTACTCCTCCGGCCTGCGCGTCGCCGAACTGGCCGCGCTGGACGTGGCAGCGGGGGTGGAACTGCGTGAAGGCATGCTCACCGTGACCGGCAAGCGCGGCAAGACGCGCAGCGTGCCGGTGGGTGGCCAGGCGCTCGCTGCGCTGGGCGCCTGGCTGGCGGCGCGCCCCGCGCTCGCCGCGGCGGACGAGCCGGCCCTGTTCGTCGGCCGTTCGGGGGGGCGCCTGAGCACCGGCGCGGTACGTTCAAGGCTCGCGCGCTGGTCGCGCGAGTCGGGTCTTGGCATGCATGTCCACCCGCACATGCTGCGCCACAGTTTCGCCAGCCATTTGCTGCAGTCCAGCGGCGATCTGCGTGCCGTGCAGGAACTGCTGGGGCACGCCAGCATTCAGAGTACGCAGGTCTATACTCATCTTGATTTTCAGCATCTTGCGAAGGTGTATGACGCCGCGCATCCGCGTGCGCGCAAGCGGAACGAGTCGTAGTTCCTATTCTTGTTGAATGCGAGCGCGACTTCCCCAAGTTGGGGATCTAGAATCAGTCTAAGCTAATGGGCATCGGGTATGCTCACTTCACACAAGAAGTCCCAACGCTCGTCCCCGGGAGGCCCCGAAAGGGGTGAGGGAGCGGAATAACATGACAACGACGACAACCCCATCAGGTCGCGCAGACGACCTCGCAGACGACGCCTCACGCAGCGAGGCGCAGCGCATCTTCCGGACGGTGGCCCTGCTGCTGGCCCGCTACGAGGTGCGCAACCTGAAACGCATCTTCGACGAGTTCGAGCGCGACATCCTGCTGCCCATCCTGTTGGGCGAGATCGCGCTGCACAATCTGGGCGAGCTGGAGAACGGCAAGGAGCCGAAGGCGCGCCCGAGCGATGCCGGGGATCCGTGCGACACGCGCAGCCTGCGCCCCTGTAACGCCTATTCCATCGCCGCGGCCACCGGCCTGCCGCGCGAGACGGTGCGGCGCAAGATCGCCCGGCTCACCGAACTGGGCTGGATCAACCGCCGTCACAACGGCCACCTCTACGTCAGCTCCGACGCGCTGGCCAAGTTCGGCGAGCTGCTCTACTCGCGCGAGTTGCCGGAACTGCTCTCGATCGCCGACCGCGCACGACGGTTGATGGGACGCTGACCCACCGTCATGGAGCCGCGGGCTCGGCGCATCGTGCAGATACTGGAAAGCGAGATACGCGCGATCTGTGCCGATGCCGATTTCGCCTGCGAGGATTTCGAGGACCTGCTCGACCGGCTCGACCGGCACGACGACAGCACCCGCCATCTGTCGGCGCCGGTGGTGGAGGCGCTGCGCAGCCTGCTGGCCCTGCGGCGCGACATGCTGGCGATCCGCGTACAGCGGCACTGAGCCGCCGGTCGGCCGCAGGGCCGCGTGACAAATCCCGCGCAGCGGGTAGACTCTTCCGCCTTTCCTCTCCGCAGGCTCGCCCCATGGCCCGACTCATCCTCAAACCCGGCAAGGAACGCTCCCTGCTGCGCCGCCATCCGTGGATCTTCGCGGGTTCGGTGGCCGAACTCGACGGCCGTGCGCGGCCGGGCGACACCGTCGAGGTGCTCAACGCCGACGGTCGCGTGCTGGCGCGTGCGGCCTGGTCGCCGGAGTCGCAGATCCGCGCCCGGGTGTGGAGCTTCGATGCCGAGGCGAGCATCGATCATGCCTTCTTCAAGCGCAAGGTGGCTGAAGCGGTGGCGCGCCGCAGTGCGCACCCGCTGCTCGCCGGGCAGGCCGGGCTGCGCCTGATCCACGGCGAGTCGGACGGTCTGCCCGGGGTGATTGCCGACCGCTACAGCGACGTGGTGGTGATGCAGCTCACCAGCGCCGGGGCGGACAAGTGGCGCGCCGCCATCGTCGGCGCGCTGGTCCAGGCCACCGGCTGCACGGCGGTGTACGAGCGTTCCGATTCCGAGGTGCGCGGCCTGGAGGGCCTGCCGCCCACGGCCGGTTGTGTGCATGGCGAACTGCCTGCCGGGCCGCTGACCATCGTCGAGAACGGCGTCACCATGGAAGTGGACGTGGTCGGCGGGCACAAGACCGGTTTCTATCTCGACCAGCGCGACAACCGTCTGCTCACCGGACGGCTGGCCGCCGGGCGCCAGGTGCTCAACTGCTTCTGCTACACCGGCGGCTTCTCGCTGCAGGCGCTCGCCGGCGGGGCGGCCGGGGTGCTGTCGATCGACTCCTCGGCGCCGGCGCTGGCCGGTGCGCAGCGCAACCTCGCGCACAACCCCCAGCTCGATGCGAGCCGCGCGGAATGGCGCGAGGACGACGTCTTCCAGGCCCTGCGGGCGCTGCGCGCGGAAGGGCGCAGGTTCGACCTGATCGTGCTCGATCCGCCCAAGTTCGCACCTTCGGCCGCGCATGCGGAGCGCGCCGCGCGCGCCTACAAGGACATCAACATGCTCGGCTTCCGCCTGCTCAACCCGGGCGGCATCCTGATGAGCTATTCCTGCTCCGGCGGCGTCGGCCTCGAACTGTGCCAGAAGATCGTTGCCGGCGCGGCGATCGATGCCGGGGTGGATGCGCGCATCATCCATCGCCTGTCCGCCGCGGCGGACCACCCGGTGGGTCTGGCGGTGCCTGAGGGCGAGTATCTGAAGGGCCTGGCCTGCCAGGTGGGCTGAGCATGCCTGGCCCGGGATTCTTGTTCTGCCTCAAGGCGGGGGCGGGCACGCATCCCTAGGATGCGGTGCAGCGTCACGCCCCGCCAAGCGGGCGGGCGCCCCCGACTCCAGGAGAGAGAATCCATGAACGAACTGCCCCTGTTCAACGAATCCGTATTTCCCTTCGATGCGCGCGGCGTCGCCAAGCGCTTCCGCCATGCCGCCATCTTCGGCGCGCTGGAAGCGCTGATGGACGGCGAGACCATGCGTTTCGTGAACGACCATGATCCCCTGCCGCTGCTCGGCCAGATCCGCCAGCGCTATGGCGACCAGGTCAGCATCGAGTACGTTGCGCGCGATCCCGGCAACATCGTCATCGACTTCGCCATCTGTCTGAGCCCGCGCGAGCAGAACAAGACCCCGGCGGAAAGCGCGCCGGTCGGCGGTGGCTGCGGCGGCGGTGGCGGCGGCTGCGGCTGCTCGGGCGGCTGAGCGGCTGCGCGCGGGCCGAATCGCGGGCGGGCTCGCTCCGGCGTAGGAGCGGGCTTGCCCGCGATTGCAGCCTTGCAGGCGCCGACCGCCGCAATCGCGGCCAAGGCCGCGCCTACACGCCGTCCGGACGGGGGACTGTCGCTTCCCGGTGGTGCGGGCTGGGGCCGTGTTCGCCGACGTGGAAGGCGGTGCCGATCAGCGCCAGGGCGAGCATCAGCAGAATGAAGTAGCGCACCTGCCAGTGGCGCGGCGGCGCCTTGCCGCTGCCGCGCCCCGCATGGCGTTTCACGCTCAGCCCCAGCCATGCCACCAGCAGCAGCCCGGCGCCCAGCAGGCGCGAGGACGTGCCACTGAAATACACCCCGTGCGAGGGGTCATGGCGTGCCGGCATGAAGAACTCCGGCCCGCTCAGCAGCCATGCACCGCCGAACACGCACAGCAGGATGACGAAGGCCTGGAAGGTGCGCACGGCGGGCGCTGGCGTGTCGTGCGCGGCTCAGCCGGCGTCCGGCCACAGCTCGCCGCTGGCCATGCGGCCCGGCGGGGTGAGGCCGAAGTGCTGCCAGATCGCCGGCGTGGCCATGCGCCCGCGCGGCGTGCGCTGCAGGTAGCCCTGCTGGATCAAAAAGGGCTCCAGCACGTCCTCGATGGTGTCGGGCGACTCGCCCACCGAGGCGGCCAGGTTGTCCAGGCCCACCGGCCCGCCGCCGAACTTCTCCAGCATCGCGCCGAGCAGCTTGCGGTCCATCAGGTCGAGGCCGAGATGGTCCACGTCCAGCATGGTCAGGGCGGCATCCGCCACCGCGGCGCTGATGTGTCCGCCCGCCTTCACCTCCGCATAGTCGCGCACCCGGCGCAGCAGGCGGTTGGCGATGCGCGGGGTGCCGCGCGCGCGGCGTGCGATCTCGAAGGCACCTGCGTCGTCGATCGCCACATTGAGCAGGCCGGCGGAGCGCCCGACGATGTAGCCGAGCTCCTCCGGGGTATAGAACTCGAGGCGCGAGACGATGCCGAAACGGTCGCGCAGCGGGTTGGTCAGCATGCCGGCGCGGGTGGTGGCGCCCACCAGGGTGAAGGGCGGCAGGTCGAGCTTCACCGAGCGTGCGGCCGGGCCTTCGCCGATCATGATGTCGATCTGGAAATCCTCCAGCGCCGGGTAGAGGATCTCTTCGACCACCGGCGAGAGACGGTGGATCTCGTCGATGAACAGCACGTCATGCGGTTCGAGGTTGGTCAGCAGCGCGGCCAGGTCGCCGGCGCGCTCCAGTACCGGGCCGGAGGTCTGGCGCAGGTTGACGCCCATCTCCGCGGCGACGATGTGCGCCAGCGTGGTCTTGCCCAGCCAGGGCGGGCCGAACAGCAGCACATGGTCGAGGGCCTCGGCACGCTTGCGTGCCGCGCTGATGAAGATCTCCAGCTGCTCGCGGATCTTCTGCTGGCCGATGTAGTCGTCCAGGCGCTTGGGCCGCAGGGCCCGCTCGATGGCGTCTTCCTGCGCGCTGGCGGTCTGCGGCGCGATCAGGCGCTCGGCGCCGGCCTGGAGTTTGTCGGTTTCGATCATGGGGCGAGTGTACCGGATGGCGGCGGCCGCGCGGCTACCGGGCGGCGGACTTTCGGATGTAGAGCGTCTTCTCCACCCGGGCGCAGACGGTGCCGTCGGCGTCGACCACCTCCACCGCGTAGGTGGGCAGGTGCTTGGCGCCCGCGGCGGTGGCCTCGCGGGCCGCCGCCACCGCGGCGTCGTCGAGCATGAAGCGTGCCGTCACCGTGCCCTTGGCCGGATGGAGGAAGTCGATGCGCGCCGCCTTGTCCCACACCACATAGCCCTTGCCCAGCCGGTGCATCATCATCAGCATGTAGAAGGGGTCGGTC
>JAUVWV010000141.1 GCA_030603925.1 Thauera sp. | reverse complement strand
CGTTCACGTGGTCGCCGTGCAGGTGGGTGACCAGCACCAGGTCGACCTGTTCGGGCTGGTAGCCGGCGGCGCGCAGGTTGTCGGCGATGTGGCCGAGCGAGGGGCCGAAGAGCTTGGCGGCGCCGGCGTCGACCAGCACCAGTTTGCTGCCGGTGTTGATCAGGTAGGCGTTGACCGCGGTCTGCACCGCCGGGCCCTTGAGGAACTTGCGCGCCAGCAGGGCGCGGATTTCCTGCTCGTCGATGTTCTTCAGCAGCGCGCTGTCCAGGTCGATGGCGCCGTCGTAGAGCGCGGTGATCTCGTAGCTGCCGACCGCCATGCGGTAGTAGCCGGGCACCTGGGTCATCTGCTGCGGGGCCGCGGCGGCGGCCAGCCCTGCGCAGGCGAGGAGGGCGGCGGCGAGCAGGGCGCGGAAGGGCTGGTGGAGGCGTGCGAAGGGGCGGCTGGCGGGCATGGGGCGCTCCGTGGTTGCTGTGTTGGTGGTATCGATTTCGAGTATCCCATGATTCATGCGTGCTTACAGCGTCCGCGGCGGGGGCGCGGGCACTTCTGCTACCCTGCGGGTCATGGACGTCGTCGATCCCTTCAACCACCGACCCGCTGATCTGCGCGAGGCCGAATGCCTCATCGCCGCCGTGCAGTTGCGGCTGGCGGCGCGCGGACTGGCGCATCGTGCGCCGCCGCCGGTGCCGACCAGTTGCTGCGGCCGCGGCTGTCACGGCTGTGTATGGACAGGCTATTTCGAGGCCTTGTCCTGGTGGCGCGAGGATGCGGCGCGGCTGCTCGGCTGAGCAGGGGCAGGGCAGGCGGAACACCACGCAGCGCGCACGACTCCTAAGGCGATATCACATCCACCACCAGGGGGGGCGACATGGCGACGAACGAACTCCAACGCAGCCGCGGGAAGTGGCTGCCGGTACTCGGGCTGGTGCTGGCGGCGGTGGTTGCCGTGGGCTATCTGTGGTTGCGGCAATCGCCCGAACCGGCGGTGCAGCAGCCGCTGGCCGTGCCGCCGGCGATGCCGGGCGAACCGGGGCAGCCGCCGGGCAACCTGTCCGGTGGCGTCATCGAGCCGCCCGCAAGCCTGCCGCCGCCGGAGCCGCCCGCCGAACTGGCCGGCGAGCCGCTGCCGGAGCTGGACGACAGCGATGCCGCGTTCGGCGAGGCGGTTTCCGGCCTGACCGGCGAGCATGCCGGCCTGCTGGTGATCAATCACCTCATCCGCCGGATCGTGGTCACCGTGGACAACCTGCCGGGCGAACGCCTGCCGCTCGCGCGCTCGCCCGTGCGGCCGGCGGAAGGCAGTTTCCGCGTGGCCGGCGAGGGCGAGGCGATGACCATCGCCGCGGACAATGCCGCGCGCTACACGCGCTACGTGCGCCTTGCCGAGGCGCTCCCGGCCGAGCGCGTGGTGGCGCTCTACGCGCGCTTCTATCCGCTCTTCCAGGCTGCCTACGAGGAACTCGGCTACGGGCCGGCCGCGCAGTTCAACGACCGCCTGGTGGCGGTGATCGACCACCTGGTGGCCGCGCCCGAGCTCAGCGGCCCGGTGCGCCTGGTGCAGCCCAAGGTGCGCTATCTATTTGCCGATGCGCGGCTGGAGGGTCTCTCGGCCGGGCAGAAGATCATGATCCGCATGGGCACGGACAACGCCACGCGGGTGAAGGCCCGCCTGCGCGAGATCCGTACGCTGCTGAGCGAAGCGGGGCGCGGCCGGTGAGCGCACCCGTGCGCCCGGCGGCCGCTTAGCAAATTCTTAGCGAAGCGGCACGAAGCATTTAGCAAGCCGCCGCCGCCCGGCGGCACACACTGCGCAGCACGTCGGCAACGGCCCGTCCCGGACCGACCGGCGTGCGACGAATGCAGGAGACTGCGATGCGCAGTGTCTGTTCGATCATCCTTGCGGCCGGCGTGATGCTGGCCGCGCCGGCTGCGGTACGGGCCGGCGATGGCAGTTCCGCGGCCCTGGTGGAGCGCGGGCGTTACCTGGCGCGGATCGCCGGGTGCAACGATTGCCACACACCCGGCTATGCCGCCACTGACGGCAAGGTGCCCGAAGCCGCGTGGCTTACCGGCGACCGCCTGGGCTGGCAGGGGCCATGGGGCACCACCTACCCGTCCAACCTGCGCCGCTTCTTTGCGCGCACCAGCGAGGCGGACTGGCTGCGCATCGCGCGCAGCGGCGGCTTCCGCCCGCCGATGCCGGGCTTCATCCTGCGCGACATGAGCGACGCGGACCTGCGCGCGCTGTGGCACTTCGTGCGCGCACTCGGCCCGGCGGGCGAGGAGATGCCGGCCTGGCTGCCGCCGGGGCGCGAACCGTCCGGCCCGGTGGTGCGTTTCCCGCTGGCGGCGCACTGAAACCCCGGGAGCGGGGTGGGATTTCGCCAATGGCGGATGCGGGAATGGCGGCTATCATTCCTGCACCATGCCGGACACTGCCTCCTCGCTGCTCGATGCCGCCCACGTCGCCTTCATCACCGGCGCGGTGGGCATCAACCTGGCCGCCTGCCGCCCGGGCGGCTTTCCTGCGCTGTCGCGCGCGGTGGGCTGCCGGGTGTCGGCCGACCGCGGCCAGGTCAGCGTGCTGGTGGGCGCGGCCGCCGCGGCAGACGTGATCGACGCGGTGCGGCGCAGCGGGGCGGTGGCGGTGGTGTTCAGCGAACCGCCCACCCACCGCACGTTGCAGCTCAAGGGCAGCAATGCCCTGGTGCTGCCGCCCGAACCCGGCGACGTGGCACTGGCGCACGCCTACCGCGATGCCTTCTCCGCCGTGCTGGCATCGCTCGGCTATGCCGGGGCGGTGGTGCGCGCCTTCCTCTCCTGTCCGGACGACGACCTGCTCACGGTGCGCTTCTCGCCCGCGGCGGCCTTCTCGCAGACCCCCGGTCCGCACGCCGGCGAACCGCTTGCGGGGCCGTCGTGAAGATCCGCCTGGAATCCATCCGCGCCTGCCTGGAAGGGGTGATTCCCGGCACCATCGCCACCCGCGCGGCGGACGGCACGCCCAACATCGCCTACCTGTCGCAGATCGAATACGTCGATGGCGAGCATGTCGCGCTGTCCTACCAGTTCTTCAACACCACCCGGCGCAACATTCTGGCTTCGCCCTACGCCCGCGTGGCGGCGGTGGACCCGCACACCGGCGCGCATTACCGCCTGAGCCTGCAGTACCTGCGCACCGAGGAGAGCGGGCCGCTGTTCGAGCGCATGAAGGTGCGCCTGGCGGCCATCGCCTCGCACACCGGCATGGCCGGGGTGTTCCGCCTGCTCGGCGCGGACATCTACCGCGTGCTCGACATCGAACAGGTGCCGGGCGACACGATGCCCCCGCCGCCGCAGCCGTGCAACCTGCTGGCCGCGCTGCGCGCCTGCACCGAGAGCCTGTGCGGCGCGCCCGACCTCGACGGTCTGCTGGCGCGCCTGTTCGACGGCCTGCAGGCGCACTTCGGCATCGAGCACGCCATGATGCTGATGCTCGACGAGGCCGCCGGGCGGCTGTACACCGTGGCGACCCGCGGCTATGCGGATTCCGGCGTGGGCTCGGAGATCGCCCTGGGCGACGGGGTGATCGGCGTGGCCGCGCGCGAACGCACGCCCATCCGCATCGGCCACTTCACCGCGGAATACAGCTACGGCCGTGCGATCCGCGACAACATGGCGCGCAACGGCGTGGACGGCATCGACACCGAGATCCCGCTGCCGGGCCTGGCCGATTCGCGCAGCCAGCTCGCGGTGCCGGTGATGGCCTGCCGTCAGCTGGTCGGCATGCTGTACTTGGAAAGCACCCAGGACCTGCGCTTCGGCTACGACGAGGAGGACGCCCTGGTGGCGCTGGCCGGCCAGCTCGGCGTGGGCATCCGCCTGCTGCAGCAGATGCAGGAGCCGGCCGAGGAGGCGCCGCCCGCCGCAGCGCCCGTGGTGCCGGCGGGCAAACCGCTCAGCGTGCGCCACTACGCCGAGAACGACAGCGTGTTCCTCGATGGCGACTACCTGATCAAGGGCGTGGCCGGCGCCATCCTGTGGGCGCTGGTGCGCGACCACGCGGAGCACGGACGCTGCGAGTTCAGCAACCGCGAACTGCGCCTGGACCGCCGCATCCGCCTGCCGGATTTGTCCGACAACCTGGAGGCGCGCCTGATCCTGCTGGCGCGCCGGCTGGTGGAGCGCGACGCGCCGCTGCGCATCGAGAAGACCGGCCGCGGGCGCTTCCGCCTGTGCGTGAGGCGTCCGCTGGAACTTGTAGACGTGCCGGTTTAAGAGTTTCTTCACGGCATCCTAAATAGTCCCTAAGCATCGTCCCGCCCGCACCGGGCAGCGCTACAGTGCGTCGCCATGGAGTGCTGCCGTGTCACGGCCTGCGCTCCGCATGCGAGGAGACGACGATGGGCATCAGGCTGTACGACGGACGGGCGGAGGAGCTGCTGCAGGCCATGTGGCTGATCCGCGCCTACGAGGAACGCGCGGTGGCGCTGCAGGCCGAACAGGGCGTGCCGGGCACCTGCACCGCGGTGGGGCAGGAGGCGGCGGCGGTGGGGGTGGTGTCCGCGCTCGGCGCGGACGACCTCATCCTCACCAATCACCGCAGTTCGGGCCACCTGCTGGCGCGCGGCGCCGACCCCGGGCGCATGCTGGCCGAGGTGATGGGCCGGCGCGACGGCTACTGCAAGGGCAAGAGCGGCTCGCTGCACATCTCGGCGAAGGATCTCGGCGTGGTGCTCACCTCGACCATCGTCGGCGGCGAGCTGGCGCTCGCCACCGGGGTGGCGCTGTCGCAGCAGATGCTCGGCCGGCGCGGCGTGGTGACCTGCTTCTTCGGCGACGGCGCGGCCTGCGAAGGACGCTTCCACGAGTCGCTCAACCTGGCCGCGCTGTGGCGTTTGCCGGTGCTCTACGTGTGCGAGAACAACCAGTGGCAGGCCTTCGTGCATCGGCGCGAGACCATGCTGGCGGACAACATCGCCGCGCGCGCCGCGGGCTACGGCATGGACACCGCAGTGGTCGACGGCAACGACCCGGAGGCGGTGCGCGCCGCGGCGCTGGAGGCGGTGGAGAGCATCCGCGCCAGCGGCCGGCCGTACTTCCTGGAGGCGCGCACCTACCGCCTGCGCGGCCATTTCGAGCCGGACGACCAGGCCTATGTCGATCCGGACGAACTCGCCGCCTGGCGGGCGCGCGACCCGCTGGCGCTGCTGGAAGCCCGCCTGCTCGCCGCCGGCCGCATCGATGCGGACGCCCTGCAGGCGCTGCGCGCCGAGGCCTATCGGCGCATCGACGCGGGCTGGCGCTTCGCGGTCGATTCGCCGTACCCGGCCACGGCCGAACTCACCACCGACGTCTACGCCTGAGAGGAAAACCGCCATGACACGAATCACCGTAATGGACGCCATCGACCAGGCGCTGGCCGAGGAGATGGCGCACGACCCCGCCGTGCT
Source organism: Thauera sp. (assembly GCA_030603925.1). Taxonomy (GTDB): domain Bacteria; phylum Pseudomonadota; class Gammaproteobacteria; order Burkholderiales; family Rhodocyclaceae; genus Pseudothauera. The sequence goes on along the minus strand of JAUVWV010000141.1, from coordinate 3,265 downwards.
GCTGATGGGCGAGGGCGTGGCCACCAAGCGCCGCGCGCTGGTCGAAGCCTTCGGCCCCGCGCGGGTGCGCAACACCCCGCTGGCCGAAGGCATCATCGCCGGCACCGCGGTGGGCGCCGCGGCCACCGGCCTGCGCCCGGTGGTGGACCTCTTGTTCGCGCCCTTCCTGTGCTACGCGATGGACGAGCTGGTGAACAGCGCCGGCAAGCTGCGCTACCTCTCCGGCGGGCAGTTCGACTTTCCGCTGGTGGCTATCGCCATGACCGGCGCCGGCTGGGGCGTGGGCGCGCAGCACAACCACAACCTGGAGGCCTGGTTCGCCCACGCCCCCGGGCTGAAGGTGGCGATGCCGTCTACCGCGGCGGACTTCAAGGGCATGCTCAAGAGCGCCATCCGCGACCCCGACCCGGTGTTGTTCTTCGTGGACATCGCGCTGGCCTATACCGACGGCGAAGTACCCGCCGGCGAGCATCTGGTACCGCTGGGCCGCGCCGCGCGGCGCCGCGAGGGCAGGGACGTGACCTTGATCTCCTACGCCAAGACGGTGCCGGTATGCGAGCAGGCGGCCGAGCTGCTGGCCGCGCAGGGCATCTCCGCCGAGGTGCTGGACCTGCGCAGCATCAAGCCGCTGGACGAAGCCGCCATCCTCGCTTCGGTACGCCGCACCGGACGCGCGGTGGTGGTGCACGAGGCGAGCCGGACCTGCGGTGTGGGCGCGGAAGTGGCCGCGCTGATCGGCGAGCACGCCTGGGATGCGCTGCGCGCCCCGGTGCTGCGCGTCACCGGCCCGGACGCCCCCGCGCCCGCCAGCCCGCCGCTGGAACAGGCCTACGTGCCGCAGCCCGCGGCGGTGGCCGCCGCCGCACAGCGCCTGATGGCCGGTGCGGAGGCGGCTGCCTGCGTGTAGCCCTTACGCCCCGTAGGAACGGCCTTGGCCGCGATGCGATCTGCCGCAAAACGTACGCTGCATCGCGGCCAAGGCCGCTCCTACACGCGTTCCGTGCCCGGTAGGAGCGGGCTTGCCCGCGATTGCGGCGTCGGTTCGGCAGGCGGTCGTGATCGCTGCCAAGGCCGCTCCTGGAGCGCGGCGCTTGACCGCCGGCGGCAGCGCTTCGATCATCTGCGCAAGGAGGTAGCCCATGACGGAAGCGATTTTTCAGCGCGATGCCTACGCGGCGGAGTGCGAGGCCACGGTGGTGGCGGTGGACGACGGAAAGGTGGTGCTGGACCGCACGGTGTTCTACCCGGCCGGCGGCGGCCAGCCCGGTGACCGCGGCGAGCTGGAACTGGACGACGGGCGCCGCCTGGCGGTGGCCGACACCGCAAAGGGGGAGGGCGGCGCGGTGCTGCATCTGCTGGCCGAAGGCGAGACCCCGCCGACGCCCGGTACCCGGGTGCGTGCGCGCATCGACTGGGCGCGGCGCCATCGCCTGATGCGCCATCACACCTGTCTGCACCTGCTCTGCGCGGTGGTCGGCGCGCCGGTCACCGGCGGGCGCATGGCCGAGGACAAGGCGCATCTGGACTTCGACATCGAGATGGACAAGCTGGTCGCCGAGGACATCGAGGCGCGGCTCAACGCCCTGATCGCCGCCGACACCCCGGTGGTGGTGGGCGAGATCGACGACGCGGCGCTGGACGCCAACCCCGGCCTGGTCAAGACCATGTCGGTGCAGCCTCCGCGTGGCCAGGGCACGGTGCGCACCATCGAGATTCCCGGCGTGGACCTGCAGCCCTGCGGCGGCACCCACCTGCGCCGCACCGGCGAGATCGGGCGCGTGCGGGTGGCGAAGATCCGCTCCGAGGGCAAGCGCAACAAGCGGGTAACCGTGGTGCTGGACTGAAGACGTCGCCCCGTAGGAGGGGCCTTGGCCGCGATTTCAGCGTGCTTGCTATGCAGGCCGTGATCGCGGCCAAGGCCGCTCCTGCAGTTAACGGGGCAGGGTGAACTTGGCGGCTTCGACCGGCTTGCTGAAGTGGAAACCCTGCGCCAGGTCGCAGCCGTGCTGGGCCAGGATGGCCAGCTGTTCGGCGGACTCCACGCCTTCGGCCACCACGCGCAGGCCGAGGCTGTGGGCGAGCTTGATGATGGCTTCGGCGATGGCCGCGTCGTCCGGGTTGCGGTCGATGTCGCGGATGAACAGACGGTCGATCTTGAGTTCGTCGATCGGGAAGCGCTTGAGGTAGGCGAGCGAGGAATAGCCGGTGCCGAAGTCGTCCAGCGCCAGGCGCACGCCCAGCGCGCGCAGGCCGTCGAGCACGCCGATGATGCGCTCGCTGCCATCCATCAGCATGGTCTCGGTGAGTTCCAGGGTGAGCTGGGCGGCGGGCATGCCGGTTTCGGCGATGACCCGGGCGACCATGGCGGTGAAGCCCTCGTCGCGGAACTGGCGCGCGGAGATGTTCACCAGCATGCGCAGTTCGCCGTGTCCGGCCTCCCTCCAGCGGGCGTGCTGCAGGCAGGCGGTGCGCAGCACCCATTCGCCGATGGGTACGATCAGGCCGGTTTCCTCGGCCAGCGGGATGAAGTCGGCCGGCGGCACCAGGCCGAGGTCGGGATGCATCCAGCGCAGCAGGGCTTCGGCCGCCACGGTGCGTCCGGCCTCGACATGCACCAGCGGCTGGAAGTGCAGCACCAGCTCCTCGCGCGCCAGGGCGCGGTGCAGGGCGCTTTCCAGCGCCAGGTGTTCCAGCGAGCGGGCGTTCATCGCCGGCTGGTAGAGCTGGAAGGCGTTGCGCCCTTCGTCCTTGGCGCGGTACATGGCGGTGTCGGCGTTCTTGATCAGCGCCACCGGGTCGCGGCTGTCGTCCGGGAAGATGCTGATGCCGATGCTGGTGGTGACGGTGAGTTCGTGCCCGTCCACCTGCACCGGGCGGCGCAGCGATTCGATGATGCGGGTGGCGGTGTGCGCGGCGTCGTCCGGGTCGGTGAGGTCGCTGAGCACTGCGATGAATTCGTCGCCACCCATGCGCGCGACGGTATCGTCCTCGCGCAGGCAGGCGCACAGGCGGCGGGCGATCTCCATCAGCAGCTGGTCGCCGACCTCGTGGCCGAGGCTGTCGTTGATGCGCTTGAAGCGGTCCAGGTCGATGAACAGCACCGCGGCGCGGTTGCGGTTGCGGTGCGCGTGGGCAAGTGCGACCTGCAGGCGGTCTTCCAGCAGGCGGCGGTTGGGCAGGCCGGTGAGCGGGTCGAAGTAGGCGAGGTGGCGGATGTGCGCCTCGTTCTCCTTCAACTGGCTGATGTCGCTGAACACCGCGGCGT
>JAUVWV010000091.1 GCA_030603925.1 Thauera sp. | reverse complement strand
GCGCATGCCCTCGAAACCACCCCGGCCAATCCGTCCCCGCCGGCAGCGCAACCCGCGGACACGCGCCCACCGGCGGACAGCACGGAAACTGCGCCCCCGGCGGAGCCGCCCGGGGCGCAGCACGCAGAACCCGCCGCACCGGCAACGCCCGGCACCCAGAGTGCTGCACTCGCCCCGGCCGCGCCACCCGAGCTCTCGCCGGCACGCTTCGACGCAGCCTACCTGCACAATCCCGCGCCCCCCTACCCGGCCGCCTCGCGTCGGCGCGGCGAGGAGGGTCAGGTGCTGCTGCGCGTACGGGTGCTCGCCTCGGGACGCGCGGCGGAAGTCGAGATCGTCGAGAGCAGCCGGCATCCCCGCCTCGACCAGGCGGCCCGCCGCGCCGTTGCCGACTGGCGCTTCGAGCCCGCCCGGCAAGGCGGGAGCGCGGTCGACAGCTGGCTGCGTGTACCCGTGGTATTCCGTCTCGAAGGGCGCTGAAGGCGGGCGCTCAGGCCGGCGAATCGAAGCCGGCCGCCTCCACCGCTGCACGCATCTGTTCGGGCGTAACCTGCGCGGGGTCGTAGTTCACCCGCGCGCTCGCGCCGTCCAGTGAAACATCCGCATCGACCACCCCGGGCAGCGCCTTGAGCACCCCGGTGACGTTGCGGACACAGCCGCCGCAGCTCATACCTTCGACCTTGATGGTCACCTCGTTCATCGCCGTCACTCCGTTCCTGTTCCCGATGAATTGACCGTGCGCCGCAGCGCAGCACGCCGGTGCGATATTCCGCGATCCCTGCGATCCGTGCAATCGCGCCGTGCAGCTCTCAGCACACCACGCCGTTCCACAGCTTGCCGCCCAGCGACGGCGCGTGGAACAGGCCGAAGACGCCGAAACCGAGCACCACCAGGCCTGCGGCAAAGCGCACCTTGCCGTTGCGGGTGATGTCACGGAAGCGCTTGAACAGCAGGCCGGCCAGCAGCAGGTTGGGCAGCGTACCGAGACCGAAGGCCAGCATCAGCCCGGCACCGCGTGTGGCCGAGCCGGTGACCAGCGCGGTCGCCAGCACGCTATAGACCAGGCCGCAGGGCAGGAAGCCCCACAGCAGGCCGAGCGGGTAGCCCTGCGCCACCGAGCGCGCCGGCAGGAACCGCCGGGTGAGCGGCTGGATGCGACGCCAGAGATGGTGTCCCGCCCGCTCCACCGGTGCGAGCAGCTGGGTGAAACCGGTGAGATAGAGCCCCAGGGCGATCAGCATCAGGTTGGCGAGCACGTACAGGCCAAGCTGGATCGGCATCACTTCGTTGTACAGCATGCCCACCGTGCCCAGTGCGCCCAGCAGGGCGCCGATCACGGTGTAGGTGGTGATGCGCCCGAGGTTGTAGGCCAGGTGGATGGGCCATTGTCGACGCGTCTGGCCGGGCACCTGCACGGTGAGCGCGCCGACGATGCCGCCGCACATGCCCACGCAGTGGGTGCCGCCGAGCAGGCCGATGAGGAAGACGGCGATATAACCGGTTTCAGGCATTGACGGGAGCCGAAGCGGTGGGACGAGCGCGCATTCTACGCCGCGCGGCGGCGGCACGCCCGTCCGCCGATGGCGTCAGATCACCTTGGAGTAGCGCGCGCGCTCGCGGTCCGCGCGCAGGTAGCGGTCGAACACCATGGCAATGCCGCGCACCAGCAGGCGCCCCGGGGGCAGCACGGTGATCCAGTCGTCCTCGATCTTCAACAGGCCCGCCTTCTCCATCTCGCGCAGATCGGCGAGCTCCTCGGCAAAGTACTCCTTGAAGTCGATCAGATGGGCGATCTGGATGGACTCGATCGAAACCTCGAAATGGCACATCAGCGCCTGGATGATGGCGCGCCGCAGCAGGTCGTCGGCGGTGAGCTCGATGCCGCGCAGTACCGGCAGTTCGTCCTGATCGAGGATGTCGTAGTACTCGTCCAGGGTCTTGACGTTCTGTGCGTAGGTCGGCCCCACCTTGCTGATCGCGGAAACGCCGAAGGCCAGCAGGTCGCACTCGGCATGGGTCGAATACCCCTGGAAGTTGCGATGCAGACGGCCCTGACGCTGCGCGACGGTGAGCTCGTCGTCCGGCTTGGCAAAGTGGTCCATGCCGATGTACACGTAGCCGGCCTCGGTGAGCCGGCGGATGGCCAACTGGAGGATCTGCAGCTTGGTGTCGGCGGTGGGCATGTCCACCGAGTTGATGCGGCGTTGCGGCTTGAAGAGCTGCGGCAGGTGGGCGTAGCTGTACAGTGAGATGCGGTCCGGGGAGATCTCCAGCACCTGTTCCAGGGTGCGGTTGAAACTGATGATGTTCTGCTTGGGCAGCCCGTAGATCAGGTCCATCGACACCGACTTGAAGCCGGTGGCGCGCGCCGCATCGACCACCAGCTTGGTCTCATCGAAGCTCTGCACCCGGTTCACCGCCACCTGCACGTCGTGCGCGAAGTCCTGCACGCCGACACTCATGCGGTTGAAGCCCAGATTGGAGAGCAGCTCGACGGTGTCGAAATCCACCTTGCGCGGGTCCACCTCAATGGAGTACTCGCCGTTCGGCACCAGGGTGAAGTGCTGACGCACCGAATCCATCAGCTGGTGCATCTCCTCGTGCGAGAGGAAGGTCGGCGTCCCGCCGCCCAGGTGCAGCTGGGTGACCTGCCGGCTGCCGCCCAGGCTGGCCGCCTGCATCTCGATCTCCTTGGCCAGATACTTCAGATACTTGGCCGAACGCCCGTGATCCTTGGTGATGATCTTGTTGCAGGCGCAGTAGTAACAGATCGTGTTACAGAACGGGATGTGGAAGTATAATGACAGCGGTCGCCCCAGCCCGCCCACGGCGCGCTTGGCCAGCCAGTCCCGCAGGGCCTTGGCATCGAAGGCCTCGACGAAGCGGTCCGCGGTCGGATAGGACGTGTAGCGTGGTCCGTTGATGTCGAAACGGCGGATCAGCTGGGTATCGAAGACGAGTTCTTTCTGGTCGTTCATGGTCGTACGGCGGCAGTCTGTTCCGTAAGATCGCAGAAAGCCGGAGTTTTGTGGTTGACGTGGATCAACGTAGCCCCGTCGATCGCGTACGGGAACGGAGCTGTTTATCGTGCAAATGAAGGCGGCGGTGCCGGTCTCGGTGGCAAGTCTCAAGGCCGCATGCTCGCAGTGTAACCTGCAGGAGCTCTGCCTGCCGTTCGGGATGTCGGAAAACGAGATCGACCGCCTGGACGAACTGGTCGGCGCCCGTCGCAAGATCAAGCGCCAGCAGCACCTGTACCGCGCCGGCGACCTGTTCGAGGCGATCTACGCAATCCGTGCCGGCTCGTTCAAGACCGACGTGTTGCTGGAGGATGGCCGCGAGCAGGTGACCGGCTTCCAGATGACCGGGGAGATCCTCGGGCTGGACGGCATCAGTACCGAATTCCACACCTGCAACGCGATCGCGCTGGAAGACAGCGAGGTGTGCGTGATTCCTTACGGCAAGCTGGAAGAACTCTCGCGCGAGGTCGAAGGCCTGCAGCACCAGTTCCACAAGGTGATGAGCCGCGAGATCGTGCGCGACCACGGGGTGATGATGCTGCTCGGCTCGATGCGCGCGGAGGAACGCCTTGCAGCCTTCCTGCTCAACATGTCGCAGCGCTTCACCGCACGCGGCTTTTCCGCCGCCGAGTTCCACCTGCGCATGACGCGCGAGGAGATCGGCTCCTACCTCGGCCTCAAGCTCGAAACCGTGTCACGCGCCTTCTCGCGCTTCCAGGAAGACGGCCTGGTGGCGGTCCAGCAGAAACACATCCGCATCCTGGATATCGTTGGCCTGAAAAAGCTGCTGCACCATCAGCCGGCGGGCGGCTGACGCCGGCGCGCGGTCATCGACTCACCCAGCACGGCCACGTCCTGCTCGGTGAGCAGTTCCCGCGCGTAGGGCAGCAGTTCGCCTTCCTCGCGGGCGATGTGGGCGTGATAGCGTTCGGCGAAGCCGGCCACCTGTTCGGCCGTCAGTTCGGCGGCCTCGCCCCGTGCAATGGCTTCGAGCCGCCCGCGCATCTCCGCCCAGGCGGCGAACATGCGCTGGTGATCGGCCAGAATCCAGTCGATCAGGGCCTGCAACTGTCCACGCCTTGCGGCATCGACCCGCTCCAGCAGGACCGGGAACAGGTCGTCCTCCTCGTCCATGTGGTGATTGACCGCAGCCAGATCGAAGTAGCGCATCACCGCCGTGGCGGCCTGCCGGGCCTGCGCGTCGGCGCCATGCCCAGGCAGCCAGGCGGCCAGGCGGGCGAGCGTCTCGAGCTGGCCCTGCAGCCGGCCGTGACAGGCTTCCAGCATATCCAGCGGGGTCTCGAACCCCGGGGCGACAGGAATCAGCGAATCAGCCATCAGAACACTCCGAACGAGGACAGGAACCCGGCCGGGTTCTTGGACAGGGCCACCGAGACGATCCAGCCATAGACCGCCAGGGCTGCCAGGAAGGCGCCGCCGCGCAGCGCGCGGGTCGGCCCGCGCCGCAGGGCGACGACGCCGAGCAGAATGTAGACCACCAGGCCGATCACCTTCGCGGTGACCCAGCCGGCGACGAAGGGGTACTGCCCGATCATCGCCGCCATTGCCAGGGCGCTGAGCAGCAGCAGGCTGTCCACCACATGCGGTAGCACCCGGGTGAGGCGCAGCTGCAGCAGGCGACTCCCGCTCAACATCCAGACCCCGCGCAGCGTGAAGCCGGCAATGCTGAGCAGCACGCAGGCCACATGCAGGTGCTTGAGCGCGTAGTACATCATCTCACCCCGGACGGCCGTCGATGCGCGGGCGCAGGTAGATCGGCAGGTAGCGCAGCGCCCATGCCACGAAGATCCCCAGCCAGGCGGTCACGGCAAGCAGCATCAGCCAGGGCGACAACGCCGCCGGAACCAGGTCGGCGAGCATGCGCAGCACCACCACCACCTGCAGGACCACGAACAGCGCCCAGGTCAGGCGGTCGGCCGCCAGCGGGCGCCCCGAATGCCCGAGCGTGACCCGCGACACCATGCCGAGCAGGATCGCCCCGAAGAAGCCGAGGCCCAGCGCATGCAGCGGGGCCAGCCCCAGGCCGTACCAGCCGCCCAGCGCGGCCGCACCCTGCACGGCGGACAGCAGCAGTGCCACGCCCAGCCAGGCGAAACCAATGTGCAGCATGCCGAGCAGGCGTACGCGCTGCGCGGCGACCGGACGCCAGCGCACGCACAGCCACAGGGCCACCGCGGCAGCCGGCGCATCGACCAGCCAGGTCCATGCGGCCAGGCCGGCCATACCCAACAGACCATGCAGGAAGCTCGCCGAGAGCACCGCCCACAGAGCCCAGCGCGGGCGCACGATGACGTAGTCGGGCACGATGTTGCTGGAGAAGAATGGGATCATGCGGTGGCACACCGAGAAGAACACCGGCAGGAGGAACCACCACACGCCGGCCTCGATCGCCACCCTGGCCCACGTCGCGCCGCCGCCGAGCGCAAAGGCCAGCCAGGCGGCGATGCTGAGCGCGCCACCGGCCAGTCCAAGCCAGGTGGCACGCGCATGCAGCGGATCGGGCTGCGAGCGGAAGGCCACCGGCCACAACCCTCGGGCAAGCAGGATCCAGCCGCTCAGCACCAGGGCCAGGCCGGCGGCCAGCACCCAGGGCAGCCACAGCCCGATGATCACCAGCGCCCAGCCGGCGGCGAGCAGGCGCCAGCCGGGCAGCCAGCTGGCGGGGAGCTGGTCGGGCATGCTCTGCCAGCGCGGCATGGCGGTAAACAGGAAGCCGAAGATGAAGAACGGAAACACCCCGCCCACGGTGAGCAGTGCATGCCCCCAGCCGGGTGGCAATCGCCAGCCGAGCGAGCCCATCGCGCCGGTGCGGGCGGCCAGTTCGAGCGACCACAGCAGAAACACCAGCAGCAGCATCACGCCGCCGGAGAGGAACATTGCGCGGTGCGGCGCATGGAACAGCGGCGCAACCGCGCGGGACGGTGACGAGGACGCCATATCGACTACTACCCCTATCGCACTGCACCACCTTGGGGCAGGCTAGAATGCACGAAAAAAGGAGATACACATGCCCGTTCCGACCATGGACATCCCCAACCTGTTGCGCCAGATGCCGCTGTTCGGCGAGTTGTCCGACGAGGACATCGAGCGGGTTGCCCGCTTCACGCGCGAACGCCACCTCGGCAAGGGCGAGATGCTCTTCCAGCGCGGCGACCAGGCGCACGGTTTCTACTTCGTCGTCAGCGGCCAGATGAAACTCGCGTTCTCCTCGGCGCAGGGCAACGAGAAAGTGGTCGAAGTCATCGGCCCGCTGCAGAGCTTCGGCGAAGCGGTGATGTTCATGAACCGCCCCTACCCCGTATTTGCCGAGGCGCTGAGCGAGACCAAACTGCTGCACATCGGGCAGAACGTGGTCTCCGAACTGCTCGACCAGGACTCGTCCTTCGCCCGCAAGCTGCTCGCCGGCATGGCGATCCGCCTGCACAGCATGGTGCGCGACGTCGAGACCTACTCGCTGCGCTCCAGCACCCAGCGCGTCATCGGCTACCTCCTGCAGCAGTCCGACGAGACCGACGGCAGCGCCCACGAGTTCGACCTGGCGATCAGCAAGCAGATCATCGCCTCGCGCCTCAACCTGACACCGGAAACCCTGTCGCGCATCTTCCACGACCTGTCCGAAGCCGGCCTGATCAGCGTGCGCGGCAAACACATCACGCTGCACGACCCGGCACGCCTGGCCCGCTACCAGGGCTGAAGCCCCCTGCCTAAAGCGCTTGCGCCCCGTTGCCGCAATTCTCCGCGGCAACGGGGCGCAAGCCTTGACTGCGGTCAAGTCGGGCAGAAAGCCTCGCGCGCTCAGCGCTCCAGAACGTAAGTACCCGGCGCGTCGGCAAGTCGCGGAAAGGCCTTGGAGGCCGCCTGCGGCGCGTCGACCAATTCGCCGCAGCGCGGCTTCAGCCAGTGCATCCAGTCCTCCCACCAGCTGCCGGCGCGTTGCTCGGCGCGAGTCTGCCAGGCCTCTGGCGTCTCGGTGCGGTGCGCATCGGCCACCCAGTACTTGCGCTTGGGCGGCGTCACCACGGGATTGACGATACCCAGGATGTGTCCGGAGCTGGACAGCACGTAGCGTTTCGGCCCGCCGACGTGGTTGTTGACCTTGTAGGTCTGCAGCCACGGGGCGATGTGGTCGTCCTCCGCCGCCACCGCGTAGAGCGGCTGGACGATGCGCCCGAGATCGAGCTTCTCGCCCGCCACGCTGAGCGCATCCTTCTGCACCAGGCGGTTGTGCAGGTAGAGTTCTTCCAGATACCAGGCGTGCATGCGGTAGGGCATGCGGGTGGTGTCCATGTTCCAGTACAGCACATCGAAGGGCGGCGGGGTTTCACCATACAGCCAGCCATGCACCACGTAGTGCCAGATCAGGCTGTTGGAGCGCAGCAGGCGGAAGGACGCCGCCATTTCCTTGCCGTCCAGGAAGCCCTTGCGCGCCATGTTGTCGGTGATGTAGCGGATGCTCGCTTCATCGACGAACACCTCGATGTCGCCCGGTTTGTGAAAGTCGACCAGGGTGGTAAACAGCGTCCAGTCCGCGACCGGCACCTGCTCGGGTTTGAAATGGGCGTTGATCCAGGCCATGTACATGGTCAGCGCCGTACCGCCGATGCAGTAGCCGGCGGCATGCACCTGCTTTGCCCCGGTGAACTTGCGCGCGGTTTCGACGATGGCATGCACGCCATCGACCAGGTAGTCGTCGAAACCGACCTCGCGCATCGAGGCGTCGGGGTTCTTCCAGCTGGTGATGAACACATCCAGGCCCTGATCCAGGAGGTAGCGGATCATGCTCTTCTTGGGCACCAGATCGAGAATGTAGAACTTGTTGATCCAGGGCGTGACGATGACCACCGGCTCGGCATGCACGCGGGGCTGGGTGGGCGCGTAGTGGATCACCTCCAGCAGGCGGTTGCGGAACACCACCGCACCGGGGGTGGTGGCAAGGTTCTCGCCGACCTTGAAGTCGTCGGGCGAGGTCATGCGTACGTTGCCGGCCTGCATGTCGCCGAGGAAGTTGCGGAAGCCCTTCACCAGACTCTCGCCGTTCGTTTCCGCAGCCTTGCGGATGGCTACCGGATTGGTCCAGAAGAAGTTGGTCGGCGCCACCGTGTTGAGCCACTTGCGCCACCAGAACGCCGCCCTGCGCCGTTCCTTGGCCGACAGCCCCGGGGTGTCGTAGAGCATGTCCTGCAGGTGGTGGGTAAAGGCCAGGTACCATTCCTTGGTCAGATCCCAGCTCGGTGCCTCGGTCCATACCGGATCGGCAAAACGGGCGTCGTCGGCATTCGGGCGGATCGGATCCTCGCTCGGCATGCCCAGCGCGCGCCGCCAGCTATGCGCCTGCAGGCGCCACAGGTCGGCCGACAGACGCGCCATGCGTTCGGCAAGCTCCTGCGGATGGGACAGCCACGCGAGTTGCGCATGGACGATGGGGGCCGCCATGCCCAGCGGGTCGATGCTGCCCTCCACGGTATCGTGGATGCGGCGCATGGTCTTGCGCATGGCCTCGGGCGGGGTAAGGCGTTCTGAACGGTTCATCGGTTCAACCTCGGTCCGGATGGGTGGGCGAGTCGTGTATCACCCGTATTTGATCATGTGGCAACGCAGCATGCGTGACGATTAGTTTGCATTCAGCTCAGGTTGTAGGGTTCTCCGATGCTCGGCAGTGTCACGCCACCCCACCCCAGCTTTGTCCTGATCGCCTCGGCGAAGGTTTCCGCCGCCTGCTGCTCGCCGTGCACCACGAAGGTCTGGCGCGGTGCACGCCGGAAGTTGGCCAGCCATGCGAGCAGGGCCGGCTGGTCGGCATGGGCGGACAGACCGCCGATGGTGTAGATGTCGGCACGGACCGGAACCCGTTCGCCGAACAGGGTGACGTAACGCGCACCATCGACCAGACGCCGCCCCAGCGAACCGCCGGCCTGAAAACCGGCGATGACGATCGAACATTCGCGGCGCGCCAGGTTGTTGCGCAGGTGGTACTTGATCCGTCCGGCATCGCACATGCCGCTGGCCGAGATGATGACCAGACCGGAATGACGGTCGTTGAGCGCGATCGACTCTTCGACGTCCTGCACGAAGCGGACGCTGGCACGCCCCGGATGGCTGCGCATCCACGCCAGCAGATCGCGCGTCTCGGCGTCCCACAGCGCGTCATGACGCAAGGTAAGTTCGGTGGCCGCGGCGGCCATCGGCGAGTCCACGACGATTTCCAGAGGTTCGAGACGGCCCTGGCGCACCAGATGCGCAAGCACGAAGATCACCTCCTGGGTACGGCCGACCGCAAAAGCCGGGATGATGACGTTGCCGCCCTTCACCTTCAGGGTGTGGTTCAGCGCACGCACCAGTTCGTCCTCGGTGTCGGCCATCGGACGATGCGAACGGTTCCCGTAGGTCGACTCGATGCACAGGTAGTCTGCCGCGTGCAGAATGGCAGGATCGCGCACCACCGGACGCATCGGCTGTCCCAGGTCGCCGGAGAACACGAGCTTGCGCGTCCCTCCACCGGTATCCACGTCCAGTTCGACGATCGCCGAGCCGAGGATGTGCCCCGCCTCATGGAAGGTGCAACGCACCCCGCGCGCCGGACTGAAGGACTCGCCGTACGGATGAGGGCGCAAACGGCGCAGGCTCTCCAGCGCCTGGGCCACGGTGTACAGCGGCGCCGCGTCCCAGCCGCGCCTGAGATGGCGGGCCCGTTCGTGGCGGTTCGCCCATTCGGCCTCCTTCTCCTGGATGTGCGCCGAATCGAGCAGCATGACCTCGAGCAGGTCCACGGTGGCCGCCGTGGCATGGATCGCACCACGATAGCCGAGCGCCACCAGCCGTGGAAGCAGGCCGGAGTGATCGAGGTGGGCATGGGTGAGCAGCACGAAATCGAGCGCCCGCAGGTTGAAGTCGAGCGCTGCGAGATTTTTCTTCGCGGCAAGCCGGCCGCCCTGGAACATGCCGCAGTCGATCAGCCCGACCCCACCATCGCAGCGCAGGCGGGCGCAGGATCCGGTCACCTCGCCGGCCGCTCCGTGGAAACTCAGCTCCATTCCATCCTCCGTTCGCCCGCCGGGCCTGCGTGGGCAGCGCCGGTCGCCCATCCGTCGGTCCGCTGGCTATAATCAGTCACCACACTCGGAGCAAGGATACACCGCCATGTTCAAACACCTGCTCGTTCCAACGGACGGCTCGCCGCTGTCCGACAGCACGGTCGCTCGCGCCGTGTCCTTCGCGCGGGACGCCGGCGCACGGATCACCTTCTTCTACGCCCAACCCGATTTTCCGATGCCGATCTACGGCGAGGGCGCGCTGATCGATCCGACCACGCCCGAACAGTTCGCCAAGTCGGCCGCGGAAGAAGCCATCCGCATTCTCGACAAGGCCAAGGCAGTGGCTGACGCCGAAGGGGTGAATGCCGATACCGACACGGTGGTCAATGAAGTGCCCTACGAGGCGGTCATCGACGCGGCCGACCGCCATGGCTGCGACCTGACCTTCATGGCCTCCCATGGCCGCCGCGGCATCGCCGGCCTGCTGCTCGGCAGCGAGACCCAGAAGGTCCTGACGCACAGCAAGACCCCGGTACTGGTCTATCGCTAGAGCGCAGCACAATGAAAACGGCCCGCGGATGCGGGCCATTTTCATTGGTGCACGGACTCAGCGCCCCCGGTTGATCTCCTCGGCAGGACGCTGCAGGAACAGCGTCATCAGACTGGTGGCCGCGCAGACCAGCCAGAAGCCGAAGAAACCGATCGAGTAGGTCGCCAGATCGGAAAGATGCACCGGCTCACCGAACCAGTACAGCTCCTGGGGCGCCACGACCGTAAAGAAGACGATTTCAGCCACGCCGGCCACCAGGAAGGATGGCCACAGCACCTGGATCCATTTCGACACGGTACGCCTCCTTTACGGAACTGCGGCCGCTCAGCCCTGCTTGCCCTCCGCACGCTTGGCGTCTTCGGCCATGTTGCGGACGGCGAAGCGGTAGATATAGCCGCCGATGACAAAAACAAACCCGATGGTGAACAGACTCAGCAAGCCGATGTCGGTGGTGAACAGTTCATTCCAGGCCATGGTACTTCTCCTTTCACAGTGGACGGTTTAGGAACCTGATGGATCAATCCTGATCTCCGTCTCTGTCGGGAGGTATGCGGCCCCGTTCAAGCGCCAGCTTCGGGACTCGTCTTCTAGCTGAAACAACCAACGCCCCTGGTGCAGGGGTTCGATCACGCCCGCGTATACACCGCCGTGGCGACGCAACACGAGTTCCTGATCCATGCCGCCGCGCGTCGGGTGGGCAATGGTCAGGCGGATGGTATCCGGCACGCTGGCCGGATCAGCCGCGCTCAGATCGACCTTCAAGGCGTCCTCTCTGATCGTCAGCGCGGCGCTCAGGCCCAGCGTCTCGGCGAGGGCCAGGCGGTCGATCGTCATCACTATCGCACGCCCTTCCTTGTAGTAGTCGTCGACCACCAGGCCGTCCCAGGTCTTGATCGAAACGGCCAGGAACATCATGCCCACAACGATGGACGCGCCGGGAATGGCCAGCAGGAACCAGGGCCAGAACTGCTTGTACCAGGGTTCGGGCTTGGCGGCGGAAGAGGCAAGTGTATTCATGGCTTCAGTATGGCATCAGGAATGTGGATTCTTCACGGACGGCCACCGAAGGGTCGCCCACCGCGCTGACCTCGAAGTGCAGCGGATTCGCCCCCGGCTTGCCGGAACTGGGCGGCACGACGACCTGCACGGTCACCGACTGGGTGGTCGCGGCAGGTACCTCGATGCGCTCCACACCGCGGATCTGCGCGCCGTCCAGGCCGCCGACGCGCACCTCGAAGCTGCGCGGCTCCTCGACCATGTTCATGACCTGCAGGCGGTAGACGTTCTCGAT
>JAUVWV010000241.1 GCA_030603925.1 Thauera sp. | reverse complement strand
TTCAAATCCTGCCCCCGCAACCAAATCAAGACAAAGGCTTACGCGATGCGTAAGCCTTTGTGCTTTGTGGGTCTGGCGTAAATTGGCGTAAGTCGATCTGGGGGCACCCCACAGATCGTGCCACGCGAAGCCATTTTCGGAAGCCCGGAGACATCGGCCGGAACCCACCCGGCCCCCAGGCTTACGCACACCGGGAAGGCTCCACGCCTGCCCTCTGACGCTCGCCAGCGCTTTCTCCACTCTCCGGGACACCGCCGGTAACCAGCGATAAAACAAAAAACCCGCAGGGCCGTGAGCCGTGCGGGTTTCAGTTTTCTTCGCGAGGTGGTGGGCGGTACTGGGATCGAACCAGTGACCCCTGCCGTGTGAAGGCAGTGCTCTACCGCTGAGCTAACCGCCCCTCGGCGAAGAAGGGCGCATTTTAGTGAAGGGTTTTTCCAGAGTCAAGCGAATCAACGGGACATGCAGCGCGCCTGCCGTCCCGCCGTCCCCGCGCCGCGCCGACGCGGCGGGCGGCGACTTGGCGCGGGTCAAGGCGGAACGCTGACACCGCGTCTAGCATTGCGGACGGAAGGATCTGCAGGAGTACCAGGATGACCGCCGCACAGACCATAGACGAAGCCTTCATCCGCACGCTGCTGCGGGCGGTCATCGACCCCGAGGTCGGGATCAACATCGTGGACCTGGGGCTGATCTACGCCGTGGAAACCTCGCCCGAACGGGTGTTCATTCGCATGACCATGACCTCGCCCGCCTGCCCGATGGGCGACCTGATCATGGACGATATCGACCGCGTGCTCGACGAAGCGCTGCCCGCCCACATCAGGGTCGATGTGGAGCTGGTCTGGGATCCACCGTGGACGCCGGAACGCATGGAAGGCGGCGCGCGCAGCCATTTCGGCTGGACGCCGGAGCCCTGAGCCGATGGCGACGCACTTCTTCGCCAAGCCGCTGCACCGCCTGCCGCTGCTCGTGCTCGGCATGCTGGGCCTGGCATTCGGCGTTCTCGCCGGGCTGGCGCGCCTGGGGGTGGCGGTGCCGGCGGCGGGGGCGCAGCTCGCCGGCGTGCACGGGGCGATGCTGGTCTGCGCTTTCTTCGGCACGGTGATCAGCCTGGAGCGCGCGGTGGCGCTCGGCGCATCGTGGGCCTACCTGGCCCCGGCCGCCGCGGGCGCGGGCGGTCTGGCGCTGCTGGCCGGCCTGCCGCTGGCGGCCGCGCAAGGCCTGTTCATCCTCGCAGCGAGTGTTCTGCTCGCGGCCAGCCTGCGCATCGTGCTGCGGCAATGTGCCCTGTTCACGGTGATGCTCGCCATCGGTGCGGCAGCCTGGCTGACGGGCTGTGTGGTCTGGCTGTCGACCGGCATCATCCACAGTGCGGTAGCGTGGTGGCTGGCCTTCCTGGTACTCACCATTGCCGGGGAGCGCCTCGAGCTGACCCGCCTGATGCCGGTACGCCGGGCTTCACGCCCCCTGTTCATCATGATCGGCGGCGCAGTGCTGGGCGGCGCCCTCCTCGCCCTGCCCGCTCCCGCCGCGGGTCTCGCGCTGCATGGCGCGGCGCTGCTTGCCCTCGCGGCCTGGCTGCTGGCCTACGACATTGCCCGCCGCAACATCCGCCTGCAGGGCCTCGCACGCTTCATTGCATGGTGCCTGCTGGGCGGCTATGCCTGGCTCGCGCTGGGCGGGGCGCTGGCGCTGGGCGGCGCGTTGCTGCCCGGGACCACCCTGCGCGACGCGGCCCTGCACGCGGTGATGCTGGGATTCGTCTTCTCGATGGTGTTCGGCCATGCGCCGATCATCTTTCCGGCCATCGTGCATGTGCGCATTCCCTACCTGCGCTTCTTCTACGTCCCGCTGCTCGCCCTGCACCTCTCCCTGCTGTTGCGCGTGGCGGGCGGCATGCTCGGCTCGAGCACCCTGCAGCAGGCCGGCGCGCTGGGCAACGCGCTGGTGCTGGTACTGTTCGTCGGCACCATGCTCGCCGCCGTGCGTCTTGGGCAGCGCGACCAGGTGCGCCGCACGGGCTGAAGGCAGCGCAGCGACACCTGCCGGGTGCCGCCTGCCGCCGCCATCAACGCAGCAAGGCGTCGCTGATCAGCTGGCGGATGCTGCCGGCCTCGAAGGGTTTGTCGCAGATCGCCGAGACCCCGGCGCGCTCCACCGCAGCCAGCCGACCCACATTCTGTTCGCTGGTCACCATGAGGACCGGCACGGTGCTCTGCCAGCTCTGCGTGCGGATGTACTCGATGAGCTCGCGCCCATCCATCTCCGGCATGTTGTAGTCGGTGATCACCAGATCGACCAGGCTGTCATTGAGATGCGCCACGGCATGCCGGCCGTCTTCCGCTTCGCTGATCCGGCTGATGCCGAGCTGTTCGAGCAGGCGCCGGAGATGCCGGCGCGAGGCGGCGCTGTCATCGACCACGAGCACGGCGAGATCTTCCAGCTCGGCCAGATCGAGATCGGCCGGCGGATTCAGATGATCGGCTGCCGCGTACAGCGCACGCGACAGCTGCTGCTCGGTGAACGGTTTCGGCACGATGCTGCATGCGCCGCACTGGCGTACCGGATCGAGCAGCTGCGGGCGGACTTCGGACGACACCAGAATGAACGGCACAGCCTGCAGTGCAGGATCCTCGCGCATTGCGGCAACCAACTCGGTACCGGAGCCGTCGGGCAGATACAGGCTGCTGATCACCACCCGCTCGCCCCGCCCGTCGGCGAGCGCGGCAAGTGCCTCGCGGGCGGTCTCCGCGACCTGGATGGTGCCCACCCCCTGATGCCGCAGCATCCGGCTCACCAGGTTGGCCTGCATCGATGAGGGCTCGACCAGCAGTACTGCGAGATCGGCCAGTGAGGTTGTCAACGCCATATCCGTACCCACCAAGGAAACAGGCGCACTATACCAGCGTCAAACCCGTCCACCGTCCGTGCAGGCCGAATTCCGCACTATTCCGAACGTCCTATTCGCCAATCTTGCCGCGTGCGGCCTTCAGCGTCGAACGCCGGGCCTTGCCTTCGAGGCGACGCAGCACCGAGCCGCGCGTCGGGCGGGTCGGCCGCCGCGGCTTGTCTTCCTGCGCAGCGTGCTCGATCAAGGCATCGAGGCGACGCAGGGCGTCCTCGCGGTTCTTCTCCAGGCTGCGAAAGCGCTGGGCCTTGATGATCACCACGCCATTGCTGCTGATGCGCTGGTCGCCCAGGCGCAGGAGGCGCTCGCGGATCACCTCGGGCAGCGAGGATGCGCCGATGTCGAAGCGCAGATGGACTGCATTGGAGACCTTGTTGACGTTCTGTCCACCAGAACCCTGCGCACGGATCGCACTGATCTCGACTTCTTCCGGCCGCAGGCTGAACGGGATGCGCATGATCGATCCAAGCTGCTGGGCCCCTGGCCGGCCCGGCCGCAGCGCGCCGACTCGCGGGCGCCGCACACGGCGGCAGAAGCGAAAAAGCCCGGAACCGAGGTCCGGGCTTCTGGAATGCTGGTGGGTGCTGACGGGATCGAACCGCCGACATCCAGCTTGTAAGGCTAGCGCTCTACCAACTGAGCTAAGCACCCGTACTGGGCGGGACGAGACGGACTGCCACGTCCAGCGCAGCCAGCTAGTTTACCTCATCCTTGAGGGCTTTGCCAGCACGGAACTTCGGCACCTTGGCCGCCTTGATCTTGATGCTCTTGCCGGTGCGGGGGTTGCGTCCGGTACGCGCAGCGCGCTCTCCGACGTAGAAAGTGCCGAATCCCACCAGGGTGACGCTGTCGTCATTCTTCAGCGCCTGTTTCACGGCCGCGATGGCCGCATCGAGTGCCTTGCCTGCTGCAGATTTCGAAATCTCGGCCTGTGCGGCGATTTCGTCAATCAGTTCGGATTTGTTCACTTATGCCACCTCTTCGGATTCGAATGCAACACGAAAAAACGCGCAATCCCTGAATCGGCGCGGCATTCAGGGCCATTCCAAATGCGTTGAAGCCTGCACGGACTTTATAGCGCGCTGAATTCCGGCGTGTCAAGCGCGTTACACCCCAACTTTCGTCCAGTCCGAGCACAAGCAAAAAGGGCGGAACGCACCACCCACGGTGCATTCCGCCCTGATCTGGATCGAACGCCGGTCAGTGGGCGCGGATCTTCGTCGTACCACCCTCTTCGGCCGGCGCGGCCACCGCCGCGGCCTCTGCCACCTCGACCTCCGGCAGCGGCTCGGGCTGGCGTTCCAGCGCGTGCTGCAGCACCTGGTCGATCCACTTCACCGGCACAATGGCGATGGCGTTCTTGATGTTCTCCGGAATCTCCGCCAGATCCTTGACGTTCTCTTCCGGAATCAGCGCCGTGGTGATGCCGCCGCGCACCGCCGCCAGCAGTTTCTCCTTGAGGCCGCCGATGGCCAGCACCTCACCGCGCAGGGTGATCTCGCCGGTCATCGCCACATCGCAGCGCACCGGAATGCCGGTGAGCACGGAGACCAGTGCAGTGGAGATCGCCACCCCGGCGGACGGACCGTCCTTCGGGATCGCGCCTTCCGGCAGGTGGATGTGGATGTCGCTCTTCTGGTAGAAGTCGCCGTCGATACCCAGCGAACGGGCGCGCTTGCGCACCACCGAGAGCGCCGCCTGGATGGATTCCTGCATCACCTCGCCGAGCTTGCCGGTGGTCATCACCTTGCCCTTGCCGGGCAGCACGACGGCTTCCACGGTGAGCAGCTCGCCGCCCACCTCGGTCCACGCCAGGCCGGTGACCTGACCGATCTGATTTTCCTTCTCGGCCATGCCGAAGCTGTACTTGCGAACGCCCAGGTTTTTGTCGAGGTTCTTCGCGTTGACCACGATCTTGCTGGGGCGCGCACGCAGCACCAGCGACTTGACCACCTTGCGGCAGATCTTGGAGATGTCCCGCTCGAGGCCGCGCACCCCCGCCTCACGCGTGTAGTAACGGCAGATGTCGCGCAGCGCCTCTTCGGTCACGGACAACTCGTCGCGCTTCAGGCCGTTGGTCTTCATCTGCTTGGGCAGCAGGTAGCGCTGCGCGATGTTGACCTTCTCGTCCTCGGTGTAGCCGGAGAGACGGATCACCTCCATGCGGTCGAGCAGCGCCGGCGGGATGTTGAGGGTGTTCGCCGTGGCAACGAACATCACGTCCGACAGATCGAAATCGACCTCGATGTAATGATCCTGGAAGGTGTGGTTCTG
>JAUVWV010000179.1 GCA_030603925.1 Thauera sp. | reverse complement strand
TGCGCGACCTGCTGGTTGAGCCGCCCGGCCTCGTCGCGGAACAGGCGCCCGAGCGGGGTTTCCGGGACCAGGCCGAGGCCGACCTCGTTGGCCACCAGGATGATCCGGCCGGGCAGTTGCGGCAGGGTGGCGAGCAGGGCCTCGCGTTCGGCGCGCAAGGCCGGCAGTGCGCCGGCGTCGGCGCCCGGCGGCAGCTGTTCGGCACCGTCGAGCAGGTTGGTCAGCCACAGGGTGAGGCAATCGACGATCAGGCAGTGCCCGGCAGCGGCTTCGCGCTGCAGCGTGGCGGCCAATGCGCGCGGTGCTTCCACGGTGCGCCAGGCGGCCGGACGGTCGGCCTGGTGGCGGCGGATGCGCGCGGCCATCTCCGCGTCCAGCGCCTCGGCGGTGGCGATCACGGTGACGGCGGCGCCCGCTGCCAGTGCGCGGGCTTCGGCATGGCGGCTCTTGCCCGAACGGGCGCCGCCGAGGATCAGTTCGATGGTCATGAAGGGGGTTGTGGCCGGCGCTGCGGCGCTGCACAAGTGGTTGCGAACGCGCTATTATCCGCCCCGCACCCGTTCAGGGTGCAACGCGTTTCAGGTGCCCCGCGGCGGTCCACGCCCAGGGGTTGAACGGGAAACAGGTGCGCGGCGACCTCCGCCGCAATGCCTGTGCTGCCCCCGCAACGGTAAGTGAGCACAAGGTGCATCAAGCAGCCACTGGGCCTTCGCGCCCGGGAAGGCGATGCGCCGGTCCGCCTCGGTCTTCGGCCGCAGCGGCACGGTTCACGAGCCCGGATACCGGCCTCGAACGCACTGGCGGATGTGCCGCGGGGTGGCGGCGTCGGGCGCGTTTCAGTCCTGCTCTTCGTACCCTTCGCGTGCGCATCGTTTCGACGATTGCCACGGCGTGCGGGGACGCTTGCCGTGGTGCAGGGAGCAGAACAATGAATATCCGTCCTTCCTTGGTCGCGGTGGCGCTGGCGGCCGCGTTTCCGTGCGCGTCACCGCTGTGGGCCGCCGATCAGGAGCGCACCGCCGGCACGGTGGTGGTCAGCGCGACCCGGATCAGCGTGTCCGACACCGACGCAACCTACGCCTCCGAGGTGCATGCGCGCGAGGAGATCGAGCGCTCCGGCGCGACCACGCTGATCGACTACCTGTCGCGCCATACCTCGCTGCAGGTCATGTCGCAGTTCGGCAACCGCTACGTCCCGTCGATCAACATGCGCGGCTATGGCATCAATGACGGCCATCAGAACGTCGTGGTGAGCGTGGACGGACGCCGCCTGAACAACATCGACATGGTGCCGCAGCTGCTCGGCGCCATCATGCTGGCCGATGTCGACCGCATCGAGATCACCCGCGGCAGCGGCTCGGTGCTGTTCGGCGACGGCGCCACCGCCGGCACGATCCAGATCTACACCCGGCCGCGCGACGGCGCCAGCGTGGAAGCCTTTGCCGGCAGCCACGGGCAGCGCGGTGGTGCGCTGAGCGCCGGGCTGGTGCGCGAGCGCTTCGCGCTGTCGGCCTCGGCCGAGCGCAGCGCGGCGGACGGCTTCAGCCGCAAGGACCCGTCCGGCCACCGTGACGAGTCGAGCGCCGAGACCTGGCGGGTGGCGGCCAGCGGCCAGCCGGCCGACGGTCTGAAGCTCGACCTGGAGGCCGGGCGTTCGCGCATCGATACGCGCTATCCCAATCCCTTGTCGCTGGCCGAGTTCCGCAAGGACCCGCGCAAGAACACCGACAGCTGGGGCGAGTTCCGCTACAACCACCAGAAGTTCGACACCCGGCACTGGGGCGTCGGTGCCGAGTATGCGTTCAACCCCGAGTGGCGCGTTTCCGCCCGTCATCATGACGAGAAGAAGACCTCGGAATACGTCCTGTACCCGCCGGAATACGACTACCGCTACCGCTCCGATGAACTGGCCCTGCATTACGACGGCGAACACCTGTCGGCGGTCGGCGGCGTGCAGCATTTCGATGGCACGCGCCAGCAGGCCGCCAAGCGCACCGACAAACGCAATACCGGCTGGTTCATCCATGGGCAGTACGAGTTCGACAGCCTGACCCTGTCGGCCGGTGCACGCAGCGAACGGGTGGCGTACCGGCACAGCCAGCCGGGTGCCGAGCGGCTCAAGGACGATGAAGGCCTGACGTCGTGGGACCTCGGCTTCAACTACCGCGTCGCTCCGGCACTGTCGCTGTTCGGCAACTACAACGTCGCGGCGCAGGCGCCGGACATCGACCGCTTCTTCACCCTCGGAGGCGGCTTCAACGGCTTCATCGAGCCGGCAAAGGTCAAGACGCTCACCCTCGGGCTGAATCACGTCACCGCGGTCAATCGTCTCAAGGTGGCGGTGTTCCATGCCCGGTTGAAGAACGAGATCTACTATTTCGACAGCGGTAACTGGATCGATCCGAGCTTCAACACCAACATCGACCGCTCGCACAAGTACGGCCTCGAACTGCAGGACACCTGGCAGATCAGCGAGCGCCTCACCGGCGTGCTGAACTACGCCTGGACGCGCGCCAGGATCGA
This sequence comes from Thauera sp., assembly GCA_030603925.1. Classification (GTDB taxonomy): domain Bacteria; phylum Pseudomonadota; class Gammaproteobacteria; order Burkholderiales; family Rhodocyclaceae; genus Pseudothauera. Next base: position 4,613 of record JAUVWV010000179.1, on the reverse strand, counting down.
CCGCGAGGACGAGGGCGGCGGCGCCTTCGACGGCAAGGATCTGCCGGGTGTGCCGAAGCACAGCCTGGTACTGGGGCTGAACGTCAAGGTGGCGGACCAGGGCAACCTCTACCTGTCGCACACCTGGCGCAGCAAGGCCCGCGCGGCCGACGATTTCGCCAACGACAACGCGCAGTGGCAGCGTGCCTACCAGAGCACGGATCTCACCTACCGCCATCGCGTGACGCGCGAACTCGAGCTCTACGGCGGGGTGAGCAACCTGTTCGAGCGCCGCAACGGCGTGTGGGTGGGCGACGACAGGATCTATCCGGTCGATTTCGAGCGCACCTGGAAGCTCGGCGCCCGCCTGTCCTTCTAAGCCGCCGACCGGCGCCCTCATTCCGCGATCCCTTGAGCGCCCCGCTGCACACAGGCGGCGGGGCGCCCGCGTGTGCGCACGCGGCCACGATACTGGAGTTCATGCAGATGCGTTTCCAACTTTCCCTTGGCGCTGCCACCCTGGCGGCGCTCTCCCCCCTTGCGCTGCCGGCCGTTGCCGCGCAGCACGAGCTTGCCCTCGAACCGACCGTCGTGACTGCCAGCCGGCAGCGCCAGCGCGCCGATGACGCCCTGGCCAGCGTCGAGGTGTTCGAGCGTGAGGACATCGAGCGTGCCGGCCACGCCACGCTGATCGAAGTGCTGCGTACGGTGTCCGGCCTGCGGGTCAGCAGCAACGGCGGCCCGGGTTCCAACGCCAACGTGTACATCCGCGGTGCCGAATCGCGCCATACGCTGTTGCTGATCGATGGCATGCGGATCGGCTCGGCCACCTCCGGTGCGCCGACGCTGGAGAACATCCCGCTCGACATGATCGAGCGTATCGAGATCCTGCGCGGCCCGGCCAGTGCGCTGTATGGTTCGGAGGCCATCGGCGGGGTGATCCAGATCTTCACCCGCCGGGGCGAGACGGGCTTCCGCCCCGAGCTGTTCGTCGGCCACGGTACGCACGACACCCGCAAGGCCGCGCTTACCCTGTCCGGCGGCGTGGACCGGCTGCGTTACAGCCTGACCGCCGGGCGCGAGCGCACCGACGGCTTCAACTCGAAGATCGAACCGGATTACTGGCGTTCCAGCGCGACGCGCACCTCCTACTGGGCCGACGATGACGGCTATCGCAACGACCATCTCAGCGGTTCGCTGTCGCTCGGCTTCCGTGCGCGCGACGAGATCGGCCTCAGCTTCATGCGCTCGGAGGGGCGCAACTGGTACGACGCGTCGGCGACGACGTACTTCGATTCCTATATGGACAAGAAGTCCGCGGCAAGCGGCGTTTATCTGCGCAACGAACTGCACCCCGGCTGGACGAGCACCCTGCGCGTGGCGCGTAGCGAGGACAAGTCGCTCAATCGCGCCAGCGTGCTCCTGCCCAGCCGCTTCGACACCCGCCAGGATCAACTGGTATGGCAGCACGATGTCGAGCTGCCGCTCGGCTCCCTGCTGGCCGCCTACGAGCGGGTCGACAGCAAGGTCGAGAGCACCACTGCCTACCGGGAGAACGAACGCCGCGTGCATTCGGCCCTGCTGGGCTGGTCGGCGCAGCTTGGCGCGCATCACCTGCAGGTGAACGCGCGGCGCGACGACAACTCCCAGTTCGGCGGCAAGACCACCGGCCTGCTGGCCTACGCCTACGACCTGAGTCCGGCCTGGCGGGTGCGCGGCAGCGTCGCCACCGCGTTCAACGCGCCGACCTTCAATCAGCTCTACTGGCCGATGACTTCGCTCACCCAGTACCACGGCAACCCGGCGCTGAAACCCGAACGGGCGCTGAACCGCGAGCTGAGCCTGCGCTGGCGCGGCCAGGGACAGTCGGTGGAACTGACCTACTTCGACAACCGGGTGAAGGATCTCATCACCAGCAACCCGGTCCACGCCCTGCGCGGGCAGCAGGTCAACGTCGACGCGGCACGGCTGAAAGGTGCGGAGCTCGCCTATTTGCTTTCCTTCGACGCGTTTACCTTCGCGGCCGGCTTAGACTATCTGGATGCGAAGAACGAACAAAGCGGCAAGCGCCTGCAGCGTCGCGCACCCTGGGGCGGATTCCTGCGCCTGTCGCACAGTGTCGGCCCGGTGGACTGGGGCTTCGACCTGCAGGGCAGCGGCCGGCGTTTCGATGATGCGGCGAACAATGTCGAACTGCACGCCTACAGCCTGCTTGGCGCCTATGTGCACTACCGCCTTGCGCCGGACTGGCGGATCGAGGCCACCGCGAGCAATCTGCTCGACAAGCGCTACGAGCTGGCACGCGGCTATCGCACGCCGGGGCGGACGGTGTTCGTCGGCGTGCGCTACGCGCCGCGCTGAGCGGTCGGGTCGCGCACGCGCATGAGATCCCGCCGCCAGGCCCTGCTCGTCATCGCGCTGCTGGCGCTGGCCGGCCTGGCGGTGTTCGCCTGGGCCTTGTCGGCGGGCAGCCTGCCGATCAGCCGCAGCGAGGTGTGGGGCGCGCTGTTCGGCGGCGAGCAGGGCATGGCTGCCGGCGTGGTGCGCGAACTGCGCCTGCCGCGCGCGGTGGCCACCTTCGTGTGCGGCGGGCTGCTCGCCATGGCCGGCGCGCTGATGCAGGTGCTGTTGCGCAATCCGCTGGCCGATCCCTATGTGCTGGGCATCTCCGGCGGTGCCGCGGTGGGCGCGCTCGCCGCGATCATGTTCGGCCTGGCCCCGCTGGTGGTCGATGGCGCGGCCTTTGCCGGTGCGCTCGCGGCGATGCTGCTGGTGTTCGGCCTGGCGCACGGCGACGGCAGCTGGACGCAGACCCGCTTGCTGCTCACCGGCGTGATCGTGGCCGCCGGCTGCGGCGCGGCGATCACCCTGATGCTCGCGCTGGCGCCCGACACTCGCGTGCAGTCGATGCTGTTCTGGCTGATGGGCGATGCCAGCGGGGCCACGCGCCCGTGGCCGGCGCTCGCGGTGCTGCTGATCGGGCTGGCGGCGCTGATGCCGTTTGCGCGCGACCTCAACGTGCTCGCGCGCGGCGAGCACACCGCGCTGGCGCTCGGCATCGAGGTGCGCCGGCTGCGCGGCGCGCTGTACGTGCTGGCCTCGCTGCTCACGGCGGTGGCGGTGACCCTGGTTGGCTCGGTCGGCTTCGTCGGCCTGATCGTGCCGCATCTGGTGCGCCTGGCGCTGGGCAACGACCAGCGCGTGCTGCTGCCCGCCGCAGCGCTGGCGGGCGGCGTGCTGCTGACCGCCGCCGATACCCTGGCGCGCACCGTGATGGCGCCGATGCAGTTGCCGGTGGGCGTGCTCACCGCGCTGATCGGCGTGCCGGTGTTCCTCTTCCTGCTGTCGAGGCATCCACGATGAGCGACGCCGCGCTGCCCATGCTGGAAGCCGACCGCCTCGCCTTGCGGGTGGGCGGGCGCTGGCTGTGCTGCGAGTTCAGCCTGCAGCTGATGCCGGGGCAGTGCCTGGTGCTGCTCGGCCCCAACGGCGCCGGCAAGACCACCTTGCTGAATACCCTCGCCGGGCTGCGTGAGCCCACCGTGGGCAGCGTGCTGCTGGGCGGCCTGCCGTACGCCGCCTGGCGTGCCACCGATGCGGCGCGCTACCGCGGCCTGCTGGCGCAGCAGCAGCCGGATCATTTTTCCTCCACGGTGCTCGAGACCGTGCTGGTGGGGCGCCATCCGCATCTCGGGCGCTGGGGTTGGGAAGGGCCGGCGGACGAGCGCATCGCGCGCGCGGCGCTGGCCGACGTGGGGCTGGCCGACATGGCCGCGCGCGACATCCTCACCCTGTCGGGCGGTGAGCGCCAGCGCGTGGCGGTGGCCGCGCTGCTCGCCCAGGCGCCGCAGCTGTACCTGCTCGACGAGCCGACCAACCACCTCGATCTGCACTACCAGATCGCCGTGCTCGACCTGATCCGCGCGCTGGCCGATGCAGGGCATGGCGTGGTGATGGTGCTGCACGACATCAATCTGGCGGCGCGCTACGCCGACCAGGTGATCCTGCTCGACGGGCGCGGCGGCGTGCGCGCCGGTGCGCGCGATGCGGTGCTGCAGGCCGCGCTGCTGAGCGAGGCCTTTGCCCATCCGCTGCGGCGCTACGAGCTTGATGGACGCACCACCTTCCTTCCCGACTGAGAGACATGAACATCATCACATCCCTGTTCCGCGCCGCGTTCGCCGGCCTGTTGCTTGCCGCCTCCGCCGGCGCCCTGGCCGCCGACTGCCCGCGCATCGTCAGCCAGTCGCCCTATCTGAGCGCGGCGCTCGACTGGCTGGGGCGCGGCCATTGCATCGTCGGCGTGTCGCGCTACGACACGCTTGACCTGCCGCGCACCGGCGGGGTGAAGGACCCGGACGTCGACGCCATCGAACTGCTCGCCCCGGACCTGCTGGTGGCGTCCGAAGGCACGGATGCGGCCGCCCTGCGGGACGCGCTGCCGGCCGGCGCCCGGCTGCTGCGGGTGAACGGCTTCGCCTCGCTGGCCGACGCCGAGGCGATGCTGACCGAACTGGGGCGCGCCAGCGGCGTGCGCGACGTCGATGCCCGGGTAGCCGCCTTCCGCCGCGACTGGCAGGCCGCCGCCGCACGGGTGGGCGGCAAGGGGCGGCGCGTGCTGGTGCTGTCGGCGT
>JAUVWV010000018.1 GCA_030603925.1 Thauera sp. | reverse complement strand
TCGAAGCGGCCATCCGCGCCGACATCCTCGACCAGGCCATCGAGGCCATCGAGAAAGCCGCATCCACCGGAAAGATCGGCGACGGCAAGATCTTCGTCTTCGATCTGGAACAGGCCATCCGCATCCGTACCGGTGAAACCGGTACCGACGCGCTGTAAGGGAGCACAAGAACATGAAGAGACTGTTCGCAATCCTGCTGACGGCGCTGGCCGTCGGCTTCGCGGGCGGTGTTGCCGCGCAGGACGCCCCGGGCAGCGTGGCGCCTGTCGTGGAAGAGGCGGTCGCGGCGGTGGAAGCCGCCGCTGCGGCCGGCGAGGCTGCGGCCGAAGAGATCGTGGTCAACAAGGGCGACGTGGCCTGGATGATGACCGCCACGCTGCTGGTGCTGCTGATGGTGCTGCCCGGCCTGGCGCTGTTCTACGGCGGCATGGTGCGCGCCAAGAACATGCTGTCGGTGCTGATGCAGGTGATGGTGGTGTTCTCGCTGATCAGTGTGCTGTGGGTGATCTACGGCTACAGCCTGGCGTTCACCGAGGCCAGCGCCTACATCGGTTCGCTGGACAAGATTTTCCTCTCCGGGGTCACCATCGATTCGCTGGCCGACACCTTCACCGACAACGTGAAGCTGCCGGAATTCGTCTTCGTCGCCTTCCAGGCCACCTTCGCCGGCATCACCTGCGCGCTGATCGTGGGCTCCTTCGCCGAGCGCATGAAATTCTCCGCGGTGCTGCTGTTCGTGGTGATCTGGTTCACCTTCTGCTACCTGCCGATCGCCCACATGGTGTGGGGCCCGGGCGGCTACCTGCTGGAAGACGGCGCGCTGGACTTCGCCGGCGGCACGGTGGTGCACATCAACGCCGGCATCGCCGGTCTGGTGGGCGCCTACATGGTGGGCAAGCGCATCGGCTTCGGGCGTGAATCGATGGCGCCGCATTCGCTCACCCTGACCATGGTCGGCGCGTCGATGCTGTGGGTGGGCTGGTTCGGTTTCAATGCCGGTTCCAACCTGGAAGCCACCTCGGGCGCCGCGCTGGCCTTCATCAACACCCTGGTGGCCACGGCCGCCGCGGTGCTGGCCTGGTCGCTGGGCGAGGCGATGTTCAAGGGCAAGCCTTCGATGCTGGGTGCGGCCTCGGGCGCGGTGGCCGGCCTGGTGGCGATCACCCCGGCCTGCGGTTCGGTGGGCCCGATGGGCGCGCTGATCCTCGGCCTGCTGTCCGGCTTCATCTGCCTGTGGGGGGTGAATGGCCTGAAGCGCATGCTGGGCGCGGACGACTCGCTCGACGTGTTCGGCGTGCATGGCGTGGGCGGCATCCTCGGCGCCATCCTCACCGGGGTGTTCACCGCGCCGATGTTCGGCGGCACCGGCGATGCGGACTTCTCCATCGCCAGCCAGGTGTGGATCCAGACCTGGAGCGTGATCGTCACCATCGTGTGGTCCGGCGTGGTGGCCTTCATCGGCTACAAGATCGCCGACCTGTTCATCGGCCTGCGGGTGCCCGAAGAAGAGGAACGCGAGGGCCTGGACATCACCGCGCACGGCGAATCCGCCTACCACCACTGAGCATCAGACCAGGACCGCCACTCCTCCGGTCCGGGATACTTCCGGCGCCCCTCGGGGCGCCGTTTTTTTTCCCTGGTCCGCGTTCAGGCGCCGGCGATGTCCCAGCGCCGCATGAAGCGCGGCGCCTCGGGGGCGGCATCGTAGAGCGGTTCGCGGCGCAGCCACACGGCGAACTCGGCGCCCTCGCCGGGCCGGCTGTCCACGGTGATGCGCCCGCCGTAGCGCTCGACGATGGTGTAGCTGATCGACAGGCCCAGCCCGGTGCCGCTGCCCTTCTTGGTGGTGAAGAAGGGATCGAAGATGCTGGACAAGTTCTCCGGGGCGATGCCCTGCCCGGTATCGCGCACCCGCAACACGACGCCCAGCGGCAGGTCGTGCTCCACCCAGTTCTCGCTGACCAGGGTGAGCGTGCCACCCTGCGGCATGGCCTGGATGGCATTCACGATGAGGTTGATCAGCACCTGCTGCAGTTCGCTGCGGTTGATCTCCACCGGCAGGCTGGCGTGCTTGCGGCGTTCGATCTCGATGCGCCGCTTCTCCATGTTGTGGCGGGTGAGCAGCAGGCAGTCGGCCAGCACGGCGTTCACATCCACTTCTTCCACATAGCCGGCAAAATCGCCCGGACGGGCGAACTGCAGCAGTTTGGTGACGATCTGGCGGATGCGGTCGGCCTGCTGGTGGATCAGGCGGATCTCGCCGCGCACCGGGCCGGCGGCCTCGCCGAGCACGTCGCGCAGCACGTCCAGGTTGCCCTGGATCACCGCCACCGGATTGTTGATCTCATGCGCCACCCCGGCGGTCAGTTCGCCGATCGCGGCCAGTTTCTCGCTCATCACCAGTTGCTGCTGGGCGCGGCGCAGGTGCTCGTTGGCCTCGGACAGTTCGCGCGTGCGCTCGGCCACCTTGGCATCCAGCTCCTCGGCCCAGCGCTGCAGTTCCTCGCGCTTGGCCGCCAGGGTGTCGAGCAGGTGGTCGAACTCGCCGGCCAGGCGGCCCAGTTCGTCGCGGCTGGCGACCTCGCCCACCCGCGCGGCCGCTTCACCGCGTTCGACCCGCTGGATCACCGCGTTCATCCGCTCGATGGGCTGGAATACGCTGCGCGCCCAGCGCAGGGAGAGCACCGTGCCCCAGCCGGAGAGCACGATGAACACCAGGAACAGCGCACCGAGCGCCAGGTGCAGGGCGCTGCGGAAGGGCTGCTCGAGGAAGCCGACATAGAGCATGCCGACGCGCTCGCCGCGCCCATCGGCCACCGGTTCGTAGCCCGAGACGTAGTCGTCGTTGACCACGAAGGCGGTGCCCAGCCAGGTTTCGCCACGCCCCAGCACATAGTCGCGCACCGCCTGCGAGACCCGCGTGCCGAGCGCACGGCGGCCCTCGAAGAGGTGCACATTGGTGGCGATGCGCACGTCGTCGAGGAACAGCGTGGCAGTGCCGCGGCTGCCCAGCGGCAACGAGCCCTCGCGATACACGATGGCGTTGATGCGATCGACGATGTCCAGGTTGCCATTGAGCAGCACGCCGCCTTCGAGGACGCCGAGCGGCCGGCCCTGGGCATCGCGCACCGGGGCGGCGGCATGAAAGATCAGGCCGCGGTCCTCGACGCTGCGCGGGTCCGGGGCCGCGGCGCGGGTGGGCACCAGGTCCAGGCGGGCGCGCCGGCGCAGCGCCGGGTCGATCTCCTCGAGCTGCCCGGCGGTGAGGCGCTCCACCGTGGTGTGCGCGTCGCCGGCCAGTGCGGCGGCCACCGCCGGCCATGCGGCACGCGGGAGGGCGGGCGGAAACTCGTTGTGCGCGCTGGCCAGCACGCGGCCGTCGCGGTCGAGGAGGTGGAGGAAGTCCAGCCCGCGCGCCACCGCCAGATTGGCGAGCAGGGCGGAGAGCTCGACCTCGGCGCTCGCCCGCAGCGGCAAATGCAGCGCCAGCCGATGGGATTCGGCCGCCGCCTGCACCTCGTGGCCGACGCCGATGCGCACGCGGTCGAAATACTCGTGCGCGGTGACCATGTCTGAGCTGATCTTGTAGGTGAGCAGGCGCTCGTAGGCCTGCGTGCCCCAGGTCCATACCAGGCCGAGCAGGATGGGCACGCCCACCGCCAGCGGGGCCAGCACCAGCGCCAGTAGCTTGGCGCGCACCGAACTGCGCAGGCGGGCGGTGAGGCGCTCGCGCAGCCTGCAGGCACTCACCGCAGCGCCCCGCGGACGCTCATTCGAGCGCTTCGCCCCATTCCGCACACTTGCGTTCCACGGTTTTGCGCGACACGCCGAGCAGTTCCGCCGCGCGGCTCTTGTTGCCGCCGCAGGCGGCGAGCACGGCGAGGATGTGGCGCTTCTCGACCTCAGCCAGGCTCACCGGCAGGGCATCTGCCGCACCGCCGCTCGCTTCGGGCGCGAGCGGCAGATGGCCGAGGATGAGCGAGCGCTCGATCAGGTTGCGCAGTTCGCGCACATTGCCCGGCCAGGCATAGGCCGCCAGGCGGCGCAGGGCCTCCTCGCCGAACACCAGCGGCGGCAGGCCGAGGCGCTGCGAGAGCTGGACGTTGAAGTGCGCGGCGAGCAGCGGCACGTCGTCCGGGCGCTGGCGCAGCGGCGGAATGGTCAGGGTCATGACCTCCAGCCGGTAGTACAGGTCCTGGCGGAAACGCCCGGCGGCCACTTCGGTACGCAGGTCGCGGTTGGTGGCCGCGACCACGCGCACGTCCACCGGCACCTCCTTGGCCGAACCGACCGGGCGGATGCGCTTTTCCTCCAGCACCCGCAGCAGCTTGGTCTGCAGCGCAAGCGGCAGCTCGCCCAGTTCGTCGAGGAACAGGGTGCCGCCGTTGGCGTAGTAGAACAGGCCGTGGCGGTTCTCGGTGGCGCCGGTGAAGGCGCCCTTCACATGGCCGAACAGTTCGCTTTCGATCAGCTCCGGGGTCACCGCCGCGCAGTTGACCGGCACGAAAGGGCGCTCGGCGCGCGCGCTCATCTGGTGCAGGGCGCGCGCGGCGACCTCCTTGCCGACCCCGGATTCACCGAGGATCAGCACCGTGGCCGGCGTGGGCGCGACGCGCTTGATCAGCGCGCAGAGTTGCTGCATCGCCGGCGAGCGGCCGACCACTCCGTCCACCTCGCCCGACAGGCCGGCCACTTCGCGCCGCAGGATGAAGTTCTCGCGCGCCAGGCGGGCGCGCTCGAAGCAGCGCTGCAGCGAGTTGAGGATCTGGTCCACGCGGAAGGGCTTCAGGATGAAGTCCGAGGCGCCGGCGCGCAGTGCGTCGATCGCGGTCTCCATGTCGGCGAAGGCGGTGATCAGCACCACGTCGCCGGAAAAACCGCTCTCGCGCAGTTCGCGCAGCCAGGCGATGCCGGGCTTGCCGGGCAGGGCGATGTCGAGCACCACCGCATCGAAATGCTGCTGCGCCAGCAGCGCGGCACCGGCCTCGGCGGAGTCGGCCGCCGCCACGGTACAGCCGCGCGCGCCGAGCGCGCGCTCGAGGAAGCTGCGCATGCCGGCCTCGTCATCGACCACCAGCACCGCATAGTCGGTCCAGCGCAGTTCGCCGGCGGCGGGAACGGCGGGCGTCGACACGGTGGGCGGGAGGGACTGGTCGGACTCGGACATGGCGCGCGGGCCTGGCTGGTAGCGGATCGCCCGCATTTAACCATGGCGGCGCCCGTGATGGGACGCAGGGTGGACGCAAACGGGGCCGGCGGCTGCCGGCCCCGTACTGCGCGCCGCGGGCTCAGCGCGCCAGTGCGCGCAGGCGGGCGATGCGCTCCTGGGTGGACGGGTGGGTGGAGAACAGGCCGCGCAGGCCGCCGCCGGAGAGCGGGTTCATGATCATCATCTGGGCCGTTTCCGGGTGCTGCTCGGCGGCATGCATCGGAATGCCCTTGGCGTAGGCCTCGATCTTGGCCAGCGCGCTGGCGAGCGCCTCGGGGTCGCCGGAGATCTCCGCGCCGCCGCGGTCGGCGCCGAACTCGCGGGAGCGCGAGAGGGCCATCTGGATGATCATCGCCGCCATCGGCGCGAGGATCATCACCAGGATCTGCAGCGCCGGATGCGGGCGGTTGTCGCCACGCCCGCCGAAGAACATGCCGAACTGGGCGAGCATGGAGATGGCACCGGCCACCGTCGCCGACATGGTGGAGATGAGGATGTCGCGGTTCTTCACGTGCGCCAGCTCGTGCGCCATCACGCCGCGCAGTTCGCGCTCGGAGAGCATGCGCATGATGCCGGTGGTGGCCGCCACCGCGGCATTGTCCGGGTTGCGCCCGGTGGCGAAGGCGTTCGGCTGGGCCTCGTCGATGATGTACACCTTGGGCATCGGCAGGTTGGCGCGGTGCGCCAGCTCGCGCACCATGTTGTACAGGTAGGGCGAGGTGGTGGCGTCCACCTGGCGCGCGTTGTACATCTTGAGCACCATCTTGTCGGAGAACCAGTAGGCCCACAGGTTCATCGCACCGCCGAACAGCAGCGCGATCAGCATGCCCTGCTGCCCGCCGATCATCGCGCCCACCGCGCCGAACAGCGCGACGATGCCCGCCATCAGGATCGAAGTCTTCAACCAGTTGCCGAACATTGCGTGTGTCCTTCCTTGTCCAATGGGTTGCCGTGGCTTAGATGGTGCCGCGGCGGCGGAATTCAATCCGCCGCGCAGACGAAGCGCTCGCCCGCAGAGACCGGAAACCCGGCGAGAAATTCCCGCACCGCCAGGCGCTTGCTGCCCGGGCGCTGCAGCACGCTGAGACGCAACGCGTCCGTGCCGCAGGCCACCACGATGCCGTCGGGACCGGCGGACAGCACCTCGCCGGGCGCGCCGGCGCCCGCCACCACCTCGCCCGCCCAGCACTTGATGGCGGTGTCGCGCAGGCTGCCCGAGGCACCGGGGAAGGGATCGAAGGCACGCAGCATACGCGCGATCTGCGCCGCCGGGCGACGCCAGTCGATGGCGGCCTCGGCCTTGGCGATCTTGGCCGCGTAGGTCACGCCTTCACCGGGCTGCGGGGTGGCGGGCAGGCCTTCGGGCAGGCGATGCAGCGCCTCGACCACCATCTCTGCGCCCAGTGCCGCGAGGCGGTCGTGCAGGCTGCCGGTGGTGTCGTCCGGCCGGATCGGCACGCTGCGCGCCATCAGCATCGGCCCGGTATCGAGGCCCTCGTCCATCTGCATGATGGTGATGCCGGTCTGCGCATCGCCGGCCTCGATGGCGCGGTGGATGGGCGCCGCACCGCGCCAGCGCGGCAGCAGCGAGGCGTGGATGTTGATGCAGCCCAGGCGCGGCAGGCCGAGCACCTCGGGCGGCAGCAGCAGGCCGTAGGCGGCCACCACCAGCACATCCGGCGTGGCCGCGGCCAGCGCGGCGCGCTGCTCGGCGGTGCGCAGGCGCTCGGGCTGATCCACCGCGATGCCCTGCTGCAGCGCGACCTGCTTGACCGGGCTGGGGCTGAGCTTCATGCCGCGCCCGGCGGGACGGTCGGGCTGGGTGAGGACCAGCGGCACCTCGAAGCCTGCGGCGATGATGGCCTGCAGGGCGCGGGCGGCGAATTCGGGGGTGCCGGCGAAGGCGACCTTGAGTGGGGACATCGGAGATCTCATGTTGAATCGCGGTGCGCGCGGCACGGATGGCCGGTCGCCCGGATGAAGGCCTCAGACCGCAATCCGGGGAAACGAGCGCTCGGGGAGCAGTCGCCGGCCCCGGAGCGCGCTGCGCTTCATCCGGGCTACGGCCGATGTCTCAGGCGGTGATGCGCGCCTTCTTGGCCAGCTTGGCCTTGATGCGGCCGAGTTTCAGTGCGGAGAGGTATTCGACGAAGACCTTGCCGTCGAGGTGATCGATCTCGTGCTGGATGCACACCGCGAGCAGACCGTCGGCCTCGAGCTCGAAGGGCTCGCCCTCGCCGTTGAGCGCGCGCACCTTGACGCGCTCGGCGCGCGTGACCTTCTCGTAGATGCCGGGCACCGAGAGGCAGCCTTCCTCGCACACCTGCTCGCCGTCGCGCTCGACGATCTCCGGATTGATGAAGGCCATCAGCGCGGACTTGTCCTCGGAGACGTCGATCACCACGACCCGCTTGTGTACGTTGACCTGGGTGGCCGCCAGACCGATGCCGGGCGCCTCGTACATGGTTTCGGCCATGTCGCGCACCAGGGCGCGGATTTCGTCGTCGACCGCGGCAACCGGTGCGGCCCGCGTGTGCAGCCGGGGATCGGGATAGCGAAGGATAGGTAGTAGAGCCATAAATGCTTGCCGGGTTAAGACATTACGTGCAGAATTTCAAGCGCCTTGTCATGCCCCTGAGCCGGGTCGGACATCCGGGCCGAAATCGGTATCTGAAACTGCCGTTTCGACTCCCTTCCGGCCCCTGGCGTTCCGGACCGGTTTGCCCCGGCCCACACCAACCGGAAGCGAGCAATGATCCGCATTATATTCCCTCTCCTACTCAGCGTTGCGACCCTGCTCGGCGGCACCGCAGCCGCGCAGCAGCCTGTCGAGATCGCGGACGGCGCGCCGGACACCTACACCGTGGTGCGCGGCGACACCCTGTGGGATATATCCGGGCGCTTCCTCAAGCAGCCGTGGCGCTGGCCCGAGGTATGGCGCCTGAATCGCGACCAGATCCGCAACCCGCACCTGATCTATCCCGGCCAGGTGATCTTCCTCGACCGCAGCGGCCCCTGGCTGAGCATCGGCCGCCGCCTCGGCACGCAGGACCAGAAGCTGCAGCCGCAGGTGTACTCCGAGCCGGCCCTGCAGCCCATCCCGAGCATCCCGCTGGACGTCATCGAACCTTTCCTTACCGCCCCGCTGGTGGTCGATGAAGCGGCCCTCGCCGGATCCGCCACCATCATCGCCAACGACGGCACCCGCGTGTTCGCAGGTGGCGGCGACACCGTGTTCGCCAAGGACGTGAAGGCCGACAAGGACAGCTGGCAGGTGTATCGCAAGGCCCGCCCGCTGACCGATCCGGTGACCCGCGAGGTACTCGGCTACGAGGCCCAGCACCTGGGCACCGCGCGCGTCACCGAACACGGCGCACCGGCCACCCTGCAGGTGGTGCGCGCGATGGAGGAGATCGGCGCCGGCGACCTGATGCTGCCGACCGACGTGCCGCGCGTGTTCTCCTACGTGCCGCGCGCCCCTGAAGGCGAGGTGGACGGGCGCATCATCGCCATCCATCGCGGCGTCGAGGTGACCGGCAGCAACCATGTGGTGATCCTCAACGTGGGCGAGCAGCAGGGCGCGCAGGTTGGCCACGTGCTCGCCCTGTGGCGCAATCGCGGCAGCGTCGTGCATGAGCGCGAACAGTTCGAACTGCCGCAGCAGCGCTACGGCCTGGCCTTCGTGTTCCGCGTATTCGACCGCGTGTCCTACGCACTGGTGATGAACACCGACGGGCAGGTGACGGTGGGCGACGGCGTGCGCAAGCCCTGAACTTGTCGCCGCAGCAGGACCTTGCCGCCTGGCTGCGGCTGACCCTGGCGAGCGGCATCGGGCCGGAGCGCCAGCGCCGCCTGCTCACCGCCTTCGGCCTGCCGGAGTCGGTGTTTGCCGCCGGGCGCGGCAACATCGCCGCGGTGATCGGGCGCGAGGCCGCCGACGCGCTGCTCGCGCCCCCCGACCAGGCGGCGATCGCGACTGCCCTGGCCTGGGCCGCCGAACCTGACAACCACATCCTCACCCTGGCCGACGCCGGCTACCCCAAGGCGCTCTACGACATCGCCGACCCGCCGGTACTGCTGTACGCCAAGGGCCGTCTGGACATGCTGGACCGGACCGCGCTGGCGATCGTCGGCGCGCGTTCGGCCACCCCCCAGGGCCAGGACAACGCCGAAGCCTTCGCCGCCCACCTGGCGGGCGCCGGCCACGTCATCGTCAGCGGCCTGGCGCTGGGCATCGACGCCGCGGCACACCGCGGCGCGCTGAGTGTCGAGGGCGGCGCGACCATCGCGGTGGTGGGCACCGGCGCCGACCGCATCTATCCGGCGCGCAACCAGACCCTGGCGCGCACGATCGCGCAGCGCGGCGTGATCCTCAGCGAACTGCCGCTCGGCACGCCGCCGCTGCCGCACAACTTTCCGCGCCGCAACCGGCTGATCGCCGGGCTGGCGCGCGGCGTGCTGGTGGTGGAGGCGGCACTGGGCAGCGGCTCGCTGATCACCGCGCGGCTGGCGGCCGAAAGCGGCCGCGAGGTGTTCGCCATTCCCGGCTCCATCCATTCCCCGCTGGCACGCGGCTGCCACCGCCTGATCCGCGACGGCGCGAAGCTGGTGGAGACCGCGACCGACATCCTCGAGGAACTGCGCTGGGCGCAGCCCGACGCGGGACGGGCGGCGGCGTCCGAGGCGGGGCGCGAAGCCGACGCGGCCGCGTCCTGCGCCAGCGCGGAAGGCAGCGGCGCCGTGTTGCGCGCACTCGGACACGACCCCACGGATATCGACACCCTGGCCGGGCGCTGCGGCTTGACGGTGGATGCACTGTACGCCATCCTGCTGCCCATGGAGCTGGACGGACGGGTCGTCCGCCTGCCCGGCGGCAGGTTCCAGCGCCGCTGAACCCTGCCGGCCGCCCGCCGCCCATGAAGCTGCGGGTGCCCCAGTCGCCGCAGCAACCCTTGCCCCTCGTCGCCCTGCAGGAGGTCACCTTGTTCGATATTCTGGTCTATCTCTTCGAGAGCTACGTGCACGCCGGAGCCTGCCCGGGCTCCGACCAGCTGGCACGCAAGCTGTCGGCGGCCGGATTCGAGGACGAGGAGATCAGCGAGGCGCTCGAGTGGCTGTCCGGCCTGCGCGAGATGGCGCACGTGGCGCGTCCGGAGATCGCGCCGGAGAGCGATTCGGTGCGCATCTACGCCGAGGTCGAGATGGCCCGCCTGGGCGCGGACTGCCGCGGCTTCATCGCCTTCCTCGAGAACGCCGGCGTGCTCGACGCCCTGACCCGCGAACTGATCATCGAACGCGCGATGGCGCTGGAGCGTTTCAACGTCAACCTGCACCGCCTCAAGGTCATCGTGCTGATGGTGCTGTGGCAGCAGGAGCAGCCGATGGACAGCCTGATCCTGGACGAACTACTCAACGGCGAGGACGAGGACCTGCTGGCCCTCCAGTAGGTACCGCCGCCGGGCGCTGCTTGCAAGCGTCACGGCCGGCTGCTTATCATCCGCCGTTCCCCATTCACCCGCCGCAGGCGCCCTGCGTGGCGCCCGGCCAACTCCCCGACGGCATGAGCAAGCAACTGATCATCGCGGAAAAACCCTCGGTTGCGGCCGACATCGCGCGCGCACTGGGCGGTTTCACCAAGGAAAAGGACTATTACGAGTCCGACGACTACGTGCTGTCCTCGGCCGTGGGCCATCTGCTCGAACTGGTGGTACCGGAGGAGTACGAGGTCAAGCGCGGCAAATGGACCTTCGCCCACCTGCCGGTGATCCCGCCGCGCTTCGCGCTGAAACCGGTGGAGAAGACCGACGACCGCCTCAAGCTGCTCACCCGGCTGATCAAGCGCAAGGACGTCGACGGCCTGATCAACGCCTGCGACGCGGGGCGCGAGGGCGAACTGATCTTCAACTACATCGCCCAGCACGCCAAGACCGACAAGCCGGTGCGCCGGCTGTGGCTGCAGTCGATGACCGCGCAGGCCATCCGTGACGGCTTCGCCCACCTGCGCGCCGCGCAGGAGGTCGAGGGCCTGCGCTCGGCGGCGATCTGCCGCGCCGAGAGCGACTGGCTGATCGGCATCAACGGCACCCGCGCGATGACCGCCTTCAACTCGAAGACCGGCGGTTTCCACCTGACCACCGTGGGGCGCGTGCAGACGCCGACGCTGGCCATCGTGGTGGAGCGCGAGGACCGCATCCGCAAGTTCAAGCCGCGCGACTACTGGGAGCTGGAGGCCGACTTCGCCTGCCAGGCCGGTCACTACGCCGGGCGCTGGTTCGACGAGAAGTTCAGGAAGCCGGAAGGCGACGAGCACGCCACCGCCTTCCGCATCTGGGACAAGGCGCAGGCCGAGGCCATCCGCGCCAAGTGCGCCGGCAAGCGCGGCACGGTGAGCGAGGAGGCCAAACCCTCCACCCAGCTCTCGCCGCTGCTCTTCGACCTCACCAGCCTGCAGCGCGAGGCCAACGGCCGCTTCGGCTTCTCCGCGCGGGTCACCCTGCAACTCGCCCAGGCGCTGTACGAAAAGCACAAGGCGCTGACCTACCCGCGTACCGATGCGCGCGCCCTGCCGGAGGACTACCTGCCCACGGTGAAAGACGTGCTGCGCGCCCTGCCGGAGGAATACGCCCCGTTTGCCGGCGAGATCGCCAGCCAGGGCTGGGTGCGGCCCAACAAGCGCATCTTCAACAACGCCAAGATCTCCGACCACTTCGCCATCATCCCCACCGGGACGCTGCCGAAGAGTTTGTCGGAGGCCGAGCAGAAGATCTACGACCTGGTCACCCGGCGCTTCCTGGCGGTGTTCTACCCGGCCGCCGAGTACCGCATCACCACCCGCATCAGCCGCATCGAGGGCGAGGCCTTCAAGACCGAAGGCAAGGTGCTGGTCAATCCCGGCTGGCTGGCGGTGTATGGCAAGGCCGCGGTCAATGAGGACGAAGCCGAGGGCGGCAGCCCGCAGCTGGTGCCGATCCAGCCCGGCGAGACGGTGAACGCCGACGAGGTGGCCGTCAAGGCGCTGGTCACCAAGCCGCCCGCGCGCTTCAACGAAGCGACCCTGCTGTCCGCGATGGAAGGCGCCGGCAAGATGGTGGACGACGAGGAGCTGCGCGCCGCGATGGCCGAACGCGGCCTCGGCACCCCGGCCACCCGCGCGCAGATCATCGAAGGCCTGATCACCGAACAGTATCTGCACCGCGAGGGCCGCGAGCTGATCCCCAGCGCCAAGGCCTTTTCGCTGATCACCCTGCTGAAGGGTCTGGGGGTCACCGCGCTGACCTCGCCGGAGCTGACCGGCGGCTGGGAGTACAAGCTGTCGCGCATGGAGCGCGGCGAGCTGTCGCGCGAGGCCTTCATGGCCGAGATCGCCGAGATGGCGCGCGAAGTGGTCGAACGCGCGAAGCGCTTCGAGTCCGACACCGTGCCGGGCGAGTTCGTCACGCTGAAGACGCCCTGCCCGAAATGCGGCGGTACGGTGAAGGAGAACTACAAGAAGTTCGCCTGCCAGGGCTGCGACTGGAGCACCTGGAAGATCGTCGCCGGGCGCCAGTTCGAGTACGAGGAGATCGAGACCCTGCTGGCCACCGGCAAGGTCGGCCCGCTGACCGGCTTCCGCAACAAGATGGGTCGCCTGTTCAACGCCGAGATCGTGCTCAACGAGGACAAGCAGCCCACCTTCGATTTCGGCCAGCCGAAGGACGACGAGTCCGCCGAGCCGGTGGATTTCTCCGCCCAGCAGTCGCTCGGCCCCTGCCCGAAGTGCGGCGCCGGGGTATTCGAGCACGGCATGGCCTATGTATGCGGGAAGTCGGTGGGGCCTCAGAAGTCCTGCGACTACCGCTCGGGCAAGATCATCCTGCAGCAGGCCATCGACCGCGAGCAGATGGCGAAGCTGCTCGCCGAAGGGCGCACCGAGCTGCTCAAGGGCTTCGTCTCGGCACGCACGCGGCTCAAGTTTTCCGCCTTCCTGGTGCGCGGCGCGGACGGCAAGGTGGGCTTCGAGTTCGAGGCCAAGACACCCAAGGCCGGTGCCGCCGACAAGGGCGCCAAGCCGGCGGCGGCGCGCAAGCGCGCCACCAAGGCGGGTTGAGGGCTCCGTTCGCGACCTGATCGCGGCCTTGGGGCCGCGATGATCAACAGGCGCTCAGCTTTCCAGCAGGCTGCGCAGCATCCACGCGGTCTTCTCGTGCACCTGCATGCGCTGGGTCAACAGGTCCAGCGTCGGCTCGTCGCTCGCCTTGTCGGCCAGGGGGGCCACGCTGCGCGCGGTCTTGATCACCGCCTCCTGGCCAAGTACGAGCTGGCGGATCATCTCCTGGGCGTTCGGCACGCCGTCCGGCTCGCGCATGCTGGTGAGCTTCTGGAACTCCTTGTAGGTGCCCGGGGCGGGGAAGCCGAGCGCGCGGATGCGCTCGGCGATCTGGTCCACCGCCAGTGCGAGTTCGTTGTACTGCGCCTCGAACATCAGGTGCAGGGTGTTGAACATCGGCCCGGTGACGTTCCAGTGGAAATTGTGGGTTGTCAGGTAGAGGGTGTAGCTGTCTGCCAGCAGGCGCGACAGACCGTCGGCGATCTTCGCGCGGTCCTTCTTCGCAATGCCGATGTCGATGTCCATGCTCGTTCTCCTCGTGGTTCAGGTTCGTGTCGTCGCGCGCCGCCCGCCGCGCGTGCTTGCATACATCGTATTCAGGGATCCCTTGCGCGGCCAATTGAAACGCAGGATGGGGCCGATCCCGAAAAACTATGGCGGCTGCAGGGCTATTGCCGCTGCGTGGCGCTCAGGCGAGCTCCGGCAGGCTTGCGCGTCCAACCGCACGCACGCCGGGCAGGCCGCAGTCGAAGATCGCGCGGCGCAGCACGTCCACCGCGCCGCTGCGCGGATAGGTCACCCGCCAGGCCAGCGCAACGCGGCGCGCCGGCTCCGGTTCGGCGAAGGGGCGTACCGCGATCAAGGGGTTCTGCGCCTCCAGCTCGTCGGCGGCCGAACTCGGCAGCACCGTCACGCCCAGCCCCGTGGCGACCATGTGGCGGATGGTCTCCAGCGAACTGCCCTCCAGGGTGCGCTGCAGCCCGCCGACGTTGCGGCACTGCGGGCAGACTTCGAGCACCTGCTCGCGGAAGCAGTTGCCGGCGCCCAACAGCAGCAGTTGATCGTTGGCCAGCGCATCGGCTTCGATGTGCGCCTGGGCGGCCCATTCGTGGCTGGCCGGCATGAGCACGCGGAACGGTTCGTCGTACACCGGCTGCGCCACCACGCCGGGTTCCTCGAAGGGCAGGGAGATGACGATCACGTCGAGTTCGCCGCGCTTGAGCGCATCGGCCAGGCGCGCGGTGTAGTTCTCCTGGATGATCAGCGGCATGCGCGGCGCGAGCTGATGCACGCGCGGGATCAGGCGCGGCAGCAGGTAGGGGCCGATGGTGTAGATCACCCCGAGGCGCAGCGGGCCGGACAGCGGATCCTTGCCGGCGGCGGCGATTTCGTGGATCTGGGTGGCCTCGACCAGTACCTTCTCGGCCTGGGCGACGATACGCCGGCCGGTCTCGGTGATCTTCACCTCGGTGGCGCTGCGCTCGAACAGCTGCACGCCGAGTTCCTCTTCCACCTTCTTGACCGCCACCGACAGGGTCGGCTGGCTGACGTGGCATTTCTCCGCCGCACGGCCGAAATGGCGCTCGCGGGCGAGTGCGACGAGGTAGCGTAGATCGGTAAGGGTCATGGCGATGGGTGCCACGCCTGGAAGCGGGCCTGCGGTTCCGGTGCGCCAATGTTACCGCGTGGTCATGCATCCGGGTAATCGCGCGTCGAAGGGCTATACTGTCGGGCGCGCGGGTATGCGACCAATGGCGTATCCTGCGAAGCACATTCGCAGCACACAACAAGAATCGAGAATGCAGCTCAGAACCGACTCGCGCAGGGCCGCCGGGCTCCTGCTCGCGCTCCTGGCGACCACCGCCGCAGCCGCCGACGACTCGGCGGACGAAGCCTTCTTCTTCGAATCGCTGCCGGTGGTGCTGACCGTCTCGCGCCTGCCGCAACCCATGCAGGACACCCCGGGCGCGGTGACGGTGATCGACGAGAAGCTGATCGCCGCCACCGGCTACCGCGACCTCGCCCGCCTGCTGCGCCTGGTGCCCGGCATGCAGGTCGGCCAGGAGCGCGGCAACGACCAGTGGGTGACCTATCACGGCCTCGGCGCCGACTATCCCAACCAGATGCAGGTGCTGATCGACGGACGCTCGGTGTATTCGCCGTACTTCTTCGGCGGGGCGGACTGGGGGGCGCTGCCGGTGTCGCTGGAGGACATCGAGCGCATCGAGATCGTGCGTGGTTCGGATTCCGCCGCCTATGGTTCGAACGCCTTTCTCGGGGTGGTAAACATCTTCACCCGGCACACCGCCGCGGAGCGCGGCAGCTCCGCCACCGTCAAGCTGGGCAGCAACGGCATTGCCGACCTCACCGCACGCGCAGTGGGGCGCAGCGGGCCGCTCGGCCTGCGCATCACCGCGCAGCACCAGAACGACCGCGGCATGCCCGGCACCAACGATCAGCGCGAAACCAGCCTGATCGGCATCCGCGGCGACCTGCGCCTGAACGAAACCGACGAGCTGACCGTCCATCTGGGGGCCAACGAAGGGCGGCGCGCCATGGGCTATCCCGGCGTGCTGTTCGACAGCAGCGCCGAGCGCACTGCGCAGCACCGCGACCGCAGCCTGCACCTACGCTGGCGCCATACCCCGGCGCAGGACGAGGAGTGGTCGCTGTCGTACTACCACAACCGCGAACGCACGCGCGACGAGTGGTTCGTCGATTCGAGCCGCAACATCGGCATGCTCGCCGGGGTGCTGCCGCCCGCGGCGCTCGCCTACCTGAACCAGGGCATGCGCATCCCGGTGGACAACAACCGCGACGCGCGGCGCGACAACGTCGAGCTGCAGCACCGCTTCCGCGCAAGCAAGACAGTGCAGGCGCTGTGGGGCGCGGAATGGCGGCGCGACTGGCTCGATGCCCCCTACCTGTTCTACGGCCGGGGCGCACGCAGCCAGCAGGAGTGGCGCGTATTCACCAACCTGGAGTGGCGCATCGCGCCGCAGTGGCTGAGCAATGCCGGGCTGATGGCCGAGCGCATCGACGCCGACCGCACCCGCCTGGCGCCGCGCCTGTTCATCAACTGGCAACCGGACGCCGCGCAGACCTGGCGACTGGGCTGGTCGCGCGCCTGGCGCCAGCCGTCGCTGTTCGAGCGCGGTGCCGATGTGCGCATCGTGCACGACGGCGAGGTGCTCAACTACCGCCACCGCCCCAATCCGGACATCGAGCCGCAGCGCATCGATGCCGTGGAACTCGGCTTCCTCGGCGTGCTGGCGGAAGGGCGCGGCACGGTGGACCTGCGCGTGTTCCACGAACGCATCCGCAATCTGGTGCAACGCCGCGCCGTGGATGTCGCCGGCCTGCCGCTGGCGAACCCGCCGGTGGTGCAGCAGGTACTCGGCTCCACGCGCTGGGAGAACATCGCCGAGACGGTGCGCCTGAACGGGCTGGAATACCAGCTGCGCACCCGTCCCTGGCAGGACGGCGAATTGATCTTCAACCACAGCCTGGTGCGCGTCTCGGCGCAGGATCCGGCGGTGCGCCGCAGCGTCGCCCCCTACACCATCGGCCTGACCTGGCTGCAGCGCCACGGTCCCTGGCAGGGCAGCCTGAGCGTGCTGCGCAGCGGGCCGATCGATGCCGGATCCGGCTATGTGCGCGACTATCGCTACAAGGTGCCGGCCTACACCACGCTGGACTTCAGCATCGCGCGCGAACTGCGCCTCGGCGAGACGCCGCTTGAGTTGCGCCTGTCGGGCATCAACCTGCTCGGACGCCATCAAGAGCTCGCCCATCGGCCGCTGCAGCGGCTCCACGGGGAGCGTCCGGCAACCCAGGTGGGGCGCATGGTCCACCTCTCGGCACACGCCAGTTTCTGAACCCGGGCTTGAAGGCAGCGCGTTCCGCCCCCAGTTCCGCATATCGGGAACGGCGCGGACGAATCGACGTCCACTGCCCTGAATCTGTTCATTTCGGAGTTCCGTGCGCCCATGCGTAAGCTCGTCCTCACCAGCACCCTGGCCCTGAGCCTGGCCGCCGGCCTGCCCGCCGGCACCCTGCTTCCCTCCGCACTGGCCGCCGACAGTAGCAGCGCGCCCAGCCTGGTATCGCCCAACCGCTACGGCCTGCCCGACTTCGGCGACCTGGTCGAGCAGGTCGGCCCGGCGGTGGTGAACATCAGCGTGGTACAGCGCAGCGCGGCGAGCGAGGACAACCCCTTCGCCAACGACCCGTTCTACGACTTCCTGCGCCGCTTCGGCGTGCCGATGCCGGGCATGCCCGGCCAGCCGGGCGCCGGACCGCGCATCAGCCGCGGCATCGGTTCGGGCTTCATCGTCAGCGCGGACGGCTATGTGCTGACCAATGCCCATGTGGTGGGCGAAGGCGAGAGCGAGGTCACCGTCCGGCTGATCGACAAGCGCGAGTTCCGCGCCAAGGTGGTGGGCACCGATCCGCGTACCGACATCGCCCTGCTCAAGATCGACGCCACCGGCCTGCCCACCGTACGCATCGGCGACGCCGAGCGCAGCCGGGTGGGCGAGTGGGTGGTGGCGATGGGTTCGCCCTTCGGCTTCGACAACACCGTCACCGCAGGCATCATCTCGGCCAAGGCGCGCCGTCTGCCGGACGAGAACTACGTGCCCTTCATCCAGACCGACGTGGCGATCAACCCGGGCAACTCGGGCGGGCCGCTGTTCAATCTGGCCGGCGAGGTGGTCGGCATCAACTCGCAGATCTACTCGCGTTCGGGCGGCTTCATGGGCATCTCCTTCGCCATCCCGATCGACGTGGCGATGAACATCAAGGATCAGCTGGTGCAGTACGGCCGCGTGCAACGCGGCCGCCTCGGCGTCACCATCCAGGGCGTGAGCGCGGAACTGGCGCAATCCTTCGGCCTGGACAAGGCGCGCGGCGCCCTGGTATCGAGCGTGGAAGGCGGCAGCCCGGCCGAGAAGGCCGACATTCGCCCGGGTGACGTGGTGCTCGCGGTGGACGGTGTCGAGCTCGAGGATTCCGCCGACCTGCCGCGCATCATCGGCGACAAGCGCCCCGGCACGCGGGTCCGCCTGCAGCTGTGGCGCGATGGGCGCAAGCGCGACGTGAATGCCGTGCTGGGCGAGATGGGCGGCGAGCAGGTCGCGGCGGTTGCACCGGAATCACGCGGCGAAGACACCGGCAGCCGCCTCGGACTTGCCGCACGCGCGCTGAGCGGACAGGAAGCGCGCCAGCTCGGCATCGCCGGCGGCCTGGTGGTGGAGCGCGCCAGCGGCCCGGCCGCCCAGGCCGGCCTGCAACAGGGCGACGTGATCCTCGCGCTGAACAACCAGCCGGTGCGTTCGGTGGAGCAGTTCCGCCAACTGCTCGGGCGCGCCGGCAACCGCTTCGCGCTGCTCATCCAGCGCGGCGACACGCGCATGTTCGTGCCGGTGCGGATCGGCTGAGCCTGCGCGCCCGCCCATCATGGGGCACACTGCGCAAGACCATTCTAGCTGAATGGTCTTGCGCGCATTATCATGACGGATTGATCGCGCCGGAAGGCATGGGACGCAGTTCGCTGTGCCCTGCCGGGCGCCCTGCCGCGGAACGCCGTCATGCCCTCGTCGTGCAAGCTTGAAGCACCGGCACTGCTCGAAACCCTGTTCGAGCAGTTGCCGGACAGCGTCTACCTGATCGATCCCGCCAGCTCACGCATCCTCTACTGCAACCGCGCCGCCCACGCGGGACTCGGCTACGCCGCGGCGGAGATTCTCGACCACTCGGTACTCAGCCTGCAGAAGGACGTCGTCGGCGCCGAGCAATGGCAGGCGATCGCCGCCGAGATCCGCAAGTCCGATCCCTACGTCTTCGTCGGCCGCCATCGCCACCGCGACGGGCATGAGGTGGCGGTGGAGGTGTATACCCGCCACTTCGAGCATGGCGGGCGGGCGTACTTCCTCTCGGTGGCGCGCGACATCACCGCGCGCCTCGCGCTGGAGCGCGACATGGCCGACCGCGAGGCGCAGCTGCGCTTCGCCCTCAACGAGGCCACCGACGGCCTGTGGGACTGGAGCCTGCCCACCGACGAGGTGTTCTTCAGCCCGCAGCTCAAGCGCATGCTGGGCTACGGCCCGCAGGAGATGGTGCCGGTGCTCGACACCTGGCGCGCCAACATCCATCCGGACGACGCCGGCTGGGTGATCAAGGTGCTGCAGGATCACCTTGCCGGACAGCGCGAGCGCTATGAAGCCGAGTATCGCCTGCGCAACCGCAACGGCCACTACCTGTGGGTGCATGACCGCGGCAAGGTGTGCGAGCGCGATGCGCAGGGCAGGCCGCTGCGCGTGGTGGGGATGGTGCAGAACATCACCGACCGCAAGAACCTCGAGCGGCGCCTGCAGCGCCTGGCCAGCCACGACAGCCTGACCGGGCTGCTGAACCGGCGCGAAAGCGAGATCGTGCTCGACACCCAGCTCGAGCTGTGCCGCCGCATGGATGTGTCGCTCGGCATCTGCCTGTTCGACATCGACCACTTCAAGGCGGTCAATGACCTGCACGGCCACCTGGTCGGCGACCGCGTACTGGCACGCATCGCCGAACTGATCGCCGCCCACGTGCGCGGCGCCGACTACCTCTTCCGCTGGGGCGGGGAGGAGTTCATGCTGGTATGTACCGACAGCACCCCGGAGGCCCTCGCCGGGCTGGCCGAGAAGCTGCGCGCGACGGTGGAGAACGCCCGCTGGGAAGACGTCGCCGGACTGCACCAGGTGACCGCGAGCTTCGGCCTGGCGGTCTTCCCGCGCCACGGCAGGGACAGTCGCGAATTGTTCATTGCGGCGGATTCGGCGCTCTACCGCGCCAAGTCGGCCGGGCGCAACCGCGTCGAGATGGCCGGCGACTGACAGGCGCGGCGCCCACCCTGCATGGTTCCCCCCGGCGTGCCGGGGACCGTGAAGGGCAGGCGCGGGCGGCGGCTACACGCGGAAGCGCGACACCGACTCCTGCAGCCCCGCGGCGAGGCGCTCGAGTTCCTGCGCCGCCGCCACGGTGTCCTCGATGGCGTAGTTGTTCTCCTTGGCCATCGCCGCAATCGACTCGATGTTCTGCGTCACCTGCTCGCTCGCACGACGCTGTTCCGCAGTGGCGCTGGCGATACGGTCGAGTCCGTCGCCCACCTCGGTGACCGAGGCGTTGGCCGCGTCGAGCACGTCGGACACCACGTCGGCCGCCTTGCGGCTCGAGTCCAGATGCTCCATGCCGCGATGGATGGACTTCTGCACCGATTCGGACTGGCGGGTGATCTGCTGGGTGATGTTGTCGATCTCACTCGCCGAGCGTGCGGATTTCTCCGCCAGCTTGCGCACCTCGTCGGCCACCACCGCAAAACCGCGGCCCTGCTCGCCGGCACGTGCCGCTTCGATTGCCGCGTTGAGCGCGAGCAGGTTGGTCTGCTCGGCGATCTCGCGCACTTCCTGGGTCATGGTGGTGATCGACTTGGTCGAATCGACGAAGGCGGAAACCGATTCGGCCATGTGACGCACCGCCTCCTGCACCTGCGAGACCTCGCCGATCAACTGGCTCAGGCTGCTCTTGCCTTCCTGCGAGCGCGCCAGACTCTCGCGCGAGCGTTCGCGCACCCCTTCGGTACTCGAGGCGATGTGGGTGATGTTGCCCAGCATCTCCTCCACCGCACCGGCCGCGCTCACCGACTGGTCGTTCTGCAGGTGGGAGCTGTCGGCCACCCGCGAGGCGCTCTGCGACAGGGTACGCGCCGACTGCGCCACTGCCTCGGCCGACTGGCTGACCTGCTTCACCAGGCCGCCGATGGTGGACATCATCTGGTTGAAGGTGGTCGCCGTGGTGCCGATCTCGTCGGTGCCGCGCACGTCCAGGCGGCGGGTCAGGTCACCTTCGCCGCGGGCGATGTCGGACAGGCTGTCGGACAGGTGCGAAAGCGGACGGGTGACGAAGGAGCGCACGAACAGCACCACGAAACCGAGCAGCGGGATGGACACCAGCACTGCGAACATGAAGATCTGGTTGCGGAAGCTGTCCACCGCCTCATTCACCTTGTCGAGCGAGATGCGCATGCTCACCGCACCGAGCACCGTGCCGTCCGGCACCTGGTGGCACAGCAAGCAGTCCTTGCCGAGGTAGTTGGCCGAAGCACGCGAAGGCAGCACCACCCGCAGGTGCTCGCCGTACTGCTCGTCACGCTGCACCCGGATCACCGCCTCGCCGCCGGCCAGCACGCTGGTTTCGTCGCCGTCGGTCGCACGCTCGGCGGCATGGCCCGGGCCGAACAGCCGCGTGGTGGCCTCCGCACGCAACACCTTCAGATCGCGCACCGCGGAGAGTTCCTTGATCTGGTCGAGGAACACGTCGCGCTGGTCTACCGTGCCCGTGATCATCATGCCGGTCAGGCCGGCCATGGTCATCTCGTTGATCGTGCTGGAAAAATCCTTTGCCTGTTCGATCGCGGTGTTGCGGCTCACCCGGGTCTCCCAGATGATCATCGTGGACCACGCCACGATCAGCATCAACCAGATCACCGCAGTGAGGCGGAACCAGATCGGCATGTCGGCCAGGCGACGCATGATGCACTCCTCTTGCCTGCCTCGGGGGCGGCTGATAATCATTGTAAGGTCGTCATTATCTACGACCTCCGTAGGGCTTCCTTTAATTGTTTCCGTGCCGCGGGCCGGAATCGCGCGGACCGAAGCTTACGGAATATAGAATTTTGCTGATAGACTCCACTGAACCATTCGGCATTGCTGCGGTCGCATCCGGGGCCGCCTTGCGGTTCGTGCAATGCAGCATTTCCATCCAACAACCAGACTGAGAGGTCACCCATGAAGAAACTCGTCGCCTGCACCGCCTTTGGCCTTGCCGCCCTGTCCGTTGCCACCAGCGCCGCCGCGCAGTCGAACATCGAGGACGCCATCAAGTTCCGCCAGGCGGGCTACGCCTTCATGAGCTGGAACATGGGCAAGATCAAGGCTCAGGTGGTCGACGGTGCCGTGCCGTACAACCAGGACCAGGTGGCCGCGGCCGCCAACGTCATCGCCGCGGTGGCCAATTCCGGCATGGGCCAGCTGTACCCGGCCGGCAGCGACAAGGGCACGGGCTTCCGCGAGACCAAGGTGAAGCCGGAGTTCTTCCAGAACATGCCCGACGTGGGCAAGCTGGCCGGCGACTTCAACGCCGCCGCGAACGAACTGGCGAGCGTGGCCGCCAATGGCGACCAGAACGCCATCAAGGCCGCCTTCGGCAAGGTCGGCGAAACCTGCAAGGCCTGTCACGACAAGTACCGCGCCAAGTAAGCGGACGCAGCTGTCCGGCAAGCACAACGGCCACCCGCGGGTGGCCGTTGTGCTGTTCGGCCCGCCTCACCAGGCCGGCAGTTCGGCCGGATCCGGTGGTGGTGGCGGCGGCGGCAGCAGGCCGCCGGCGGCCACCCACGCAGCCCCCACGGCAATCCCCAGCGCAAGCACGAAGGCGACCACCCCTCCGCCGCGCAGTTCGCCGGCGAGCGGTGCCGGAACGTCCTTCCAGCCGGTGATCATGGGCTTCACCAGGTTGTCCTTCTTCACGTGGGTGTAGTACAGCACCGCGCCGATGTGCAGCGCCAGCAGGCCAGCCATCCACCACAGCATGTCGCGGTGCACGCTGGTGATCCAGGCCGCGGTCGAACCGTCGATCAGCCCGCGCAGCGGGCCGCGGAAGGCGATGTCGTCATCGGCGAACAGCCCGCTCAGCGCCTGGAAGCCGAACACGCCGAGCAAGGCCAGCACCGACAGCGCGCCCAGCGGATTGTGGCCAATGCCCTGCCACTGCCCGCGCAGATAGGCGGCGATGGAACCCGGGCCGGGCACGAAGCGGGCAAAGCGCGCGGTGGCGTAGCCGAACACGCCCCAGGCCAGACGGAAGGCGAGCAGGCCGATCAGGATGATGCCCAGGCGCTGGTGGTGGATCATCATGTTGCCGCCGTTGAGGCCGGTGAAGATGGCCGCCGAGACCACCACCACCATCGCCCAGTGGAACAGGCGGGTGGGCAGGTCCCAGACGCGGATACGCTTGAAGCTCATCGTTTCATCCTCGTGTTGCAATGCAGTAATGCGTGATGGATCGCTCAGGCCGGGATTCGGTTCCCGGCACGCGCACCGAGAAACGCACGCAGGTGCCGCCCGGTGTGCGAATCCGTCGCGGCGACGATGGTGTCCGGCGGGCCTTCGGCCACCACCCGCCCGCCGCCCTCGCCGCCTTCCGGGCCCATGTCCACGATCCAGTCGGCCTCGGCCATCAGGTCGAGGTCGTGCTCGATCACCAGCACCGTGTGGCCGGCGTCGGCCAGGCGCTGCAGCACGTGGATGAGCTTTTCCACGTCGGCCATGTGCAGGCCGACGGTGGGCTCGTCGAGCACGTACAGGGTGTGCTTCTCCGCCGGCAGCGGGCGCCCGCCCGTGGACGCCGATTCCCCGGCGCGGCCGCGCACCTTGGCCAGTTCGGTGACCAGCTTGATGCGCTGCGCCTCGCCGCCGGAGAGTGTCGGGCTGGGCTGGCCCAGGGTCAGGTAGCCGAGGCCGACGTCCTGCAGCAGCTGCAGCGGGTGGGCGATGGACGGATGCGCGGCGAAGAACTCCACCGCCTCGTCCACCGGCATCGCCAGCACCTCGGCCACCGTCTTGTC
>JAUVWV010000204.1 GCA_030603925.1 Thauera sp. | reverse complement strand
GGTGGAAGAATTCCGCGCCGGCAAGGAGAAAGCCTTCAACGCCCTGGTCGGCCAGGTCATGAAGGCCAGCCGCGGCAAGGCCAACCCGGCCCAGGTGAACGACATCCTGCGCGCCAAGCTCGGCGGCTGACCCGTAGCGTAGGAGCGGCCTTGGCCGCGATGCGGCCTGGGGAAGACCAAGCGCCGCATCGCGGCCAAGGCCGCTCCTACCGCCCCTCCCTCTTCCGCCCTTGAGCGGGATCAATACCTTGTCGCACCTACTGCCGCATTCTTATATTCTTGAATGCTGATTCTGTTCGCCCCGGCGAACGGATGTGGCGCAGGAGGCGGATGCGGTGGACCTGATAGCACTGATCGAATCGCTCGGCGAAGACCGCGCGCTGGCGCTCGGCGGGCTCGCCATCGGCGCGCTGTTCGGCTTCTTCGCCCAGCGCTCGCGCTTCTGTCTGCGCGCCGCGGTGATCGAGGTGGCGCGCGGCCAGCTTGGGGCCAAGCTGGCGATCTGGCTGTTCGCCTTCTCCGCCGCGGTCGTCCTCACCCAGATCCTGGTACTCGGCGAGCAGTTTTCCACCGGCAACGTGCGCCAGCTCGCCAGCCAGGGCAGCCTGTCGGGCGCGCTGATCGGCGGCCTGCTGTTCGGCGCCGGCATGATCCTGGCGCGCGGCTGTTCGAGCCGCCTGCTGGTGCTGGCCGCCAACGGCAACCTGCGTGCGCTGCTCTCCGGGCTGATCTTCGCGGTGGCCGCGCAGGCTTCGATGGGCGGCGTGCTCTCCCCGCTGCGCGAGGCGCTCGGCAATCTGTGGACCATAGACGGCGGCAGCGCGCGCGACCTGCTCGCCCTGGCTGGCATCGGCAATACCGGCGGGCTGCTGTTCGGCCTGCTGTGGCTGGCGGCCGGCGCCTTCTTCGCGGTGCGTCACCGCATCGGTGCCTGGGGCTGGGTCGGCGGCCTGGGCACCGGCGTGATGGTGGCCCTGGCGTGGTGGTTCACCTGGCGCATGGCCGGCCTCACCTTCGACCCCAGCCCGGTGAAGAGCCTGTCCTTCACCGGGCCCTCGGCCGACATGCTGATGCTGGTACTGTCGCCGCCCGGCCAGTTGCTCAACTTCGACCTCGGCATGGTGCCGGGGGTCTTCCTCGGCTCCGTTCTCGCCGCCCTGCTGTTCCGCGAACTGAAGCTGGAAGGCTTTCAGGGCGGCCACGCGATGCGCCGCTACATCGCCTGCGCGCTGCTGATGGGCTTCGGCGGCATGCTCGCCGGGGGCTGCGCAGTGGGCGCGGGCGTGTCGGGTGCGGCGGTGTTCGCGCTCACCGCATGGCTCACCCTGTTCGGCATGTGGGGCGGCGCCGCCCTCACCGACTGGCTGGTGGACCGCCGCCCGGCCGCGACACCGGGCGGCGCCCCGGCGATCTGAGCCGCCGGCCTACTGGCCGAGATTGAGGTTGCGGCCGTTGCTGCCCTTGAGTTCCCACTCGCCCGGCTTGAGCGCCTTGCACGGCGCCAGCCGGCGGCCATCGACATGCAGGAGACGGTTCGCGCCCTGCCCGGCGGCCGGGCGGAGGCTCACTTCACCCTGAAAGTTGTACTGGAAATCACCGGCGAAGCGCGCGCTACGAAGCACTGCGCCCGCCGCCGAGCGGCAGTTCGACTCCGCCCTCAGCCAGGCGCCGTCGCGCTGCCAGCGCGCCGGTTCGCATTCGGCGGGCTGCGCATCCATGTGCACGAAGACATCGTCACCGCCGGCTCCCACGCACAGATGGAAGCTGCGCTCGGGCTCTCCCGCTGCGTTGACGTTGACCTCCCACAGGCCCGGCAGGCGCTGGGGGGCGTCCGCGGCCGCGACCTGGACGGGCGCGGCGGCGAGGAGAAGGACGGCAAGAAGGGCAGGGGCGCGCATGGCTTCGACACTCTGGAGGGTGGCAACGACGCGATTCGAGCACATGGCAGGGCGTGGCGGAATGCGCTGGATCAATTCCGCCGGGCCGCGCATCGGCGCACGGCCCGGCGCTGCGGCGCAGGCTACAATTCCGCAGCCGAACCCGGCCCTTCCCCCACCCTCGCGCGCCCTTGCGGCGTGCCGGGTAACCGCCCGTCGCCCCTGCCGAGGCACGCATGAAATCAAGGCTGCTGTCCGCCGTCCTGCTGTTGTTGCTCTCGACAGGCATCACCGCCGTGGTCGAGACCTTCGACCGCCGTTTCGCCGAGCGGAAACTGCTGCAGGGCATCGCCACCCAGCTGGAACTGCACCATACCCGGCTGGAAGGCCAGATCGCCGGACTGACAGGCGAGAACCGCCGCTTCGCCGCAACCCTCGCCGCCGACCCCGAACGTACGGTGGACGCGCTGGTGCGCGACGCGCAGGCAGCGCTCGCCCGCCAGCCGCGCATCGCCAGCATCCTGATCTCGCGCCCGCTGCAGGTCGACTTCGTCTACCCGACGCGCGGCAACGAGGCGGTGATCGGCATGGATTACGCCCTGCATCCGGAGTTCATGGGCAGCATCAAGCGCGCGCAGGCCTCACGCGGCACCGTGGTGGACGCGCCGGTCCGCCTGCTGCAGACCGGACGCCCCGGGCTGGTGCTGCGCACCCCGGTGTTCGACCCAGGCACTCAAGCGGCGGGCGACGGGTTTCGCGCGCTGGTATCGATGGCGGTCGATCTGGAAGGCCTGCTGATCGGCGCCGGGCTGCTCAGCCCGCAGCACGACTTCGTGCTGGCGATCCGCAGCCGCAGCAACGGACAGCCCGGCCATGCGGTGTTCGGCAAGCAGGAGGTGTTCGGCGGCCCGCATGTCAGCGCCGAGGTGAGTCTGCCCGACGGCCACTGGGAACTGGCTGCCGCCCCCGCTACGGCGGGCCCGGCAGCCGGCTCGCGGACATGGTGGATACGCGGCGCCGGTGCGGCCCTCGGCTTTCTGCTGCTGTTCGCCTACCTCAGGCGCAGCGGCTTGATCGCCGCGCGGCCGACCGACGGCGGCACGGACGCTGCGGCGGCGCACGGCCGCACCGTGCCGCTGCGCGGCCTGCTGCTCGGTGCCGTGCTGGTCGTCACGCCGCTGGTGGTCGGCGTTTCCGGGTGGTTCTCCTTCCAGGCCTCGATGCACGTCGCCGAGGAACTCGAGCAGCAGCAGGTTGACGAACTGGCCCGCCAGCTGCGCGAGCGGGTCACCAGCTTCTTCGAGGTGCCGCGCCGCGTGGCGGCCTTCAATGCCGAACAGTTCCGCAACGGTTTCCTCGATCCGCGCGACCAGGAAAGCATGCTGCGCAACTTCCTGCTGCAGCTGCGCCAGCAGCCCTTGCTGACCTTCCTGTCGATGGGCACGGCAGAAGGCGAATACTTCGCCGCGAGCCGCCCGCCGCTCGGCGAGGACCGCGCGCTGCGCATCCTGCAGGCGACCCGTGCGGAGGCGCGGGTGATGAACCTGTACCGCGTCGACGATGCAAACCGCCGCAGCACGCTGATCTCGGTGGGCAACACCTATTTCGATGCACGCACCCGGCCGTGGTTCAAGGCCGCAGCCGCCGCCGAAGGCGTACTCTGGTATCCGGCCTACCGCTACGTGATCCACGACAGCCACGGCATCTACGACGCCATGGGCATCGGCATGGCCGCCCCGCTGTACGACGCGCAGCGCCGCTTCCTCGGCGTGGTGACCGCCGACGTGGCCCTCTCCCAGCTCAGCGCCTTCCTGCGCAGCCAGGTCGCCGAACTGGGCGGCGTCGCCTTCCTCGCGGAGGCCGACGGCGCCTTGCTGGCCAGCTCGGAGACCGACCCGATCTACCGCCTGGACGGCGAACGGACGATACGCTTCAAGGCCGCTGAGAGCGACAACCCGACGACCCGCGGGGTTGCCGCCGTGATCCGCGCAGCGGCAAGCCCCGAGGGCAATCGCTTCGCAACGCTGGGCAACGGGCGCCACCTGGTGCACTGGCAGACCATCCGCCTGCCCGACGGGCCGGCACTGACCATCGCCCTGGCCCTGCCGGAGAGCC
This sequence comes from Thauera sp., assembly GCA_030603925.1. Lineage (GTDB taxonomy): Bacteria > Pseudomonadota > Gammaproteobacteria > Burkholderiales > Rhodocyclaceae > Pseudothauera. Next base: position 2,273 of record JAUVWV010000204.1, on the reverse strand, counting down.
GCTTCGCCGGCACCGCGCAGGAGGCCTTCCGCGGCATCGGCTTCCTGGCGCTGCTCTTCGTCGCCCTGGGCATCCTCTGTGCCCTGCTGCTGGCGCACGGCTTCGCCCAGCCGCTGCAGTCGCTCAGCCGCTGGGCACGACGCCTGGCGGCCGGCGAATGGCACGCCAGCCCACCGGTCTCCAGCCCGATCCGCGAAATCTCCAGCCTGACCGACACCCTGCGGGAGATGGCCGGCCAGCTCAAACGCCATACCGAGGAACTTGAGCAGCTGGTCGCCGAGCGCACCGCGGCGCTCGAACAGGCCAACCGGCAACTCGCCACCCTGTCGTCTACCGACGGCCTGACCGGCATCGCCAACCGCCGGCACTTTGACGAGGCGCTCGCCGCCGAATGCGCGCGTGCGCGACGCAGCGCCCAGCCGATGGCGCTGATGATGCTCGATGTCGATCTGTTCAAGGACTACAACGACCACTACGGCCACCAGGCCGGCGACGAGGTGCTCAGGCGTGTGGCCGCCGTGCTGGCCGGCAATGCGCGCCGCCCCGGCGATCTGGCTGCGCGCTATGGCGGCGAGGAGTTCGCCATCATCGCGGCGAATACCGACCGCGCCGGCGCACTGGCGATGGCCGAGGCGATCCGCAGCGCGATCGAATTGCTGGAGATTCCGCACGCACGCTCGCCCCGCGGACGGCTGACCGCCAGCCTGGGGGTGGCCCTGCTGGCCGCGGACGACGACATCACGCCGGCACAGCTGGTCGCCCGCGCGGATGAGGCGCTCTACCGCGCCAAGGCGGGCGGGCGCAACCGCGTGGACGGTGCGGCGGCGCAGCGCAGCGCCTGAGGCGCGGCGCTCAGCGGAACACGATGGTCTTGTTGCCGTGCAGCAGCACGCGGTCTTCGAGGTGGTAGCGCAGGCCGCGCGCCAGCACGGTCTTCTCGATGTCCTTGCCGTAGCGCACCATGTCCTCGACCGCGTCGGAGTGGTCGATGCGGATCACGTCCTGCTCGATGATCGGCCCCTGGTCCAGATCGGCGGTGACGTAGTGGCAGGTCGCACCGATCAGCTTCACCCCCTTCAGATAGGCCTGATGGTAGGGCTTGGCGCCGACGAAGCTGGGCAGGAAGCTGTGGTGGATGTTGATGATGCGCCCCGGGTAGGCGGCGCACAGCTCGGGCGAGAGGATCTGCATGTAGCGCGCCAGCACCATGGTGTCGCCGCGCACTTCCTCGAAGATGCGCTGCACTTCGGCATACGCCGCGGCCTTGTTGTCGGCGCCCACCGGCACATGGTGGAAGGCGATGCCGTGCCACTCGACGAAGCCGCGCAGTTCGTCGTGGTTGGAGATCACGCAGGGGATCTCGATGTCGAGCTCCTTCGACTGCCAGCGCGCGAGCAGGTCGTACAGACAGTGCTCCTGCTTGCTGACCAGCACCACCACGCGCTTCTTCACCGCCGCATCGGTGATCTTCCACTCCATCTGCAGTTCTTCGGCGAGCGGGCGGAAACGCTCGCGGAATTCGGCGAGGTGGAAGGGCAGCGAATCGGCGCGGATCTCGATGCGCATGAAGTAACGCCCGATCTCCTCGCCTTCGCGCGGCGGTTCGGCGTGCAGCGAGGTTTCCAGGATCCAGCCTTGATGCTCGGCGATGAAGCCCGAAACCTTGGCAACGATGCCGCTGCGGTCCGGGCAGGAGGCCGACAGGGTGTAGAAGCGGGTGCGGTGCATGGCGGCGGCGCTCAGGCGGCGCGGGCGAAGGCGCGGTCGATTTCCGTGCGCAGCGCGGCGTAGTCGCGCACCACCGGGTACTGCGGGAACTCGCGCACCACGTTCTCCGGCGGGTGGAACAGGATGCCGCCGTGGGCTTCGCCCAGCATCGCGGTGTCGTTGTAGGAATCGCCTGCGGCCACCACCTTGAAGTTCAGCTCCTTGAAGCGGCGCACCGCCTCGCGCTTCTGGTCGGGCATGCGCAGGTGGTAGTTCACCAGGATGCCGTTGGCGTCCGCCTCCAGGCTGTGGCAGAACAGCGTCGGCCAGCCGAGCTGGCGCATCAGCGGGTGGGCGAATTCGTAGAAGGTGTCGGACAGGATCACCACCTGGTAGGCCTCGCGCAGGCTGTCGAGGAAGTCGCGCGCACCGGCCATCGGCCCCATGCTGGCGATCACCGCCTGGATGTCCGGCAGGCCCAGGCCCGGGCCCGCCAGGATGTCCAGGCGGTACTTCACCAGGGTGTCGTAGTTGGGCTCGTCGCGGGTGGTGCGGCGCAGTTCCGG
>JAUVWV010000045.1 GCA_030603925.1 Thauera sp. | reverse complement strand
CCGGGCTGCTCGCTGTGCATGGGCAACCAGGCGCAGATCCGCAAGGGCAGCACCGCCATGTCGACCTCCACCCGCAACTTCCCGAACCGCCTGGGCATCGACACCCGCGTGTATCTCGGCTCCGCCGAACTGGCCGCCGTGTGCGCGCTGATGGGCAAGATCCCGAGCGTGCAGGAGTACATGGCGCAGGTCGAGGTGGTCAACAAGAAGGCCGGCGACATCTACCGCTACATGAACTTCGACCAGATCGAAGAGTTCAAGAGCGTCGCCGACACGGTTGAAGTGTGAGGTAGGGAGCCGGAGCGGGGCGCCAATGTAGCGCCGCCGCCCAACCCGTATCAAGACGCCCCCGTCCGGGAAACCGGCGGGGGCGTTGTTCTTGGGGGGCGGGTGGTCGGCCAATGCCGCCCCTTGACTTCTGGCTCGTGTCCGGCGGCAGCGCGTTGCGGACTGGACGCATCGTTCACCACGCACCACACTTCGTCGACGACATCATCCGCATGGATGAGATCAGACGGCTGCCTGCGCCCGATATGTCGGCCTGCCGCCAGGGCCATATGCGCGGCGGTCGTTGCAGACGGTGACTGTCATGATCGAGAAACTGGAACTCAACCATCTTCGTATACTCAGCGCCCTCTATAAGCTGGGGACTGCGTCGGCAGCGGCCGAATCGCTCGACGTCTCGCAGCAGGCCGTGAGCCTCCAACTCAAGCGGATTCGGGAGATTCTTGGCGATCCCTTGTTCGTCCGCACCGGCCACGGCATGGTGCCGACAGCCTACGGTCAGCTGATCGAGCCGCATGTGCATCAGGTACTGACGCTGGTCCACGCGATGCCGATGCCGACGTCTACCCCGCTGGAGGATATGGAGCGCACTCTGAGCATCTCGGCGACCGATCATGCGCAACGCATCATAGTCGGCGACCTTATTCGCGCACTGCGACGTGTGGCTCCGCGGGTCAAGGTGAAGGTCTCGAACATCGAGAGCGCTGGTCTGGTCCGCCGGATGCAGGAGGGGGAAATTGACATCGCATTCACATCGAACGCCTATGTGCCCGAGGGCCTGCTGTCGACCCCGCTCTTCACTGAAAGGTACGTGTGCGTCGCCGCGAGGCCACTGACCGATGATCGAGGCACGCTGCCCTTGGAAGCGCTCGTGGCGCATGACTTCCTGGTGGTGTCCCCGGCGGTGGCAAGCTTCGACGGGTCGGCGGGCAGCTGGTTTGAGCAACAGGGGCTGCGGCGCCGTGTCGTTGCGTCGGTGCCCTCGTTCTTCATGGCGTTGGAGTACCTACGGGGGTCCGACATGGTGGCCTTCATGCCGTCGCGGCTGCTCCCCTGTGAAGGGCTGTTCGAGGTGCCACTCGAGAAGCACCCTCCTGGCTTCCAAGTGGTCGCGGCCTACCATCCCTCCGTAATGTCCGACCCACTGCTGACCTGGGCACTCGACCACGTTCGGGCCCGGTGCGATGCCGCAAGATGACGTCGCTTGTGACCGTTACAAGCCCGATGCCATGGCGTGCTGCACGGGCCAGGCCCTAAGCTGTCGGCCATCGCAACCCTGCATTGGATGGTCTATGAACACGAAGCTGGTCAACCCCGCGGGCCTCTATGACGGCGCGACTGTCGGCATGTCTCAGGCCAAGGTGGACCTGGAGTCCCGCTTGGTCTTTGTCTCGGGCCAGGTGGATTGGGATAGCGATTCCCGTGTCCGGCACGCCACGCTCGATGGCCAGGCCGAAGGCGCAATTCAGCACCTGGTCACGGTGCTGAACGAGGCTGGCGCCTCGCTCGACGATGTCCTGCAACTGCGGGTGTATGTCCGTGGCGAGCTGGCGGACGGCATGTCGCAGGTGGTGCCCGTGCTCGCCCGCCACTTTGGTGCCGTTCGTCCTGCCTTGACGGGCATCGGAGTCGCTTCCCTGGCATCGCGTGACACGCTTATCGAGATCGAAGCGGTGGCCATGTTGCCCGTACGCGGGTGATTCCTCGCCGGGGTCCGCCAGCGCTTGCGCATCCGCCCGCTACCGCTCCAGCGTCGTTACTGAAATGCAAAGATCGCGGGAAACCGTCTCCAGCGAGGCGCTCTCCGCTGGAAGCAACTGTGCCACCGCTTTGTCCTTGAACGCTTGCCCGTATCTGGCCACTTCGTTCTTCCGTTATCGCCCTCTGGTTTCAGCTTCTATCGAGGCGACAACTATTCTGACTCAGAGGGAGAACGACGCAGCCCCCCGGCAGGGTGACGAGAGGCAGCGCGATGAGGATGCGAGCCATGCTCGACCTCCGTGAGTGGTCCCGCCTTCAACGTTCGTCCGATGGACGCGGTGCACCCGGGAGCGTGATCGGTTGCAAGCGAGTTCGATCCGCCGGCCGCTCTATGGTCCTGGCGTCCCGAAGCGCTCCTGCATGAATCTGACGAACACTCGCACCCGTGCCGACAAGTGCCGGTTGGGCGGATAGATGAGGCTCAGGAAGAGCTCGGGCGCGGCGTACCCGGGCAGGACGGGCACAAGCCGGCCGGCGCGCAGCGAGGCCTCGGCGATGAAGCGGGGCAGCAGCGCGACACCCAAGCCCTCGGCCGCGGCCTGGCACAGGACTTCGGCATTGTCCGAGCACAGCACGCCGTTGACCTTGAGCTCGACCGAGCCGTCCGCTCCGGTGAGCTGCAGGCGCCCTCCGTTGCGCAGGTCGCCGTAGTGCAGGCAGGGCATGCGTAGGAGGTCTTGCGGCGAGCTGGGCTCGCCATGGCGTTCGAGCAGGGCAGGGGCTGCGCACAGGAGGCGTTCGACGGGCGCGATATCGTGGACGACGAGCGACGGCGACTCATTGCGCCGGGCGATACGCACGGTGACGTCGAAGCCCTCGGCGAGCGGATCGACGAAGCGGTCCGAGAGCGTGAGCTGGACGTGGATGCGCGGGTAGCGCCGCATGAACTCCACCAGCGCCGGCCCGAGCTGCAGCGTTCCGAAGGACATTGGGGCGTTGATCCTCATCGCGCCCTGCGGTGCCTCGTGGTCGATCTGCACCTCGCGCATCGCCTCGGACAGATCGTCGAGGATGGCTTCGCAACGGGCGTGGAACGCCTTTCCCACCGGCGTGAGGGCGAGCGAGCGGGTCGTGCGGGTAAGGAGCGTCACGCCGAGCGAATCCTCGAGCTCGATCACGAGCCGGTTCACGTGCGAGCGCGACTGTCCGAGCGAACGCGCGGCGGCGGCGAAGCTGCCGTCCCGGACGACCTGGGCGAATGCGTTCAAGGCGGCCAGCTTGTCCATGAATGCCTCTGTCTGTCGCTTAATACAAGACAATGTGTCTTGTACTTTGCGGATTGTCAATGTATCTGCGCTCGCTACACTGAGGCTATCGAAACCGAGGACGGAGACAAGACCATGATCACGACCAGAAGAGCCAAGGACCGCGGCGCCGCCGAATTCGACTGGCTGCAATCGCGGCACACCTTCTCGTTCGGCGGCTACTACGACCCCGCGCACATGGGCTTCGGTCCGCTGCGCGTGATCAACGAGGACCGGGTCGTACCCGGTGCAGGCTTCCCGACGCACGGACATCGCGACATGGAGATCATCTCCTACGTCCTCGACGGCGCCCTCGAACACAAGGACAGCCTCGGTACCGGATCGGTGATCCAGCCGGGGGACGTGCAGCGCATGTCGGCGGGCACGGGCATCCGCCACAGCGAGTACAACCACTCGGCGAGCGAGCCGGTGCACTTCCTGCAGATCTGGATCATCCCGGCCGAGCAGGGGCTGGCGCCCGGCTACGAGCAGCGCCATTTCCCGCGGGACGCGCGCGCCGGCCGGTTGCGCCTCATCGCGAGTCCGGACGGCGCCGACGGATCGGTCACGGTGCACCAGGATATTCGGCTCTACGCAACGCTCCTCGACGCCGGCCAGAGCGCGAGCCTCGCGCTCGAGGACGGGCGCATCGCCTGGGTGCAGGTCGCACGCGGTGAAGTCGCGCTGAATGGCCAGCGCCTCGCTGCCGGAGACGGCGCGGCCGCGGACGGCGAAACGGCGCTCGTGCTCGACGGCGCGCGCGGCGCGGAGCTGCTCGTGTTCGACATGCCGCGCTCGCCGGCCGCGTAGGCGCCCCGGTGCGGCGGTGCAAGTGACCGTCGCATGAGCTACACCAGTAGAGACGCACGCCCCGGGTCATGAGCCCGGGGTGGCACCCCCGACCCCGACAGGAGAATCACCATGAACAAGCCCGAGCTGCTCACGCCCCAGAACTGCCAGCTGATCTTCATCGACCACCAGCCGCAGATGGCCTTCGGCGTCCAGTCGATCGACCGCCAGGTGCTCAAGAACAACACGGTCGCGCTGGCCAAGGCCGCGCGGGTCTTCGACATCCCGACCACGATCACTACGGTGGAGACCGAGAGCTTCTCCGGGCACACCTATCCGGAGCTCCTCGCCGTGTTTCCGGAGCTGCCGCTCCTCGAGCGCACCTCGATGAATTCCTGGGACGACCAGAAGGTGCGCGACGCCCTCTCGGCGAACCGCCGCAACAAGGTGGTCGTCTCCGGGCTGTGGACCGAAGTCTGCAACAACAGCTTCGCCTTCTCCGCCATGGCCGAGGGGGGCTACGAAATCTTCATGGTTGCCGACGCCTCCGGCGGCACCTCCAAGGAAGCTCACGACTACGCGATGCAGCGCATGATCCAGGCCGGCGTGGTGCCCGTGACCTGGCAGCAAGTGCTGCTCGAATGGCAGCGCGACTGGGCCCGCAAGGAGACCTACGACGCGACCATCGCCATCGTGCGCGAGCACTCGGGCGCGTATGGCATGGGCGTGGATTACGCCTACACGATGGTGCACAAGGCCACCGAGCGCGTGGACCACGGCACGAGGCTGGAGCCGGTGCCGGCCCGCTAGCCGACAGTAAGACCCGTGGGCCGGGAGCGACCCGCGGGAATCTCGCGAACGGAGCCCAAGCCGATGACCGAACTCGTCCTCAAGAACGCGAAGATCACCACCCTCGACCGCGCCAACCCCGCCGCCACCGCAATCGCGATCGCGGACGGGCGGGTGCTCGCCGTCGGCGCCGAGGAGGACGTGATGCCCCGCACCACGCCCGCGACCCGCGTCATCGACGCCGGCGGGCGTCGCATGATCCCCGGCCTCAATGACAGCCACACCCACCTCATCCGCGGGGGCTTGAGCTTCAACATGGAGCTGCGCTGGGAGGGCGTGCCATCGCTCGCCGACGCGCTGGCGATGCTGAAGGCGCAGGCCGCGCGTACGCCTCCGCCGCAGTGGGTGCGGGTGATCGGCGGCTGGTCGGAGTTCCAGTTCGCCGAGCGGCGCATGCCGACCCTGGACGAGATCAACGCCGCCTCGCCGGACACCCCGGTGTTCGTGCTACACCTCTATGGCCGGGCGCTGCTCAACCGTGCGGCGCTGCGGGTGCTGGGGATCGGCGCGGATACGCCGAACCCGCCGGGCGGGGTGATCGAGAAGGATGCCCGCGGCGAGCCCACGGGCCTGCTCATCGCGAAACCCTCGGCGCTGATCCTGTATTCCACCCTCGCGCGCGGGCCGACACTCCCGCCCGAGGAGCAAATGAATTCGACGCGCCACTTCATGCGCGAGTTGAATCGCCTGGGCATCACCTCGGTGATCGACGCCGGCGGGGGCGGGCAGAATTTTCCGGACGACTACAAGGTGGTCACCGCGCTGCACCGCGTCGGGCAGCTCACCGTGCGCATCGCCTACAACCTCTTTGCGCAGAAGGCGGGGGAGGAGCTCGGCGACTACGAGCGCTGGGTCGCCATGACCGAGCCGGGCGCGGGCGACGCGCTGCTGCGCATGAACGGTGGCGGAGAAAACCTCACTTGGTCGGCCGCCGATTTCGAGAACTTCCTCGAGCCGCGCCCCGATCTCGCCCCGCACATGGAGGCCGAACTGGAGCGCATCGTCGAGCTGCTTGCCACCCACAAGTGGCCGTTCCGCATCCACGCCACCTACGACGAGACCATCTCGCGCTTCCTCGACGTGTTCGAGCGGGTGAATGGCCGGGTGCCGTTCGCCACGCGCTTCATCATCGACCACGCCGAGACCGTGAGCGCGCGCAACATCGAGCGCATCCGCGCGCTCGGAGGGGGCATCGCGATCCAGCACCGCATGGCCTTCCAGGGCGAGTACTTCGTCGCCCGCTACGGCGCCCGCGCCGCGGAAGCCACGCCGCCGATCCGCAGGATGCTGGACGCGGGCGTGCCGGTGGGCGCCGGCACCGACGCGACGCGGGTGGCATCCTATGACCCGTGGACCGCGCTGTACTGGCTCACGACCGGCAGGACCGTGGGCGGCACGCCGCTCCAGCCCCGCGCGCAGACGCTCGATCGCGAGACGGCGCTGCGGCTGTGGACGCAGGGATCGGCCTGGTTCTCGGGCGAAGCGGACGTCAAAGGCACGCTCGCCGCCGGGCAGTATGCGGATCTCGCGGTGCTGTCGGCCGACTACATGACCGTGCCGGAAGACGAGATCCGTTCCATCGCCTCGGTGCTGACGATCATGGGCGGGCACATCGTGTTCGCCGACGGCGACTTCCGCGAGCACGACCCCGCACCGCCGCCGCCCAGCCCGGAGTGGTCGCCCATCGGGCGGTTCGGCTCGCCGGCCACGCGCAGCGCGGCCTACCGGCCGCAGGCGCACGCGAGGGCGTGCCAGCCCGGCTGCGATCACGCCTGCGGCATCCACGGGCACGCCCACGGCATCGCGTGGGAGCGCCCCTTGCCGGTCGGCGACCTGCGCGCGTTCTGGGGCGCGCTCGGCTGTTCCTGTTTCGGAGCCTGACCCATGGCGACCGCCACCGGACCCGCCGCAGCCGCGGCGCCGGCCCGCCCCCCGTCGGCGTGGTCGCCCTTCGGCCACACCGCCTTCACCGTGCTGTGGGTCGCCACCGTGGTGTCGAACATCGGCACCTGGATGCACGACGTGGGCGCCGGCTGGCTGATGACCTCGCTGTCGCCGTCGCCGTTCATGGTGGCGCTCGTGCAGACCGCGACCACGCTGCCCATCTTCCTCTTCGCGCTCCCCGCCGGGGCGCTCGCCGACATTGTCGATCGCCGCCGCCTGCTGATCGTGGTCCAAAGCGCGATGGCGGTGCTCGCGGCACTGCTCGCGGTGCTGGTGTGGCTGGAATGGGCCGGTGTGACGACGCTGCTCGTGTTCACCTTCCTTCTCGGCGCCTGCGCGGCCTTCGTGGCGCCTGCGTGGCAGGCCATCGTGCCCAGGCTCGTGCCCAGGGACGCGCTGCAGCCGGCCATCGCCCTGTCCAGCGTCGGCATCAACATCAGCCGGGCGATCGGGCCCGCGCTCGCGGGGCTGGTGATCGTCGCGCTCGGCCTGGCCGCGCCCTTCGCGCTCAACGCGGCGAGCTTCCTGTGCGTCATCGCGGCGCTCGTGTGGTGGCGGCCGCCCCCCGCGGCGCGCATGGATCTCCCGGCCGAGGCCCTGTGGAGCGGCATCGCCATGGGGCTGCGCTACGCGTGGGCGAGCGCCCCGCTCAAAGCGACCCTCGTCCGGGCCGTGGCCTTCTTCATCTCCGCGAGCGCCTTCTGGGCCCTCCTGCCGCTCATCGCGCGAAACGAATTGCAGGGCGACGCCACGCTTTACGGCGTGATGCTCGGGGCGGTGGGGGCGGGCGCCGTCACCGGCGCCATCGTCCTGCCGGCGCTGCGCACCCGCACCACGCCCGACCGGATGGTGATCGGCGCATCGCTCGTGCTCGCCGCGGTCATGGTGCTCGTCGCCACGGTACGCCACGCCGCGCTCGCGACCACCGCCTGCTTCGTCTTCGGCGGGGGCTGGATCGCGGTGCTATCCACGCTCAACGTCTCCGCCCAGATCGCCCTGCCCGATTGGGTGCGGGCGCGCGGGCTGTCGGTGTATCTCACCGTGTTCTTCGGCGCGATGAGCGCCGGCAGTGCGCTGTGGGGGCAGGTCGCCACCCTCGCGTCGATCCCGGTCGCGCTGCTCGCCGCGGCCGCGCTGCTCGTGGCCGGCGCCGCCGCGACAGCCCGGTTCCGGCTGCATCAGGCCGAAGGCATGGATCTCTCGCCGTCGATGCACTGGCCGCCGCCCATCGTCGCCGGCGCCGTGGCGGGAGAGCGCAGCCCCGCGATGACGACCATCGAGTACCGCGTGGCCCCGGAGAACGTCACCCGGTTCCGCGAGCTCATGCCCGAGCTCGGACAGGCTCGCAAGCGGCTGGGGGCGTACGCGTGGGGCGTACTCGAGGATGCCGCCGCCCCCGGCTGCTTCGTGGAGTACTTCCTGGAGCGGTCGTGGCTGCAGCATCTTCGCCACCACGAACGCGTGAGCGGCGCCGATCGCGCGGTCCAGGAACAGGTGGTGGCGTTGCTGCTACCGGGCAGTGCGCCGCTCGTGCGTCATCTGGTGGGGCCCGCGGTGGACGACGAGAGCGCTTAGGGCGGTTGCACCGCCGGTGCTGCGGCTTGACTTCACGGTTGAGGGCCGCAGTCGCTGCGGCATGCCGGCGAGGCTACGCCGGGGCGACCCAAGAGCACCGGTACGTTGCCGACAACATGCGTCAGCGTCCTTGCAGGGCGTCCGGCTCGCGCTCGTCCTCGCGCGCCTGAGCCTCCAGCCAGTCGGCGAGCTCGATGAGGGTGACGAACTCGAGGTCGGGCCGCAGGCCCTCGCGCTCCCAGCGTCCGCCGATGCGGTTGAGCCAGCACGCGCGCAGGCCGGCGCGGTCAGCACCGGCGACGTCCGGCTCGACGTGGTCGCCGACGTGGAGCACTTCGGCCGGCATGCAGGCCAAGCGCGTGCACGCGGCCAGCAAGCTGCTGGGGTCCGGCCTGGCGGCGCCGAGCGCAGGGGCGCCGTGCAAGCCCGAGGACGGGCGCGGGCCGAGGCTGGGGCAACCATGGGCGGAATGGCGGACCGGCTGATTCTCGGCCTTGTGCGGGGTGATAAGGAGGTCGTCGGGATGGCGCAACCACTACCCGCGTCCATTCCTCGTGACAAGGCGCGTGAGCGCGCTTTTCGCGTCCTGCAGCTCCTTGCGCAGTCGGCGATCGATGCGGCGGGATGCGGCCGCGTGTCGATCAAGACGAGGTGAGCGTCGGGGGTAGCGGGCGGGGGCGTGCGGGAAGGCGAAGGGATGTCTGCTTCTCGGCCTGACCGGCCGTTGACCTGGCGCGTTCGATCAGGTGGCAATGGGGCGGTTACCTGTCGTTGAGCAATGCGGCGGCTTCTCTTTCCAACGAACGCGAACAAACGACCCTCAGCTGCCCGTTGAGAACTTCTAAAGCGACCAATCCACGCAACAGCAAGTGAAGCGGAAGGAGCCGCTCGTCTATCGGTCCTCAACCACATTCCTGCAGAACTGGATGACGGTATCAGCAAGCAAAAGGCGCCTTGAGGACGACCACTTGGAAGGCGGAAAACGTAGGGCGTCTCACGCCCTCTGGCCAACCTGTGCAAGTTGGTCGAAAGATGACATACCCCAATTTCTGTATCATATGCCGAGTTGAAAGCGAAGGGGCTAGAGCAATCATCGAGCCCACGCCAGTGCAAAGAAAAAGGGACGGCAATTATGACCAGACTGCGGGACCGGAACTTCCTCGTGAATGACGAAGGACTCACCGACGACCAGGCTAGGGCGGTGATCGACGAGGCGCGTGGTGTACTGTGTATTGCCTGTGCAGGCTCGGGGAAGTCGCAGACCCTAGCGTATCGCATCGCGAGATTGGTTTCAGAGGGGGTCCCCGCCTCGTCAATCGTGGCTATCACGTTCACCGAAAAGGCGGCCGACTCTATCAAGCGGCGTATCGCCTCTGTATTAACCGGCACTGGCCAGAGCCCGAACCTGATCGGCCAGATGTTCATCGGGACGATTCACGCTTTCTGCCAGAATGTACTGCAGGACGCAGATGCTGCGTTTCGGCAGTACGACGTGTTGGACGCGAATCGCTTCACGCTGTACTTGATGTCGCGCTACTACGAACTAGGCATTGCCGCTCTTCGCCCGCGCTTCAACAACCTCTATTTCCGTGCATTGAACGAGGTCAAGTCGGCCTGGAACATCTACCGCGACGAAGGCCTCGATCTCGCTGAGATCGAGGCGCGCGACGCACAAGTTGGCCGTACGCTGCGGGCCATCGGCGAAGGGTTGCAGCGAGACCAGTTTCTGGACTTCTCGTCGATGGTGCGTGAGGTGGCTGATCGTGCGCATGTGGAAGGGCCCGTACGGGAACGTCTTGCGACCATTCGGCACCTGCTTGTAGACGAGTACCAAGATGTATCGGGAGCCCAGGAGGAGCTTGTCTCAACCGTACACGAACTAGGCGGAGCTGTGTTTGTTGTGGGCGACGACGACCAGTCAATTTACGGTTGGCGTGGCGCTCACGTCGCCAATATCCTGGAATTCGAGCAGCGTTACCCAAACGTCAGCAGGCACGTGCTAGCAACTAACTTCCGCAGTACTCGGGCCATCGTCGCCGTTGCAAACGATTTTGTGGCCGGACAACTCGGCCCGAATCGCCTGCCGAAACAGCCTTTGGAACACCAGAACCTGGCCCCTCGACAGCTTCTCGTTCATCACTTTCCGACGCGCGCCGACGAAGCGGAGTGGGTGGCGGATCGGATCCAGGCATTGCTTGGTACAGAATATCGTCGGCACCCTGGCTCGCCCCCCCGAGGCCTAACACCCGCCGACTTTGCCATCGTAATGCGGTCGACGAAATCAGAGGAGCAGGATGGGCGCCCTCGCCATGCGGCATTCTCCGGCGCCCTGCAGCTGCGGGGAATTGAGTTCACGCTGACAGCTGGCGGCAGTGTCTTCGACCGTCCGGTGGTTAGCGCCCTGCGCGAGGTATTTGTCGCGCTGCAGGCAGGTCCGGTAAACCGTATTCAGGCCGATCAACTGATCGCCGTCCATATTCGCCCGGCCTACCCGAACGTTAATGTGCGGCAGACCTACGACGTGTTGGCCGACTGGGGACGTCGCATCCATCAGGCGCCCGGTGCAGCTAGGCAGCGCCTGTTCCCTCAGGCGCTATTAGTTGATCTCCTAGAGGCCTTCAACGTAGCGCAGTCAGGATTCTCGGACGCCGTGATGCGAGAGATCGGGTTGTTTAGTCGAATGCTGCAGGACGTTGAGTCCGTCTACCTGAGCATCGATTCGACAGAGCGATTCCGGTCAGTGGTGCAATTTCTCCAGCACGTGGCGGAGGGCGGCTACGATGTGAGCACGGAGGATGTTGTTGCCCGACCCGATGCTGTGACAGTCTCGACCGTACACCAAGTCAAAGGTTTGGAGTTTCCAGTAGTGTTTGTGGTCGACGTCGAACCGGGGCGTTTCCCCGTCAATCAGCGGCAGTTTGATTGTGCGCTGCCGGTGGAATTGCTTGCCGATGCGCTCGGACGAGGCGCCTACGTTAGTGATCGTGCTGCTGAAGCGCGCCTTTTCTACACTGCGATGACGCGAGCCGAGCGGTTTCTGTATGTTACTGGGGCAACCAGGCTACCGAACGGGCGCCAGACGAAGCGGCAATCGCCGTTTGCAGCTGCTCTGAGGGACGTTGAATTAATTAACGATCCTACTCAACTACCGGCCGGCTTGATGCAAGCAGCGCCAAGGCAAGAATTCGACGAAGCGACATTGCCTACGTCGTTCAGTGAAATCAAGTACTACCTGAACTGTCCGATGGACTACCGCTTCCGTAAAGGCTACGGGTTTAGTCCGCCGGTTCCTGAGTTGTTCGGCTATGGCCGCGTCGTGCACGTTGCCATCGAGAAGCTGCACGAACTCTTCACTAATCGTGCACCGACACCGGTTGAAGCAGAGGAGATCGCCGAGCGTTACTTCCATCTGAAGCACATCGCGGCCAGTCGCGATCCAATAAACCGACCCGGCGCCTATGAACGCGCGAAGGCTAAAGCAAGGGAGATCGCTGCGGACTACGTAGAGGGTTACGCCGATGACTTCAATCAACAGCGCGAGGTCGAAGTTCGGTTTGAGATCCCCGCACGCGGCTGTCTGATCACTGGCGCCATCGACCTGCTAATGCGACGGAACGAACAGGGCGAGATTGTCGAAGCGCACGTGCTCGACTTCAAGACGATGGAGGGGGGCGAAAATCCAAATGCAAATCAGAAATTGGACTGGCGCGAGTTGTCGCTGCAGGTTCAGCTGTATGCGAAGGCGGCACGAGACGTGCTTGGTGAGAACGCCGCGACCGGGTCGATTCACTTGCTTAAAGATAACCAACGCCTGAAGGTTCCAATCGATGAAGTGTCCGTTCAGGCAGCGGTAGACAACATCGAGTGGGCCGTGCAGGGAATCCTGGAACAAGACTTCCCGATGCGGCCGAGCATGGCAAAATGCGGGCGGTGCGACTTCCGTCGTCTCTGCGCGCAGCTTCCGCAGCGTTTCCGGGAAGGGATGGTTCCACCGCCGCCGATCAACACACCAGCAGGTCCATATACAGCCGCCGCCCTGGACGACTAGCTTTGCCGCAACCTGCGAAGCGTCGCAATCCCTGTCGGCGGAGTTTTCTCCGCCGACATCCAGGATGTCGTGCCTGATAGAGGGCGACCCGGCATTCGCCATAGAAGGAAGGAAGTCGATTTTATGTTGGACCTGCATGCTGAGTTGAAGGAGCTGGATAAGCTCCGTGGAAAGTTTCACAGCGTATATCCCGGTTACATTACGCACATCCGGTTCCCTCGCTACAAGAATATGGCAACGGACGCAAGGATCGAGTTCTCTTTCCCCATCACGGCACTGGTTGGCTGTAATGGATCGGGTAAGACCTCGGTTCTGAACGCTTTGTACGGTGCGGCCTTCCGATATTCGACCGGGGACTATTGGTTTAGTACGGAGGTGGATCCCATCGAAGAAGGCGAGGGTAGCCCTAACCGGTTTATCTACGGTCACTACAACGCCTCCTTCAAGCAGGTGGTCGAAACACGCAAAGCGCGGGTGCGTAAGGTCCGAAACGGGCGGTTAGACCCGAACTATTGGGAACCGACCAAGGAGGCTCCTGGTGATGGCATGCAGATTCCCGTCTTACCTAAGAAGGCTATCGACGGCAGAAAGTCGGACCGCTGGTTCCCAGTTAGCCGAAAGGTTCTCTATATCAACTTCCGCAAAGAACTAAGCGCTTTCGATAAGTACTTCTATTTTGGCAAGGACCCGGCAATCGAAGCCGCGCGGAAGGCTGCTGCTGCAAAGAAATCAGGCAAGCCGGCACCAGCGAGTCGCATCCTTAGCAAGATGGATCGGGTGCGCAACGACGCAGTCCAACTGGCCCGTGTGATTGAGAAAGGCGACACGTCAGCGATACTACGTAATAGCAAGATCGCAACTGAGAACAGGCTGCTAACAGCGGAAGAGTTGAAGACGGTCTGCTTTGTTCTTGGGCACGAGTACACTGCCGCGCGGTGGATCCGACATCGGCTATTTCAGGGCGACGGTGGTCTAAGCATCGTATTTGAGACAATACACGGGCGTTATAGCGAAGCATTTGCCGGCAGCGGCGAGGTGGCGGTGACTAGCTGTGTCGTCCAAGTCCTTGCTGCGCATAGGGGCACCTTACTTCTGCTCGACGAACCAGAAGTTTCGCTACACCCAGGCGCACAGGAGCGGCTTCTAGCGTTTTTGGCTGTGATGACCAAGCGCAAGCAACTGCAAGTGGTCTTTTCCACGCACTCGCCGCACCTGATCGCAGCTCTGCCCGACGACGCAATAAAGGCCTTCTACCGGATGCCTGACGGCGCCTTCGGCGTTATCCCTTCCACACATCCGTATGCGGCGTTCCGCCGACTCGGTGACGTTCGTGGCGGCGTAGTGCAGATTATCGTCGAAGACCGTCTTGCCAAAGCAGTAGTGGAACAGGCCATCTCACTGATCGAGGATGAGGCCGCGCGCGAGTTGTTTGCGGTTCAGTTCGGTCAAGGCGGGGCGACGGCGATATTGAACACCCGCATTCCGGTCCTGATGGAACGCGACGGGCGTATACTCGTCCTGCTCGATGGTGATCAACGTAAGGTGCAGGAGGTGCTAGATCCTGACGATATTCCGAGATCAAAAAATGGGGATCTAGAGCAGATCATTATCGATCAACTTGGTGCTAATCCAGCGCCACTTATTGATGGTGGTGCCAATGGAGGCGACCCGGAACAAAAGGCGAACTTCCGTCGCCGCTATCTCAAGTGGGTACGACGGAATCTGAATTACATACCGACAACTTGTCCTGAAGAACTTGTATTGAGGGCATCCGAAATAGTGATCGAGGACGATGCTCAGCCGTCAAGGATCTACAAGGAAATGTTGCATGCTGCTGCGTCTGAGAATCTCGGCGGTCCAGCCAGTAGCGAAGATACAGACCGATTTGGTCAATTCTTGCTGGGGCAGAATCGGGCAAAATCTACGGAACTGGTTCAGCTTAGGACGATTTTGGAAGACTTCTTGCGGTCATTGAAAATTTCTTGATCAATTCTGAAATATGCGACTTAAAGATATCCAGCATCCGTTGATCGCGACAACTGGCACCAACGCCCCTCTCGATAAGAAGCCACTTCTTTCGGCCGTAGACCTTTTTTCCGGTTGCGGTGGTTTGAGCCAGGGTTTAAAGGATGCAGGCTTTGGTGTTTTTGCTGCGGTGGAGATCGACATCAAGGCGCAGGCTACATACCGCCTGAACCACCCTGATGTACACCTTTATGAGCAGGACATTCGCACGCTTGATCCGCGACTGGTACTAGAGGAAATCGGACTGAAGCCTGGGCAGCTGGACTTACTGGCGGGATGCCCTCCCTGTCAGGGCTTTTCGCGTTTGCGGACAAAGAACCAAACGACTGCTGTGGAGGACGACCGCAATAACCTCGTTTTCGACTTCTTGCGCTTTATCGAGGGGATGAAACCCAAGACCATTATGCTTGAGAACGTACCTGCGCTTGGTCGTGACGATCGATTCACAAAGCTGCGCGAGAAGTTGCAGGACCTCGGATACAAGTCTGTCGTGCAGGTACTTGATGCTGCTGATTACGAAGTCCCACAACGCCGTAAACGACTGATTATGCTTGCGTCGCGTGTCCATGAGCCTCAGGTTGCCAGGCCAAGCCAAAACAAGGTAACAGTGAGGCAGGCACTGGCGGGCGTCGGCGCTCCCTCTCGTAGTCGGGACAAATTGCATGCGTTTCCCGAGCGCAGGTCGCCAGCTGTTAGGGAACTAATCTCCAAGATCCCAAAGAACGGAGGCAGTCGCAGGGATCTTGGCGAAGCTTTACAATTGGAATGCCATAGAAAAACCAAGGGGTTCTACGATGTATACGGTCGTATGGCTTGGGACGACGTTGCGCCCACTATCACCAGCGGGTGCCACAATCCGTCCAAGGGGCGTTTCCTGCACCCATCCTACAACCGGACGATCACTCTGCGCGAGGCGGCATTGCTGCAGGGTTTCCCTATGGGCTATTGCTTTGAGATGTCTCACGGGAAGGAAGCGATTGCGCTAATGATCGGTAATGCCCTTCCGCCGCCCTTCATTAAGGCACACGCTGAAGCGCTTCGGGAGGGAGTTTTTTCCTACAAACAAGCCCGCGGTACAACGTTGGTAGCCCGAAGCTAGGCAGTCGGAGTCTGGAGGCAACCGATGGATACGGTGTCGAGTGCCCAACGTAGTCGAAACATGGCTGCAGTGCGGACGCGAGATACTACGCCAGAACTGGTTGTCCGAAGGATTCTTCACGCAGAAGGCTTCCGCTTCCGGCTACATCGCCATGACCTCCCAGGTAAGCCCGACATTGTCCTGCCGAAACATCGCGCGATTGTGTTCGTTCACGGGTGCTTTTGGCATGCCCATAACTGTCAGCGAGGAACAATTCCTTCATCGAACACTGAGTTCTGGGCGAGAAAGCGGCTGTCGAACATAGAGCGTGATCAACGACAACAGCATCAGCTACAGTCGTTAGGCTGGCGAGTAATCGTGGTTTGGGAATGCGAGACGAAGAACCGCGACGAACTGCACCGCCGCCTTCGCCAGTTCTTGCAGAAAAAGGTGACCGCATCTTACTGAGAAAGCGGAATTGAAAATTGTCGAGCGCGACGCCCGAGGCAATCGTGTCTTCTTTTTCAAGCACTGCAGCCCGGGCCTGAGTTTGACTGAAAGGAGGGGCTCACCGCCGGTGACATCGATACCCAAGTTGCGCATGCAATTGAGAGGCAACACTACGGCCGCTTACCGCCTCATCGCTGCCTTTAGCCGCGACAACCCCGATCGACAGATAAGGCCGATGAGCAGCCCTCGGGGACGTGCCCCAGCCCAGGAATCCGCCCGTGGACGTCTGCATCTCACGGCTTCGCCGGCAACGGCCCGAACTCCACCGGCACCCACGCATAGCCTTCCTTCTCCCGCCGCACATGCCCCATGCCGGGGAAGGGCAGGTGCATGCCGGCGACCATCAAGCGCTCATCGGCCGCCCGCGCGAACAGCGCCAGGCGCGCGGCCACGGCCTTGGCCGGGTCCACGTCGAATTCGATGGACACCACCGGGCGGGCGAACTGCACGGCGTGGTTGTGCACCAGGTCGCCCCAGATCAGCAGGCGCGCGTCGCCGTCGCTCACCAGATAGGCGCTGTGGCCCGGGGTGTGGCCGTGGGCGGCGATGGCGGTGATGCCGGGGATGATGTCGCGGTCGCTGGCGAAGGTGTGCCATTTGCCGGCGGCACGGTAGGGCGCGGCGGCGTCGCGGGCCATCTTGAAGAAGGGCTTGGCGCCTTCGGGTGCGGCGGCGGCGACTTCTTCGCTCAGCCAGTGGTCATTGTCGGCCTGGGCGGACCAGACTTCGGCGTTGGGGAAGGCGGGTTGGCCGTCGGCGGTGACGAGGCCGTTCACGTGGTCGCCGTGCAGGTGGGTGACCAGCACCAGGTCGACCTGTTCGGGCTGGTAGCCGGCGGCGCGCAGGTTGTCGGCGATGTGGCCGAGCGAGGGGCCGAAGAGCTTGGCGGCGCCGG
>JAUVWV010000144.1 GCA_030603925.1 Thauera sp. | reverse complement strand
GCCGCGCTTGCCGGAGAACTCGACGGCGATACCGTGGTGCTGGTCAAGGGTTCGCGCTTCATGCGCATGGAGCGCGTCGCCGACCGCCTCGCGCTGCCGCCCGAGGCGGCAGGAAAACCGGAAGACAGACACGATGCTGCTTGAACTTGCCCTCTGGCTCGGCCAGGACATCCGCGCCTTCAACGTGTTCGGCTACATCACGCTGCGCACCGTGCTGGCCGCTCTCACCGCGCTGGCGATCTCGCTGATGTTCGGTCCGCGGGTGATCCGCTGGCTGGCGGCGAAGAAGATCGGCCAGGCGGTGCGCGACGACGGCCCCAAGTCGCACCTCACCAAGGCCGGCACGCCGACCATGGGGGGCGCGCTGATCCTCATCGCCATCGCCGTCACCGTACTGCTGTGGGGCGACCTCGGCAACCAGTACGTGTGGATCACCCTGTTCGTCACCCTGGGCTTCGGCGCGGTGGGCTGGGTGGACGACTGGCGCAAGGTCGTGCATCGCGACCCGAAGGGGCTCGCCAGCCGCTGGAAGTACTTGTGGACTTCGGCGATCGCGCTGGCCGCGGCGCTCTACCTCGGGCTGAGCGCCAGCACGCCGGCGGAGACCGAGCTCATCGTGCCCTTCTTCAAGGCCGTGGCCTATCCGCTGGGCATCTTCGGCTTCGTCGCGCTGTCCTACTTCGTCATCAACGGCACCAGCCATGCGGTGAACCTCACCGACGGGCTGGACGGCCTGGCGATCATGCCTACGGTGATGGTCGCCGGCGCGCTGGCGATCTTCGCCTACGTCGCCGGCCACGCCGGCTTCGCCAAGTATCTGGGCGTGCCCTACGTCGCCGGGGCCGGCGAGCTGGCCGTGTTCTGCGGCGCGATCTGCGGCGCCGGGCTGGGTTTCCTGTGGTTCAACGCCTATCCGGCGGAAGTCTTCATGGGCGACGTCGGCGCGCTCGCGCTGGGCGCGGCGCTGGGCACCATCGCCGTGGTGGTGCGCCAGGAGATCGTGCTGTTCATCATGGGCGGCCTGTTCGTCGCCGAAACCCTGTCGGTGATGGTGCAGGTGCTGTACTTCCGCGCCACCGGGGGCAAACGCATCTTCCGCATGGCGCCGCTGCATCACCACTACGAACTGGGCGGCTGGAAGGAAACCCAGGTGGTGGTGCGCTTCTGGATCATCACCATCATGCTGGTGCTGTTCGGCCTGTCTTCGCTGAAGCTGAGGTAAGAAGGGAATGACGCAGCTTGCCGGCAAACGCGTACTGGTGCTCGGGCTCGGAGAGTCCGGTGTGGCGATGGCGCGCTGGTGCGCCCGCCAGGGCGCCCGCCTGCGCGTCGCCGACACGCGTGCGCAACCGCCGGGCGCGGCGCGCCTGCACGGTTTCGCGCCGCAGGCCGAACTGCTCACCGGGGCGCTGAACGACGCCCTGCTCGAGGGCGTCGATCTGGTCGCCCTCAGCCCCGGGCTGGATCCGCGCGGCGGCGTGGTGGCCGAGGCGCGCCGCCGCGGGCTGCGCGTGGCCGGCGAGATGAGCCTGTTCGCCGAGGCGCTGAACGCGCTCGGGGCGCGCAGCAGCTGCCGCATCCTCGCCATCACCGGCACCAACGGCAAGACCACCACCACCGCGCTGGCCGCCCACCTGGCCTGCGCCGCCGGGGTGGATGCGGTGGCCGCGGGCAACATCAGCCCGGCGCCGCTTGACGTGCTGGTCGACCGCCTGGAAGCCGGGCGCGCCCTGCCGGCGTGCTGGGTGCTGGAGCTGTCGAGCTTCCAGCTCGAGGCGGCGGAAGGATTCGCCGCCGATGCGGCGACGGTGCTCAACGTCACCGACGACCATCTCGACCGCTACGCCGACCTCGACGAATACGCCGCCACCAAGGCGCGCATCTTTGCCGGGGAGGGGGTCCAGGTCCTCAACCGGCAGGATGCGCGGGTCGCCGCGATGGCGCTGGCGGGTCGCCGCGTGTGCGGCTTCGGCATCGATGAGCCGCGCGCAGCGCACGATTTCGGCCTGCTCGAGCGTGACGGCGAGCGCTGGCTTGCCGAAGGCGGGTGCGCGCTGCTGGCGCTCGCGGAACTGCCGCTCGCCGGCCTGCACAATGCCGCCAATGCGCTTGCCGCGCTCGCCCTGTGCCGCGCCATCGGCCTGCCGCAGGCTGCCCTGGTCGCCGGCCTGAAGACCTTCCGCGGTCTGCCGCACCGCGTCGAACTGGTGGCGCAGCGCGCCGACGGCGTGCTGTACTACAACGATGCCAAGGGCACCAATGTCGGTGCCACGCTGGCCGCGCTGGAGGGCCTGGCCCGCCCGGTGGTGCTGATCGCCGGCGGCGACGGCAAGGGACAGGATTTCGCCCCCCTGCGCGAGCCGGTGACGCGCTACGCGCGCGCGGTGATCCTGATCGGGCGCGACGCGGGACGCATTGCTGCGGCGCTGGATGGCTGCGGGTGCGCGCTGGAGCATGCCGCAGACCTCGAGGCCGCGGTTGCGCGTGCCGATGCGCTGGCCCAGCCCGGCGACGTGGTGCTGCTCTCGCCCGCCTGCTCCAGCCTGGACATGTTCCGCAACTACCCGCACCGCGCCGAGGTCTTCGTCGCCGCGGTACGCCGTCTGCCGCAGGTGAGCGCACGATGAAGCTCAGCCTGCCCTTCCTCGCCGGGTTTGCCGCGCGCCGCGAGAGCGGCGGGGCGGATGCCGCCCGCGCGGTGAGCCGGCTGATGCGGCCGAGCGCGCCGACGCGCGAACTCGACCCGCTGCTGATCTGGTCGGCAGTCGCGCTGCTGCTGATCGGCCTGATCATGGTGTACTCGGCCTCGATTGCGATCGCCGAAGGTTCGCGCTTCACCGGCAACCAGTCGCATTACTTCCTGCTGCGCCACGGCGTGTATCTCGCCCTCGGCACCGCGCTGGGCCTGCTCGCCTTCCAGGTACCGATGGGGCGCTGGCAGCAGGCCGCGCCCTGGCTGTTCATGGCCGGCGTACTGCTGCTGGTGCTGGTGCTGATCCCGGGGATCGGGCGCGAGGTGAACGGCGCGCGGCGCTGGCTCTCGCTCGGCCCGGTGAACCTGCAGCCTTCGGAACTGATGAAGGTCTTCGCCGCGCTGTATGCCGCGGACTACACGGTGCGCAAGCTCGACGCCATGGGCAGCTTCAAGCGCGGCTTCCTGCCGATGGCGGCGGTGATCATCATGGTCGGTTTCCTGCTGCTCTCGGAGCCGGACTTCGGCGCCTTCGTGGTGATCTGCACGATCGCCTTCGGCGTGCTCTTCCTCGGCGGTGTCAATGCCCGCGTGTTCGCCTTCCTCGCGGTCGTCGCGCTGATCGGCTTCGCCCTGCTGATCTGGCTGTCGCCCTACCGGCGCGACCGCATCTTCGGCTTCATGGATCCCTGGCAGGACGCCTTCGGCCGCGGCTACCAGCTATCGCACGCGCTGATCGCCTTCGGTCGCGGCGAATGGTTCGGCGTCGGCCTCGGGGCCAGCGTCGAGAAGCTCTTCTACCTGCCCGAGGCGCACACCGACTTCCTCCTCGCCGTGCTGGCCGAGGAGCTCGGTTTCGTCGGCGTGTTCACGGTGGTGCTGCTGTTCGCCCTGCTGGTGCAGCGCGCCTTCGCCATCGGCCGCGCGGCGATCAAGCTGGAGCGCTACTTTGCCGGCCTGGTCGCGCAGGGCATCGGTTTGTGGATCGGCGTGCAGTCCTTCATCAACATGGGCGTGAACATGGGCCTGCTGCCCACCAAGGGCCTCACCCTGCCGCTGATGAGCTTCGGCGGCTCGGGCATCGTCGCCAACTGCCTGGCGCTGGCGATCCTGCTGCGGGTCGATTGGGAAAATCGCCAAGTCATGCGAGGAGGGCGAGCATGAATTGGCGATTTCGACGGAGCGCCGCAAGCTCTCCCGCGGCGGCGCGCAGTCAAAACAGTCAGGTCATGCGAGGAGGTCGAGCATGAAGACGCTCCTGGTCATGGCCGGCGGTACCGGCGGGCACATCTTCCCGGGCATCGCGGTGGCCGAGGTGCTGCGTGCGCAGGGCTGGCGCATCGTCTGGATGGGCAA
This sequence comes from Thauera sp., assembly GCA_030603925.1. Classification (GTDB taxonomy): domain Bacteria; phylum Pseudomonadota; class Gammaproteobacteria; order Burkholderiales; family Rhodocyclaceae; genus Pseudothauera. The sequence continues at coordinate 4,443 of JAUVWV010000144.1, read as the reverse complement.
CCCTGACGGCATGGAGGCGCGCATCGTGCCGCAGCGCGGCTACGACACCGCCTGGGTGCGCTTCGGCGCACTGCGCGGCAAGGGCCTGGTGCGCAAGCTGCTGCTGCCGGTGAACCTGCTTTCCGGCTTCTGGCAGGCGCTGCGCGAACTGCGCCGGGTGAAGCCCGACGTGGTGCTCGGCATGGGCGGCTACGTGACCTTTCCGGGCGGCATGATGGCCGCACTCACCGGTCGCCCGCTGGTGCTGCACGAACAGAATTCGGTGGCCGGGCTCGCCAACCGGGTGCTCGCCGGGGTGGCCGACAGCGTGCTCAGCGGTTTCCCGCGCGTGCTGAAGAAGGCGCGCTGGGTGGGCAATCCGGTGCGCGAGGAGATCGCCGCGGCGGCGCTGCCGGCGGAGCGCTTTGCCGGACGCCAGGGCCCGCTGCGCGTGCTGGTGGTGGGCGGCAGTCTTGGTGCGGCCATCCTCAATGTCACCGTACCGCAGGCGCTCGCCCGCCTGCCGGCCGGCGAGCGTCCGCTGGTCACCCACCAGGCCGGCGAGAAGCAGATCGACGCGCTGCGCGCGGCCTATCGCGACGCCGGGGTGGACGGCGAACTGCTGCCCTTCATCGACGACATGGCGGCGCGCTACGCCGCGGCCGATCTGGTGATCTGCCGCGCCGGCGCGCTCACCGTGGCCGAACTCGCCGCGGTCGGCGCCGCCAGCCTGCTGGTGCCCTTCCCGCACGCGGTGGACGACCACCAGAGCGGCAATGCGCGTTTCCTCTCCGGGCACGGTGCCGCCTTCCTGCTGCCCCAGCCCGAACTCGACGCAGACAAGCTGGCCGGCATCCTCGCCGGCCTCACCCGCGAACGCCTGCAGCAGATGGCCTGCAAGGCGCGCGAACTGGCGAAACCGCAGGCGGCGGCCGACGTGGCGGCCGAATGCGCAAGACTGGCCGGAGGCCGGCAATGAAACACAAGGTCAAGCATGTCCACTTCGTCGGCATCGGCGGCGCCGGCATGAGCGGCATCGCCGAGGTGCTGGTCAACCAGGGCTTCACGGTGAGCGGCTCGGATCTCGGCAGCAACGCCGCCACCCGCCGCCTGCAGGCGATGGGCGCGCGCGTGGTGCAGGGCCACGAGGCCGGCAACATCGACCACGCCGATGTGGTGGTGACCTCCACCGCGGTGCGCGGCGACAACCCGGAGGTGATCGCCGCACGTGCGCGCAGCATCCCGGTGGTGCCGCGCGCGCAGATGCTTGCCGAACTGATGCGCTTCCAGCGCGGCATCGCCATTGCCGGCACGCACGGCAAGACCACCACCACTTCGCTGGTGGCCAGCATCCTCGCCGAAGGCGGCATGGACCCGACCTTCGTCATCGGCGGGCGGCTGAACGCCGCGGGTGCCAATGCGCGCCTGGGCAAGGGCGATTTCCTGGTCGCCGAGGCCGACGAATCGGACGCCTCCTTCCTGATGCTCAATCCGGTGATCTCGGTGGTCACGAACATCGACGCCGATCACATGGACACCTACGGCCACGACTTTGCCCGCCTCAAGCAGGCCTTCGTCGATTTCCTCCAGCATCTGCCGTTCTACGGCGTCGCCGTGCTGTGCGAGGACGACCCGCACGTGCGCTCGATCATGCCGCTGGTGTCGAAGCAGATCGTGCGCTACGGCCTCTCCGAAAGTGCCAACATCCGCGCCGAAAACATCCGCGCGGACGGCGGGCGCATGCTGTTCGACGCGGTGCGCGTCAATGGCACCACCACCCGCCTGCCCATCGTGCTCAATCTGCCCGGCCTGCACAACGTGCTCAATGCGCTGGCGGCGATTGCGGTGGCCACCGAGGTGCAGGTGCCGGATGCCGCGATCATCAAGGCGCTGGCCGAATTCAACGGCGTCGGGCGGCGTTTCCAGCGCTACGGCGAAGTTGCGCTGACTGATGCGCAAGGCGAGCCGCGCGGCAGCTTCACCCTGGTGGACGACTATGGCCACCACCCGGTGGAGATGGCCGCCACCATCGCGGCGGCGCGCGGTGCCTTCCCCGGCCGCCGCCTCGTGCTGGCCTTCCAGCCGCACCGCTACACCCGCACGCGCGACTGCTTCGAGGACTTCGTGAAAGTGCTGTCCTCGGTCGATGCGCTGCTGCTCGCCGAAGTCTATGCCGCCGGTGAGACGGCCATCGTCGCCGCCGACGGGCGTGCGCTGGCGCGCGCCCTGCGCGTGGCGGGCAAGGTGGAGCCGGTATTCGTAGAGGACATCGGCGAGATGCCGCAGACCATCCTGGACGCCGCGCAGGACGGCGATGTGGTGATCACCATGGGTGCCGGCTCGATCGGGGCGGTGCCCGGCAAACTGAGCAATGACGGGAGCGAGGCGTGAGCGTGGAGGCAGGCGTGGATTTCGGCAAGGTCGCGGTGCTGTTCGGTGGTTCGTCCGCCGAGCGCGAAGTTTCGCTGATGTCGGGCAAGGCAGTGCTCGAAGCCCTGCAGCGCGCGGGCGTCGATGCGCATGCCTTCGATCCGGCCGAGCGCGACCTGCACATCCTCAAGGAGGAAGGCTTCGAACGTGCCTTCATCGTGCTGCACGGCCGTGGCGGCGAGGATGGCACGGTGCAGGGGGCGCTGGAGCTGATGGGCATCCCCTATACCGGCAGCGGGGTGATGGCCTCGGCGCTGTCGATGGACAAGTGGCGTACCAAGATGGTGTGGCTGGCCGCCGGCCTGCCCACGCCGCGCTACGCCATCCTCGACGAACACAGCGACTGGGATGCGGTGGCCGCCGAGCTCGGCCTGCCGATCTTCGTCAAGCCCGTGCACGAAGGGTCCAGCATGGGCGCGACCAAGGTCACTGCGGCCGATCAGCTGCAGGCCGCCTGGGAGCTCGCCGCGCGCTTCGACACCCTGGTGATCGCGGAGGAGTTCGTCAGCGGCGCGGAACTTACCGCACCCTTCCTCGCCGAGCGCGCGCTGCCGCTGGTACGCATCGTCGCGCCGGACGGCAACTACGACTACCAGCACAAGTACTTCACCGACGACACCCGCTACGACTGCCCGTGCGGCCTGCCGGAGGCGCAGGAGCGCGAACTGCAGGCCCTGATCATGAAATCCGCCAAAGTGCTGGGCTGCCGCGGCTGGGGGCGGGCCGACCTGATCCTCACCGACGACGGCCGCCCCTACCTGCTGGAGATGAATACCGCGCCCGGCATGACCGGGCACTCGCTGGTGCCGATGTCGGCGCGCGTGGCCGGGCTGAGTTTCGAGGCCCTCTGTCTGGCGATTCACGCGGAGGCCCGCCTTGGCTGAGATGGCCGCGCGCCGCTTCGCCTCTTCCTCTGCTGCGCGTGATGGCGGCGGGGGGCGGGCGCGTGGGCGCGCCGCCGGTGGCTGGTGGAACCGTCCCGCGTTGCTGGACCTGATTGCCGACGTGCTGATGCTGTTTGCCGCGCTCGGGCTGAGCTGGGTGGTGGTGAGCTGGTTCCTCGCGCGGCCGTTCTTCCCGCTGCGCGAAGTGGTCCTGCTCTCCCCGCCGGCCCAGGTCACCACGGCCCAGCTGGAATACGTGGCGCGTGCGGCGATCCACGGCAACTTCTTCACCGTGGATCTGGACAAGGTGCGGGCGGACTTCGAGAAGCTGCCCTGGGTGCGCCGCGCGGAAGTGCGCCGGCGCTGGCCCGACGTGCTGGAGCTGCGCCTGCAGGAACATCAGGCGGTGGCCTACTGGACCAGCGCGGACGGCAGCGACACCCGCCTGGTCAACCGCCAGGGCGAAGTATTCGTCGCCGCAAGCAACGCCACGCTGCCGAGCTTCTCCGGGCCGCAGGGCTCGGCGGCCTACGTGCTCGGCCGTTACGAGGCCTTCGCCCGCAGCCTCGCGCCGCTCGGCCGCGAGCTGGTCGGCGTAGTGCTCTCGGCGCGCGAGGCCTGGCAGCTGCGCCTGGACAACGACATGGTGATCGTGCTCGGGCGCGAGCAGGACAAGGCGACCCTCGAGGACCGGCTGGCGCGTTTCGTCGCCGCCTGGCCGCAGGCGCAGGAAGGCATTGGCGTACAGGTGGCGGTGGCCGACCTGCGCTACCCGAGCGGGTTCGCCCTCACCCCGGCGGACACCCTGGCTATGAAAGGCAAGAAATGAGCAAGGACTACAAGGATCTGATCGTCGGTCTCGACATCGGCACCGCCAAGATCACCTGCATCGTCGCCGAGGCGCGCCCCGACGGGCGGCTGGACGTGGTCGGCCTGGGCACCCAGGCGACCAATGGCCTGAAGCGCGGCGTGGTGGTGAACATCGAGGCCACGGTGGATGCGATCTCGCGGGTGATCCAGGAAGTCGAGCTGATGGCCGACTGCAAGATCCGCGACGTGTATACCGGCATCGCCGGCAGCCACATCAAGAGCTTCAACTCCAACGGCATGGTGGCGATCAAGGACAAGGAAGTCACCCCGATGGACCTCG
>JAUVWV010000087.1 GCA_030603925.1 Thauera sp. | reverse complement strand
GCGGTCGGCGCCTGCAAGGCTGCAATCGCGGGCAAGCCCGCTCCTACAGGGGGCGTTCGGCCTCCAGCACCCGCAGCAGGCTCGACGTATCGTCACGCCCCCAGCCGGCGGCCATCAAGGCGTTGAGTTGCTGCCAGGTCTGTGCGGCCACCGGCAGCGGCACGCCGAGGCGGCAGGCTTCGGCCATCAGCAGGCCGAAATCCTTGTGGTGCAGGCGGGCTTCGATGCCGGCACCGAACTCGCGCCCCACCATGCGACCGCCCAGCAGCTCCAGCACCTTCGAAGCGGCCGAGCCGCCGAGCAGCGCCTGGCGCACTGCGGCAAGATCCACGCCGTGGGCCTTTGCCAGGTGCATCGCCTCCGCGCAGGCCTGGATGGCGTTGACCATGATCATCTGGTTGCAGGCCTTGGCTACCTGGCCGGCGCCGGCTTCGCCCACGTGGACGATGCGCTTGCCCAGCGTTTCGAGCAGCGGACGCACCTTGGCGAGCACCGCCGCATCGCCGCCGGCCATGATCGCCAGCGCCGCCTCGCGCGCAGCCTGTCCGCCGCCGGACACCGGCGCATCCAGCCAGCCGATGCCGCGCTCGGCGTAACGGGCGGCCAGTGCGCGCGCGGTGCCGGGGGCGATGGTGCTCATGTCCACATGCACCGCCCCCGCCGCGAACCCGCCGGCCAGCCCCTCGTGCCCGAAGGCCAGCGCCTCCACGTCCGCACTGCTGGTGACGATGCTGATCACCACCTCGCAACGCGCCGCGAGCGCCGCCGGGGTGGCGCACACATGGGCGCCTTGCGCGGCCAGCGCGGCGGTGGATTCGGGCCGGCGCGCCCATACCGCCAGTTCGTGCCCGGCTGCGAGCAGATGCCCGGCCATGGGCGCGCCCATCACGCCCAGGCCGATGAAGCCGACCTTCATGCGCCCTCCCCGCCGCTCATGCGTTCGAGCAGCTTGAGCATGGCGATGGAATCGTCCTCGCCCATGCCGCTGCCGACCAGGGCGTTGAACATCTGCGCGGTAGCGGCCGACGAAGGCAGCGCGAGGCCGAGGCGGTGGGCCTCTTCCATGACGATGCGCATGTCCTTCTGGTGCATCCAGGCCTTGAAGCCGGGCTTGAAGTTGCGGTCGAGCATGCGCTGGCCGTGGTTCTCCAGGATGCGCGAATAGGCGAAGCCGCCGAGCAGTGCCTCGCGGACCTTGCCGGCGTCCACGCCGCTCCTGGTGGCGAAGTTGAGCGCCTCGGCCACCGCGGCCACGCCCACCCCGGTGAGGATCTGGTTGCACGCCTTGGCCACCTGTCCGGCGCCCGAACCGCCGATCAGGGTGACCGACTTGCCCATGGCCTCGAAGGCCGGCTTCGCCTTCTCGAAGGCCGCCGCGTCGCCGCCCACCATGATGGTCAGCGTGCCGGCGATGGCGCCGACCTCCCCGCCGGACACCGGGGCATCGAGCATGCTCACGCCGCGCCCGGCCAGCGCGGTGGCGATGTTCTGCGCTGCGGCCGGGGCGATGGTGCTCATGTCGACGTGGATGTGACCGGCCCCCGCACCGTCGGCCACGCCGTCCGGCCCCAGGGTAACCTGCTCCACGTCCGGCGCATCGGCGACGATGCTGATGGTGAGCGGCGCACGGCGCGCCACCTCGGCGGCACTGGCGCAGTCGCCCGCACCGGCGTCGAGCAGCGGCTGCATCGATGCGCGCCGACGGCTCCAGACATGCACGGTGTGTCCGGCCTTGATCAGGTTGAGCGCCATCGGGCGCCCCATCAGGCCCAGGCCGATGAATCCGACTTCCATGTTCGACTCCTCTCTGGCATGCACGGGGGTTCGGGCGGATAATCGCCCGCATGAACTACGCCCCAATCATCAAGGAAATCGGTCGAGGCGCCAAGGGCGCACGACCCTTGGATGTCGCACAGGCCGAAGTCCTCTTCGGCGATATGCTGGACGGCACGGTGCCCGAGCTGGAACTGGGCGCCATCGTCATGGCGCTGCGCATCAAGAGCGAATCGGCGGACGAGCTGCTGGGCTTCAAGCGCGCCATGGATGCGCGCACGCCGCAGGTGGAGGTGCCGCCCGGCGCGCGCTGCGTGGTGCTGCCCACCTACAACGGGGCGCGCCGGCAGGCCAACCTGATGCCTCTGCTCGCCCTGCTGCTGGCGCGCGAGGGCGTGCCGGTGCTGATCCATGGCCGGCACGACTTCGAGAGCCGCACGAGCCCCTTCGAACTGCTCGCGGCACTCGACATCCAACCGGCAGCGGACGCCCCGGGTGCCGCGGCGCAGCTCGCGCGCAGCGGCCTCGCCTGCGTGCAGCTCGACACCCTGCTGCCCGGCCTCGACCGCCTGCTCGCGCTGCGCCTGCGCATGGGCGTGCGCGGCAGCGCACACACCATGGCCAAGCTGATCGATCCCTGCCGCGGACACAGCGTGCGCGTGGTGGCGGTCACCCATCCGGAGTACCTGGAGCGCATGCACCACTTCCTGTGCGCCGACGGCGGGCGGGCGATGCTGCTGCGCGGCACCGAGGGCGAGTCCTTCGCCAATCCGCGCCGGCGGCCGGAAATGAAGGTCTTCGACGACGGCACGGCGCGCATCGCCTGGGCGGGTGAAGAAGGCGGCGCACCGCCGCTGGCCGAGCTGCCGGACTGCCCGGAGGTGGAAGCGAATGCCACGCTGATCCGCGAGATGCTGGCAGGCGACCGGGCGGTTCCGCGGCCGGTGCGCGAACAGGCGGACGCGCTGGTGGCGCTGGCACGCGCGTAGGCAGATCTGCGCTTGTCCCGGATTCCGCTGCGCTGCATCCGGGCTACACGGTCCCGTTCGTAGCCTGGATGGCGGCCGAAGGCCGGAATCCGGGATCGCCCGGTTTGACGCAATGGCACACTAACCGCCTAAAATGAGCAGCTTTACCCGAACAGGGACCGTACCGATGCTATCCCGCCTCTCCGCCCGCACATTCTTCTTCGCGCTGTTCCTGTTCTGCGCCGGGCTGCTCGGTTTCGGACTCTATCTGCAGCACTATGTCGGGCTCGAACCCTGCCCGATGTGCATCATGCAACGCTATGCGCTGGCGCTGGTGGGGGTGATCGCCCTGCTCGGCGGCCTGCACGGCCCGCGCAACGGCGGCGCGCGCGTTTACGCGGCGGCGATCCTGCTGACCAGCCTCGCAGGCGGCGGCGTGGCCGCGCGGCAGAGCTGGATCCAGCGCTATCCGCCGGAAATCCCGGAATGCGGCCCGGGGCTGGTATTCATGCTCGAGAGCTTCGGTCTGTCCGATGCGCTGCCGATGATCTTCCGTGGCGCAGGCGATTGCGCCGTGATCGACTGGACCTTTCTCGGCCTGTCGATCGCTAACTGGTCGCTGGCCAATTTTGCGCTGATTGCGCTGCTGGGGTTCTACCTGCTGGTGCGCCGGCAAGTGCGGCGCTGGTATTGAGCGCCGGTCCCGGATTACGCCTTCGGCTCCATCCGGGCTGCACCCAGCCCCGTAGCCTGGATGAAGGCCGCAGGCCGGCATCCGGAGCCGCGGCGAAAACCTACCCGAGCACCCGCAGGATGGCCCCGCCGATCTCGTAGCGCCCGGGCGCTACCGAATGGCAGCGCTTGACCTCCAGCCTGGCCACCAGCGGCGCAGCCCCCGTCGGCGAACTGACCGACACGTCCAGCACCTCCGACTCACCCGGCACATAGCTCGAATGCAGCGTCATGCCGCTGATGCTCAACTCGATGCATTCGGCCGGCACGGTGTCGCCACCGGGCAGATGGATGGCTGCAGCGCAGCCGAGCGGGATACGCCGGTCGAGTCGGCGTTCGGGAGGTGCGGCGCGATCGTTCATGAGAGGGACCGATGCGGAATGACGACCGGGGGATTGTAGCGCCCCGGCCCGGCATTCCGTGATCCGGATGCCCGCTTTTTGCATCGCGCGATGCGATCGGGCCTCATCGTCACCGGCCGTTCAGCGCATCACGGGCCTGCCTGCGGATCGATCCGCGCACGGGCGCAGACCGGCAGGTCGCCGGTTTCCGGGGCGACGGCCCCGGAAACGGCAAACAGGTCAGTTGCGGCCCGCCGCACGCATCGCTTCGGCAAACACCGCTTCCTTGTCGATCTGCAACGGCGCGGGCGCTTCCGCCGGACAGATGGAATCCGGGTCGACAGTGGCGCCATCGTGGCCGAGATCGGCTGCCGAGGGCAGGTCCTCGCGCGCCACCTCCAGGGTGCGCATCAGGCGCCCCATGCCGGCCAGAGTGCGGGCCTGGGCGACCCGTTGATCGGACTCCGCAGCGACGTAGGCGCGGCGGGCCTGGAAGTATTCGTTTTCGGTATCGAGCAGGTCGAGCAGCGTGCGCTGGCCGATGTCGAACTGGCGCCGGTAGGCTTCGCGCGCCTTCTCGATGGACAGCTGGTGCTGGTCGAGATAGCGCAGCTGTTCGTCCAGGCGCTGGACGTCGTTGTAGGCGATCGACAGGGTCTGGCGCAGGTCGCGGCAGGCCTTCTCGCGCAGGTCGCGCGCCTGGTTGAGGGTTTCGGCGGCCTGGCGCACACGCGCGGTATCGGAACCGCCGCGGAACAGATTGTAGGTGAACACCAGTTCGACCACGCCGTCGCGCGAGGTGCCGCTCACATTGTCCAGATTGCGATCCACCGACTGGCGCGCGCGCAGGTCGAGGCGCGGCTGGAAAGCCGCACGGCGGGCGTCCACCTGGGCCTGCCCGGCACGCACGTTCTCGTTGGCGGCGGCCACCGCGGGGCTGGCCGCGAAGGCGTCGCGCAAGGCCTCGGACACCTTGCCGGGCAGAGCCTCGGCGGTAATCCGCGCCCCCAGCGGGGCGAGCGTCTCCGGCGGGGTGGTGCCGACGATGCGCTGGTAGCGGGCACTCACGTCATGCAGGTTGGAGACTTCGGTGAGCAGGTTCGATTCGGCCAGCGCAAGACGCCCGCTGGCCTGCTCCAGGTCCACCCGGCGGCCCACGCCCGCGCCGGCCCGTTCGGCGATCTGTTCGTGGATCTGGCGGTGCTGAACGTAGTTCTCCTGCGCCAGACGCACCAGCTCGCGATAGCGCAGCACGTCGACATAGGCGCGCAGCGCTTCGAGCGCGGCGCCTTCGGAGGCGTCGATCAGTTCGAAGTAGCGCGCCAGCTTGGCGTGGCCCAGACGCGACACTTCGCTGCGGGTGAAGAAGCCGTCGTACACCATCTGGTTGAGCGACAGCGTGGCATTGCGGTGCTTGAAGCTGTCGGTGCCTTGCCCGGGGCGCGTCCGCCGCTCGCGTCCGCTGCTGGCGGTGAAGTCGAGCTGCGGCAGGTATCCGCCGCGCGCGACGCCCTGCTCCTGCTCGGCGGCGCGGAAAGCGTGCCAGCTGGCCTGCACTTCCGGGTTGGTCACGACTGCAGCGCGTGCGGCCTCGCGCAGGGCCTCGGGCACCTGCGCCACGGCGGCGGCGGGCAGGCTGGCAATCACGGCAGCGGCAAGCAGTTTGCGAAGCATCGTCATCCTTGATCCATTCTTCTTGTCGTACGGGTCAGGGCAGCGCCGAATCCGCGCATACCCTATTTTGGGTAGGGCGATGATAGACGAGCGGCGCACCGGGAAATGCCAACAATTCGATGCTTTTTGCAAAAAATGGGGGCTTGTGCCTCGCCTTGACGGATAATTTTGCAGATATCGACAATCAATCCCGTCCGATGCACCGACCCCGGCCCTCCGCTACCGTCGCACCACGCCCCCGGCATGCGGCAGCGGCCGTCCCATCCAGATGGTTGACGAGCTGGCTGCTTGCCCTGCTGCTGTTCGGTGCGGCGCTCGCCACCCCGAACTTCGACCGTATGCAGCGTTTGGCGGCGGAACGCTATGGCGCGCGCGCGAGCGAGACGGTGGGCGCCTGGCGCGCCATGATGGCCGACGCCGCCGATCTGGAGGAGCCCGCACGCCTGGAGCGCGTCAACACCTTCTTCAATCGCCGCCTCGCCTTCGAGGACGACAGTGTGATCTGGGGGCAGCAGGATTACTGGGCCACGCCGCTGGAGACCATGGGCAAGGGCGCGGGCGACTGCGAGGATTTCTCCATCGCCAAGTACGTGACCCTGCGTCAGCTCGGCGTGCCGGCCGAGCGCCTGCGCCTGATCTACGTGCGCGCGCAGATCGGCGGCCCGCAGAGCGGCATCAGCCAGGCCCACATGGTGCTGGGCTACTACGCCACGCCGGATGCCGAGCCGCTGATCCTCGACAACCTGATCGGCGAGGTGCGCCCCGCTTCGCGCCGCAGCGACCTGTTCCCGGTATTCAGCTTCAACAGCGAGGGGCTCTGGGTGGGCGGCGCCAGCACCTCCTCGGCCGACCCCACCACGCGGCTGTCGCGCTGGCGCGACGTGCTCGACCGCATGCGCAGCGAGGGGCTGGAATGAGCCGCCCAGTGTCAGCCTTTCTCAGCCTCACGGGGCAGCCGCGTAGCCCGGATGCAGGCCGCAGGCCGGAATCCGGGAATACCCGCGACACCCTCACGACTGCCCCCGCACTCCGTTGCACGCCATCCGGGCTGCACGCCCCGCGCGTCCCTCCGCTTCCCCCGAATCACTTCCGGCTCCATGGAGCATCCAAGCCATGTCATTGATCAAGCAACTGTGGATCGCCATCGCCCTGGTCATGTCGCTCGCCTTCGGCGGCAGTCTGGTGGTCAGCACCCTGTCGGCACGCCACTACCTCAGCCAGCAGCTGTCGGTGAAGAACGTGGACAACGCCACCTCGCTGGCCCTGTCGCTGTCGCAGATGCCCAAGGATCCGGTGACCGTCGAACTGCAGGTCGCCGCGCAGTTCGATGCCGGGCATTACCGCCTGATCCGCTTGGCCGACCCCAACGGCCAGGTCATCGTCGAGCGCGAATACCAGGGCGCGGCAAGCGGCGCACCGGACTGGTTCACCCGCCTGGTGCCGATCGACACCCATCCGGGCGTCGCCCAGGTGCAGGACGGCTGGCGGCAGTACGGCACGCTGTCGCTGGAGAGCCACTCGCGCTACGTGTATGAGTCGCTGTGGGCGGGCACGCTGATGCTGCTGGCCTGGTTCGTCGCCGGCGCGGCGCTCACCGGGCTGTGCGGCACCCTGCTGATCAAGCACATCACCCGCCCGCTCGGCCGCGTAGTGGAGCAGGCCGAGGCCATCGGCGGACGCCGTTTCGTCACCACCAGCGAACCCAACACAACCGAGTTCCGCTCGGTGGTGCGCGCCATGAACACCTTGTCGGAACGGGTGCGCAGCATGCTCAGCGAGGAGTCGAAACGCCTCGAGCAGTTGCGCCGCCAGCATCAGCACGACGAGCTGACCGGCCTGCTCAACCGCCAGCAGTTCTTCAACCAGCTCGACGCCGCCCTGGCGCGCGACGACGCCCAGGCCGGCGGCGTGCTCGCCATCGCCCGGCTGGGCGAACTGGAACGCCTCAACCGGCTGCTCGGCCGCCAGCAGGCCGACCGCCTGCTGCAGGAGATCGGCCAGGTCTTCCAGGCGCTCGCCGATGAGCAGCAGGCCTGGGAAGCCGGCCGCCTGAACGGCAGCGACTTCGCCCTGCTGGCCTGCGGCACCGAAGACGCCGAGACGGCCGGCCGCGCACTGCGCACCCGCCTGGACGCGGTGCTCGACGCCTGGTTGGCGCACAGCGCCGTGCGCCTGCCCATCGGCGCGAGCGGCTTTGCCGCCGGCGCAACGCGCGGCCACCTGATGGCGCGCGTCGATGGCGCACTCGCCGCCGCCGAGCAGGGCACCGAGCGCGCGCTGCAGGTGGTGCAGCCGGATGCAGGGGCGCCGCTCCATGCCGATCTCGCCGACTGGCGGCGTGCGCTGCTGGCTGCACTGGATTCGGACGGCGTGCAGCTGGGCAGCTATCCGGTGGTTTCAGCCACCGGCGAGGCGGTGCTGCACTTCGAGGCACCGATGCGCCTGCAACTGGATGGTGGTTGGCAGGGCGCCGGCTACTTCATGCCCTGGGCCTCGCGCCTGGGCCTGATGGCCCGCCTGGATGCCGAGGTGATGCGCGCCGCGCTGCGGCGCATCGGCGACACCGGCCAGGCCCTGGGCATCAACCTGTCGGTGGAATCGCTGCACGACGCGTCCTTCCGCAGCGAGCTGTTCGCCAGCCTGCAGGCCCATCCGGCGGAGGCTGCGCGGCTGTGGATCGAAGTGCCGGAATACGGCGTGCTGCGCCACCAGTCAGAGTTCCGCGCCTTGTGCCTTGCGCTGAAGCCGCTCGGCTGCCATGTCGGCATCGAGCACGTCGGGCGGCAGTTCAGCCGCATCGGCGACCTGCACGACCTGGGGCTGGACTACCTGAAGATCGACGCCTCGATGGTGCGTGACATCGACCGCGACACCGGCAACCAGAACGTGCTGCGCGGCCTGTGCGTGATGGCGCATGCGATCGGCCTGAGCGTGATCGCCGAAGGCGTATGCAGCCAGGCCGAAGCGCAGACGCTGCTCACGCTCGGCCTGGATGGCATGACCGGCCCCGGCATCAAGCTGCCCGACCGGCACGCCAGCGGCACCGTCTCCGCCCCCGACGCTTGAGCCCGCAGGCCGTAGCCCGGATGCAGCACAGCGCAATCCGGGGCGGCCGAGCCTGCCTGCGCAGCTGCTGCGCGGAGGCCGCCCGCCCATCGGGCTCGCGGCACGTCTGCCCCTAACGTCTGCCCCTATCCTGGCAGGACGCTCAGATCAGTCCGCCGTCATCATCCAGCAGATTCAACTGGCGCAGCGACGCGCGCGCGTTGCGCCGCGCGTTGAGCTTTTCCTGCGCGGGCGCGGGCAGGTCGGTGAAGCGGATCACCGAACGCTCCACCAGCAGGTCGATGACGTCCTCCAGCACCCGCACCAGGGCAAGGTCGGAGGCCGCCAGCCCCTGCTCGCCGCTCACCAGCGCCTGGGCGAACACCGCCACCTCCGGCTCGTCGCCCGCGGCCTGCTCCCAGCCCGGTCCGCCGGGTTCGGTCCCGGCGGCAACGATGCGGCCCTCTTCGTCACGTTTGATGTAGACCATCACTTCCCCGCATGACGAGGCCCTCGCGCCTTCCGGCGCGAGGGCCTCGCAAGCTGACGATACGCCGGCTCAGTCGATGATCAGCTTGTTTGCGGACTGCAGCTGCTCAAGCGTCAGGGACACATTCTCGAGCACGATCAACTGGTCGGCACCGGTTCCGTCTGCGCCGAGCCCGCCGCCCGTGCTGACCCGCACGACCGTGTTCCCGCCTTCCTGCGCCACCTGCAGATACTGGCTCAGATCGGCCCCGGAGTCACGATCCTGCAGCAGATCGCTCAGATCGAGCGAATCGCCTTCGGCAAGGTCGAAGTCCATCACGCGGTCGAGCGCCGGCACGGCACTCGTGCCCTGATCGCCAAGCTCCCAGGCGAAGACATCAGCCCCCGCGCCACCGTACAGGATGTCGTTGCCGGCACCGCCGACCAGCAGGTCGTCGCCGCCCTGGCCGTAGAGGATGTCGTTGCCCTCGCCGCCATACAGGTCGTCGTTCCCGCCACGCGTGTCGCCGGCGACATTGAAGGCCTCGTGATTGGCGCGGATGTAGTCGTACAGGTCCTGGTCGCTCGGCGCCACGCCGTTCGTCAACTCGAGGAAGGTCTTCAAGGCGTTCAGCCCGGAACCGGCCGGCAGCCCGTCCGGCTTGGCCGGATTACCCCCCACACCCCACGGCAGATGATCGGTATTGATCACGTCGCCGAAGATGATGTCGTTGCCGGCCCCACCGTGAATCACATCGTCACCGACCGGCACCAGGTCGAGGGCCGACGAACCGCCCTGCAGCGCGGCGCTGAGATCCTCGGCGTTGGTGACGACGTCGACCTCGCCCGCCGGACCGCTGACGATGTCGGTATAGCGCTCGATGTTGTCGATCCTGACTTCGGCGTTGCCACCCGCGCTGGACCCGTCCTCGACCAGGAAGACCAGGCGGTAGGTTCCCGCACCGTCGCCACGCAGCACAACCGTGGCCTGGTCCGTTTGCGCACCGCTGTGCTCGCCGTCGGCGACCGTGGTCCACGTGTAGTTCGGCCCGCTGCCCCCGCGCTTCTGCAGTGCCCAGGTAAAGGTATCCGCATCGCCGAAGTTGATCGTCCGGAACTGGAAGCCAAACCCGTCCTGGGACGAACTTAGCGTGATGTCGGGACTCGTCGCCGTGGTCGGAGCGCCACCATGGTTATCGACAATTCTCAACTCGTTGTCGGTCCGGCTCACGGCGCTTCCACTGTTGCCACTACCGCTGGTGCCGGCTGTGGCCCAGGCGTTGATGTTTCCGCTGTTGAAGTTGTACAGCGACGATGAACCGAAGACCACGAAGTTGTCACCGACGGATGCGGTGTTGTCGAAGAAGCTGAGATAGCCCGCGGTCGTCGCGTTCACACCGATCCCGATCGCATGGACCGTGCTGACCCCGCTCAGCGGGCCAAACGCCTCGATCGACTCCCGCAGGATCTCGGCATTCGTCGAGCTTCCACTGCCGGCCACGGTGTCACCGTTCATGTAGCGCGTCGGCTCGCCGTCGGTCAGGAAGAAGGTCAGATTCTCGTACCCGGCGCCCTGCCCCTCGCCGGCTGCCTCGCGTGCTTCGAAATAGTCGACCGCGAAACGGAAGGCCGACTCGTAGTTGGTGTATTGCGTTCCGCTCACCCCCGGCGGGTTGACGGCGAGCGCATCGATCGCGGCAATCAGGGCATCCAGATCGCTGTCGCTTTCCAGGGCGGATGCGGGCAGGCTCACGCGGGCGAGGTTGCCGAAACTGATCAGGGTGACATTGACCTGGCCATCATGATCCTTCAGCCCGTCGGCGAAGTTCTTCAGCGCATCCTTGACCAGGGCCACCCGGCTTGCATTCATGCTGGTCGACATATCGACGACCAGCGCGATGTTGTAGTTCACCCCGGGCTGCGTCGAAGTCAGCGTACCGCCTACGTCGCCAAGAATCACATCGTTTCCGCCGCTACCGACGATGGTGTTGTCACCATTGTCGACCGTGGAGCTGCCGCTGCCGCCCCCCACGACCAGCTCTCCCGCATTCACCCCGACAACGGTCACCGTGACCGTGGCGGTATCGGTTCCACCATTGCCGTCGCTGATCGTGTATTCGAAGCTGTCGGTCGCCAGCGCCCCCGCGCCCAGCCCGTTGAACTGCCCGTTGGGGTCGTACGAGAAGCTGCCGTCCTCATTCAGCGTGAGCAAGGCGCCGCTGGCCAGTACGATCGTCCCACCGGAAACCAGCGCGACGCCATTCACTTCGATGACACTGAGCGCATCGCCGTCGGGATCATGGTCGTTCCCCAGAATGCCTTCGAGCACCCCGATGTCGAGCGTGTCGCCAGCCGACAGCTGATATTGCGTGTTGGCCTCGACCGGACCCGACCCGGCAAAACCGGTCAGGAAATAACCCGAGCTGTCGCCCGACGGATCGCCGTTATGTGCGGCAACGAAGCGGATGCTGTTGAACACGAGGGCGCCGGTATCGATCGAGAAACTGCCCGAATGCGTCACGTTGCTCGCGTCGTGGAAGCGGAAATCACCGCTGGCGACTTCGGCTCCGTCGTAGTATGCAATCCAACGACCGATCTCACCGAAGCCATTCTCGTTCGAGTACAGGTTCGAAACCGAGAAGGTGGCCTGATTGAGGTTACCGCTGAACCGCAGTTCAATCGCCTCGCTGAGACCGGCCGTATTGCTTTCCAGCTGATTCGGTTCGAAGTCGGCGTCGCTCCCGCTGCGCGGCGAACCCGCTACGCCGAGGAAGTCGCCGTTACGGAACAGGTCACCGGGCGACCCATCCGCGTTCCATGCCAGGATCTGCGTACCCTGCACATCCCAGCCGCTGCCCAGGCCACCCATTGCAACGGCGTAGTCGACTCCGGCAGGATCATCGACGGCCACCGGGGCAGTATTGGCGGGAGTGACCGGATTGACCGTGATCGTCAGCGTGGCCGTGTCGGTGCCGCCTTCGCCGTCGCTCACCGTGTAGGTGATCACCGGCAGCTCGCCGTTCCAGTTGGCCGCCGGCACGAAGCTGTAGGCGCCGTC
>JAUVWV010000112.1 GCA_030603925.1 Thauera sp. | reverse complement strand
GGCTTCGGCGAGAACATGCGCGTGCTGAAGTGGATCGTCGACCGCGTCAAGGGCAAGGTCGCCGCCAAGGAAACCGCACTGGGCTGGATGCCGCGCTTCGAGGACATCGACTGGAGCGGCTCCGATGTCACCAAGGAAGAGTTCGACGCCCTCACCCAGGTGGACGCCGAGGCCTGGAAGAGCGAACTCGAACTGCACAAGGAATGGTTCGACAAGCTGCAGGATCGCCTGCCGCGCCAGCTGGTGCTCAAGCGCGAGCTGTTCGAACTGGCCCTGTCGGTCTGAAGCCGCGCCGGCATCCGGCCGGCACCCGCGAGAAGCGTCGGCCACGGCCGGCGCTTTTTGCTTTTTCCGCCCCACCTGCCGAGGAGCCCGCGATGGCTGTTCAACCCGCCCGCCGCATGGCCGACATCCAGCCCTTCCACGTCATGGAGCTGCTGCGCCGCGCGCGCGAACTTGAGGCGCAGGGTCGCGACATCATCCACATGGAAGTCGGCGAGCCCGACTTCCCCACCCCGCAGCCGATGGTGGACGCGGCCACCCGTTTTCTCGCCGGCGGCGACGTGCACTACACCGCCGCGCTCGGCCTGCCGGCCTTGCGCGAGGCCATCTCGCGCTTCTACCACGAGCGTTTCGGCGCCGATGTGGCGCCGCAGCGCATCATCGTCACCCCCGGTGCTTCCGGCGCGCTGATGCTGGCCCTCGCGGTCTCCACCAATCCGGGCGACGAGTGGCTGCTGCCCGATCCCGGCTACCCGTCCAACCGCCACCTGGTGCGCAACGCCGAAGGCCGGGCGCAGGCCCTGCCGGTGGATGCGGCCAGCCGCTACCAGCCCACGCCGGAACAGGTCGCCGCGGCCTGGCAGGCGGATACCCGCGGCCTGATGGTGGCCACCCCGAGCAACCCCACCGGCACCCTGCTGGGCGCCGCCGAACTGGCCGCGCTGCACGCCACCACCCATGCGCGCGGCGGCCTGCTGCTGGTCGACGAGATCTACCAGGGCCTCACCTACGGCGTGCCGGCCTCCACCGTACTCGCCCAACCGGCACTGGCGGCGGCCGACGATCTGTTCGTGGTGAACAGCTTCTCCAAGTACTTCGGCATGACCGGCTGGCGCCTGGGCTGGCTGGTGGTGCCGCAGGACTGGGTGCGCGAGGTGGAGAAGCTCGCCCAGCACTTCTTCATCTCGCCCTCCACCCCGGCGCAGCATGCCGCCCTGGCGGCCTTCGCACCGGCCACGCTGGAGATCCTGGAAGCCCGCCGGCACGAGTTCGCGCGGCGGCGCGACACCCTGTTGCCGGCGCTGCGCGAACTGGGCTTCGGCATCGCCACCGAACCCCAGGGTGCGTTCTATGTGTATGCGGATGTCGGCGCACTGGCCGAGGACAGCGAGGCGCTCGCGCGCCGGCTGATCGAGGAGGCCGGCGTGGCCACCACGCCCGGCCTGGACTTCGGCAGCAACCAGCCGCGCCGCCACCTGCGCATCGCCTACACGACGCGCGAGGCCCGTCTGCTGGAAGCCTGCGAACGCATGCGCCGCCTGCTGGGCTGAGGGACGCGCGGGGCCGCGCGCCCCGTGCGACGCGCTCAGGCGCCGGCGGTCACCGCGTTGCGCCCGGCCGCCGTCACCAGGCGCTGTTTCATCGCCATCACCCGGCGATAGTAGGCGGCGGTGGCATCGTTGCGCGCCCCGCCGTAGTACTGCAGCGCGGCCTGCAGGGAGCCGAAGCGGCGCAGGCCTTCGTCGATCACCAGGGTGCCGACACGCACGTTGAGCATGGGATCGAACAGCGCATCTTCGCCTGCGTCGTCGCCGATCTTGTCCATATGGAAGCGCGGGATGACCTGCATCAGGCCCTGCGCCCCGACGTGGCTTTCCGCAAACGGATTGAAGCTGGATTCCACCGCGATCACCGCAACCACCAGCAGCGGATCGATGCCGACCTCACGCGCGGCATCCTCGGCCGCCACCAGCACCGGCTCCAGGGCCAGCGGCGAGACGCGGTAGCGGCGGGCCACATAGTCGCGCACGCGCGCCATCTCCGCCGACAGGGACGGCAGCTCAGGTTCTGCGGCCACGACGCCGAAGTCGTAACGCGAGGACACCGAGGCGTGCGCCTCGGCCATGCTGCCGTCGAAGAAGCGCAGCGGCCCGTGCTCAAGCAGGTTGGCGGCAAGCACCGCCAGCGCGACCAGGCCGGCGCCGAGCAGGCCGCCATGGGCGAGGTGAATCAGGAAACCGCCCGACGAGCGGGCCAGCTGGGCAAGACGAGTTGCGTGCATCATGGATCCTCCGTTCCGGGACCGAAGGCTTCCTGCGATCCGCCCCGCCGCCTCCGGAGACAACGGAAGTGCAGCGGGAGCGGGGAACAGTGCCGGCACGGCGGATCAGCCTGCGGCGTGAAGCTTCGGTTGCCAGTCGTCGTTCAAGCGCGCTGCCGCAACCAGACAGCGAACCCCGCGGTGCGCGCGGCGATTGGATTGCGCCCGGCGGCCTGCTGAAACCGGCCCGGCGCCGCACCGAAACATTTGGCAAAACTTTTGCTGCAATGCAGCAGGAGGCGAATACTATTGATTCGGAAGGATTTTGTCAAACCCGCCGGGTCTGCCCGGCGAGCATCGCCTGCAGCACCGGCCATTCAAAGCAGGGCCCCGGATCGGTCTTGCGGCCCGGTGCGATGTCCTCATGACCGACGATGTCCTCGATCGGCAGCACCCTTTCGAGCAGCGCTGCCAGCTCGGCGAGGCGGCGATACTGGACCGCCTCGAAGGGCTGGTTGTCGCTGCCCTCGAGTTCGACACCGACGGAAAAATCGTTGCAGCGCTCACGCCCCTTCCAGCTCGACACCCCGGCTTGCCAGGCGCGCTCGCCGAGCGGCACGAACTGCACCAGTTCGCCGTCGCGCCGGATCAGGAAATGCGCCGATACGCGCAAGGCATGGATCTGCGCGTAGTAGGGATGCTCGGCCGGATCCAGCGCGTTGGTGAACAACTGCTCGATGCCCGGTCCGCCGAAGCGCTCGGGCGGCAGGCTGATCGCATGCACCACCAGCAGGCTGACCGGCACGCCGGCCGGGCGCGCATCCCTGTTCGGCGAAGGCACGCGGCGCGCCCCCTCGACCCAGCCATCGACCACCTCGGGTCGCCTCCTGTCCTGCTGCGTGTTCACCCTGCCCTGCCTCCCGGCCGCTGCGTTCGCACGATTATCGCCCGAGCGGGGCGGAGGGCGGTATCCAGGCACGCGCACTGCATCAGTTTTCGTTAATATTCAGCATTCTCGCCCACGCCCCGGACAGGATCCGCCATGTCGCCCGCCCCCGCCTCTGCCGCCCGCCGCCGCCTCCTCCAGCTCGGACTGGGCACGGCGGCGTGCTCCGCGCTCGGAGCGGGGTGGCCGGCCTTGTCGGCCTTCGCCGGCGAACTCGAGGATTTCATCAAGGGGCCGCCCGTGCCCGACATCGCGCCGCAGCGCCTGTCGCAGCACGTCTGGATGATCTACGCGCCGGACGGTTTTCCCACCCCGGAGAATCAGGGCCTGATGTGCAACGTCACCTTCGCCATCACCAGCGAAGGCGTGGTGATGCTCGATTCCGGCGGTTCGCTGCAGATCGGCGAGATGGTCATCCGGCAGATCCGCAGGCTCACCGACAAGCCGGTGGTGGCGGTCTTCAACTCCCACTACCACGGCGACCACTGGCTGGCCAACCACGCCTTCGAGGACGCCTACGGCAAGGACCTGCCGATCTACGCCCATCCACACACCACGCGCGAGATCCGCGGCGTGCAGGGCAATCTGTGGCGGGGCCTGCTGGAGCGCTGGACCAACCAGGCCACCGCCGGCACCCGCATCGTGCCGCCCAACCACGACGTCGAGCACGGCGCCGAGTTCGATTTCGGCGACCTCACCCTGCGCGTGCATCATTACGGCGTGGCCCACACCCCGGGTGACATCTGCCTGGAGGTGGTGGAAGACCGCCTCACCTATGTCGGCGATGTGGCCATGGACCGGCGCATCGCCAACATGGACGACGGCTCCTACCCCGGCACCTTCCACTGTTACGACGAACTCGAACGCAACACCGGCTCTGCGATCTGGGTACCCGGCCACGGCCACGCCGGTGCGCAGGTGCTGCACTGGAACCGCGAACTGTTCGCGGGCATCTGGGAGAACTGCGTGGCCGCCGTCGAGCAGGGCCTGCCGATCGACGCGGCACGCGCCGCCGTGCTGCGCGACCCGCGCGTCGCCGCCAGCGCCGCGGAAACCCTGGGCTTCGACGCCAACATCGGCAAGTACGTGAGCCTCGCCTACCTGGAGGCGGAAAAGGAAGCGTTCTGAGGCGGATTCCCGTACAATCCGCCGCTTGCCCGCAGCCACCAATCGCTGCGGCTGCAAAAACCTCTTCACCTCGGCCGGCACCCTCCTTCGTGCCAGCCCTTGCCCCGCCAGCCGTGATTGGTGTCGCCCGATGTGCGCGACAGGCCGTCGCTGGAGCTATTCCCCTACATGACGAATCAAAACGATTTTGCCAGCCTCGGGCTGGCCGAACCCCTGCTGCGCGCCATTTCGGAAGCCGGCTACACCACCCCCACGCCGATCCAGGCCCAGGCCATCCCGCAGGTGCTCGCCGGGGGCGACCTGCTCGCCGCCGCGCAGACCGGCACCGGCAAGACCGCCGGCTTCACCCTGCCGGTGCTGCACCGCCTGGCCGCCGAACACGTGCATCCGCGCGCCGCGGGACGGCCGCGCTGCCTGATACCCCCCCCGACCCGCGAGCTCGCCGCGCAGGTCGAAGAGTCGGTGCAGACCTATGGCAAGCACCTGCCGCTGACCTCGATGGTGATGTTCGGCGGCGTCGGCATCAACCCGCAGATCGCCGCGCTGAAAAAGCGCATCGACATCCTGGTCGCCACCCCGGGCCGCCTGCTCGACCACGTCGGACAGAAGACCCTGGACCTCTCCGGCGTCGAGATCCTCGTGCTCGACGAGGCCGACCGCATGCTCGACATGGGCTTCATCCGCGACATCCGCAAGGTGCTCGCCCTGCTGCCGAAGAAGCGCCAGAACCTGCTCTTCTCCGCCACCTTCTCCGACGAGATCCGCGAACTGGCCAACGGCCTGCTGCACAATCCGGGCTGCGTCGAGGTCGCGCGGCGCAACACCGCCTCCGAACTGGTCGACCAGTCGGTGTACGCCATCGGCCAGAAACAGAAGCGCGAGCTGCTCGCCTGGCTGATCAAGCAGAACGCCTGGCAGCAGGTGCTGGTGTTCACGCGCACCAAGCACGGCGCCAACAAGCTCGCCGAGTACCTCGGCAAGCACGGCATCCCGGCCGCCGCCATCCACGGCAACAAGAGCCAGTCGGCACGCACCCGCGCGCTGGCGGAGTTCAAGGACGGCAGCCTGCCGGTGCTGGTCGCCACCGACATTGCCGCGCGCGGCCTGGACATCGACCAATTGCCGCAGGTGGTGAACTTCGAACTGCCCAACGTGCCGGAAGACTACGTGCACCGCATCGGCCGCACCGGCCGCGCGGGCGCCAGCGGCGCCGCGGTATCGCTGGTGGACGGCGAGGAGATGAAGCTGCTGGCAGCCATCGAGCGCCTGATCAAGCGCAAGATCGAGCGCGCCGTGCCGCAGGGTTTCGTGCCCAGCGCGCCGGGCTCCGATGTCGAGGTGAATGACGAACGCCCGCCGCGCAATGCGCCGCGCGGCCGCACGGAACACAAGCGCCCGCGCCACGGCGCGGACGCCGGCCGCCCGGCTCCGCGCGCCGAGGCACACGGCAATCCGCGCAACAAGGCGCCGCGCGCGCAGGCCGCTACGGACGCTGCACGCCCGCAGCGCCAGGGCGAAGCACGCAACGACGCGAACCGCCGCCCGGCACAGCGCGCCGCACTGTTCTCGGCCAAGCCGGGGAACGGCAACCGCTGATCCCCGCCGTTACATCGCCGGAATGGAAGAAGCGAGCGCTGCCCGAGCAGCGCTCGCTTCTTCGCTTTGGGCGCCCGGCAGGGCGGCTTCGGCGGGTTTGCGTCAGCGCGCGTACAGAGATCGTAGCGCGCGGATCGTCATCCACCCCTTCTCAGGCGGCGCGCAGCTTGTACCACAGGGTGTAGGCCCAGCATGCGGCACAGAAGCCGACGGTCAGGTCGATGAAGGAGAACACCAGCAGCGCGGCCGCCGGGATCATGCCGATCGACGAGCCGAAGAACCAGGTGCCGAGCATCACCGCCCCGGCAATCGCGACCAGCTTGTCGGCGAACATCTTGGCACCCGCGTTCACCGGCCTGGCCTTGCCGGCCTTGCCGGTAAGTCCGGCAAACAGCCTGTAGGACGGGCACTTGTGCGGTGAAACGAAGCCGCGCAGCAGGCCGCCGAAGGCCAGGATCACGGCCAGCCACTGGTAGGGCGTGAACAGGTAGGCGGCGCTGACCATGAAGGTCACCGCGGCCTGGATGCGGTAGGCGTTGGAGCACACCGGGGCAATGTCGAAACGCAGCATGGAGAACTCTCCGTAAAGTTTCGATGAGTATATAAGCACACGCTTATATCTTGCAAGCGCATCCTGCCCATCTCGATGCAGCCTCATCCCGCGACTGCGAGTTATGATTTATGCATGATTGACGAAGCGTGATGACATCGTGATAATCCCTACGTCATTCACAGAGGAGGTCGGATCATGAAGCGTTTCCTGCGTGCCATCGTCCTTGCCGCGGTACTCGGCCCTGCCGCCGCGCTCGCCAGCGCCCCGGTGGACATCAACGTCGCGGACGCCGCGGCACTGGAACAGGTCAAGGGTATCGGGCCCGCCAAGGCGCAGGCCATCGTCGAATACCGCAGCCAGCACGGCCCCTTCGCAAGCACCGCAGACCTGGTCAAGGTGCCGGGCATCGGCGCGAAGACCGTCGAACAGCTCGGCGATCAGATCACCGCCGGCACGCCGCCCGCGCGTCGCACCGCCAAGGCCGCCAAGCAGTAGCGCGCCCGCCTGCCGCCCGCGCGGCGCCTCGGCGCCCGCCGGGCGGCGCACTCAGGCACTCGGCCAGACGTTCTCCGCCAGCACCGCGTCCAGTGCCATGCGCTCGGCCCACTGCTCGATCTCCAGCATCGGGCGCGGGTAGAACGCCTCGACATGGCCGATGCACAGGATGGCCACCGGCTTCGCACCCTCGGGCATGGCCAGCAGTTGCGCGAGCTTGTCTGGATCGAAGATCGACACCCAACCCAAGCCCAGGCCTTCGGCGCGGGCCGCCAGCCACATGTTCTCGATCGCGCAGGCCACCGAGGCGAGGTCCATTTCCGGCAAGGTGCGGCGGCCGAACACATGCCGCTCGCGCCCGTCGGCCAGTGCCACCACCAGCACCTCCCCGGCATCCAGCACGCCTTCCACCTTGAGCCGCATGAACGCGTCCTCGCGCTCGCCGAGCGCGCGCGCGGTGGCGATACGCTCCTCCTCCACCAGCCCGTGCAGGGCTTCGCGCAAGCTACGGTCGGTGATGCGGATGAAGCGCCAGGGCTGCATGTAGCCCACGCTGGGGGCATGATGGGCGGCCCACAGCAGGCGCTGCAGGACCTCGGGCGCTACCGGATCGGGCAGAAAGTGGCGCATGTCGCGGCGCTCCGCGATGGCGCGATAGACCGCCTCGCGCTCCTCCCTGGAATACGCGTGTGCGCTGCACGATGCATCCTGCGCTTGAAACTCGTCCACTGCCATGTCTGCCTGCCGTCGATTCGATTGGATGCCCGAGCGGCCCGCCTGCTGGGGCGCGCGTCGGCGCCCAGTTTACCGCGCGGACGCGCGTCCGCGCGCACCCGCACGCACCGGTTTCCATACGCAGCCGTACGGGCGATAATCGCGCCCACAATCACCAGAAGACGGTTCAAGGAGCGCAGCACCATGCAGGACCCGCACACCCTCTATGCCGCACGGCGCATGCCCGCGAGCGATGCCATCGGCCTGGTCCGCGATGGCGACACGGTCGTCGTGCCGACCGGCGTCGGCGAGCCGCCGGCACTGCTGCACGCCCTCTCCGAGCGCCGCCACAGCCTGCGCGATGTGGCGGTGAGCCAGATCCTGCCGCTGCGCAAGTTCGCCTACCTGGATCGGCAGACACGCGCCAACGTACGCCACGACGCCTACTTCTTCGGCGGCGCCACCCGGCCGGGCGGCCACGCCGGCTGGGTGGACTTCGTACCGGCCTACTTTTCCGAACTGCCCATCCTCATCGAACGCGGCCTTGCCCCGGCCGACGTCGTGGTGAGCATGGCCTCGCCGATGGACGAGCATGGCTACTTCTCGCTCGCCCTCGCGCCCGACTACACCATGGCCGCGGTCGCGAAGGCCCGTGTGGTGCTGCTCGAAGTGAACCCGCACGTGCCCTTTGCCAACGGCAATTGCCATGTGCACATTTCGCAGGTCAGCGCGCTGGTGGAAAGCGACGACCCGTTGTTCGAAGTCGGCCTGCCGGCCATCGGTCCGGTGCAGGAGGCCATCGGCGCCCATGTCGCAGAAATGATCGACGACGGTTCGACGCTGCAGATCGGCTACGGCGGCATCCCGGATGCGGTGGTGATGCAGTTGCGCCACAAGCGCGACCTCGGCATCCACACGGAGATGATCGGCGACGGCATCCTGTCGCTGATCGAGGCCGGCGCGGTGAACAACAGCCGCAAGAGCTTCATGCCCGGCAAGATGGTCGCCACCTTCGCCCTCGGCTCGCACCGCCTGTACCGCTTCCTGCACCGCAACCCGATGCTGGAAATGCATCCGGTGGACTTCACCAACGACCCCTACCTGGCTGCACGCAACGACAAGCTGTGCGCGATCAACGCCACCTTGCAGATCGATCTGCTCGGCCAGTGCGGCTCGGAGAGCCTCGGCCACCTGCCCGACTCGGGCACCGGCGGGCAGGTCGACTTCGTCCGCGCGGCCAACCGTTCGCGCGACGGCAAGGCCTTCATCGTCCTGCCGTCCACCGCCAAGGGCGACAGCATCTCGCGCATCGTGCCCACGCTGTCGCCCGGCACCCACGTCACCACCAGCAAGAACGACATCAACTACGTGGTGACCGAATACGGCGTGGCCCAGCTGCGCGGCAAGACCGCCAAGCAGCGCGCCGAGGCGCTGATCGGCATCGCCCACCCGGATTTCCGCGCCGAGTTGCGCCAGGCGGCCCGCCAGCTGAACCTGGGCTGAGTGCGCCCGCCCCGAAGTGCGGCACGGGGCGCACGTCGAACTTGACAATAAGCACGATCGTTCGTATTTTTCAACCATGAACAAAGGCGAACAGACACGCATCGCGATCCTCGAAGCCGCGCTCGCGCAAGCCAGCGAGGCCGGCTTCGAGTCGCTCACCATCGGCTCGCTGGCCGAACGTGCCGGCATGTCGAAGAGCGGCCTGTTCGCGCATTTCGGCTCGCGCGAGGAGTTGCAGGTCGCGGCCATCGGCATGGCGGCCGGGCGCTTCGCCGAAGCGGTGTTCGTCCCGGCGCTGCACCACCCGCGCGGCCTGCCCCGCCTGCGCGCGCTGTTCGACAACTGGCTGGAATGGACGGTGCGCAGCGGGCTCGCCCATGGCTGCCCGATGCAGGCCGCCGCGGTCGAGTTCGACGACCGGCCCGGCCCGGTGCACGACGCGGTGGTCGGCCACTACGCGCGCCTCGAGCAATCGATCGCACGCGCGGTCGAGTTGGCGGTCGACGAAGGCCACCTGCGTGCCGACCTCGACATCGGTCAGTTCGTCTTCGATCTGATCGGCATCGTCTTCGCCTACTACCACCAGAACCGTCTGATGCACCGCGACAGCGCGACGCTGCGTGCGCGTACCGCATTTGCGCGCCTGGTTGATGCGGCCTCGCCCGCCCCCTGACCGGAGTCCCACGATGAGCACCGCCTTTGCCTCGCCGAGAAATAGCACGCTCGTGCTGAACGCCCCCCTGCATACCCTGCTGCGCGCCTATTTCGGCACCCTCTCGCGCCTGCTGCCCGGGCTCGCGGTCCGTCAGGCCGAGCGCCTGTTCACCCGCCCGCCACGCTACGCCGGGCGCCGCACCGTAACGGTCGCCGCGCGGCGCGACACGGTGAGCGCCGGCGGACGCGAGATCGCGGTATGGCAGGCCGGGCCGGCCGACGCCCCGGCGGTGCTGCTGGCACACGGCTGGGGCGGGCGCGCGGTGCAGATGGGCAGCTTCGTCGAGCCGCTGCTCGCGCGCGGCCATCGCGTGGTGTGGT
>JAUVWV010000323.1 GCA_030603925.1 Thauera sp. | reverse complement strand
GGCCCGACCGCCAGAGGCTTGCCGCCGCGCTCGCCCTGCTGCGCCGCCTCACCATCATCAGCGGCGGTCCGGGTACCGGCAAGACCACCACCGTGGCGGCCCTGCTCGGCTGTCTGCTGAGCCTGCAGCCCGCACTGCGCATCGCGCTCGCCGCCCCCACCGGCAAGGCCGCGGCGCGCATGCTGGAAGCCTTGCGCGGGCGCGCGGAACGTCTGCCGGCCGAGCTGCGCGAGTTCCTGCCGGACGAAGCCTGGACGGTGCACCGCCTGCTCGGCGTCACCCCGCAGGCCGGCCGTTTCCGCCACCACGCGGACAATCCGCTGCCCTTCGACGTGGTGGTGGTGGATGAGGCCTCGATGCTCGACCTGGCGCTGGCCACCCGGCTGATCGATGCGGTGCCGCCCGGCGCGCGCCTCATCCTGCTCGGCGACAAGGACCAGCTCGCCGCGGTGGAGGCCGGCGCGGTGTTCGCCGACCTGTCGGCCGCCAGCACCTTCAGCCCGTCCTGCGCGGCGCAGGTCGCGCCGCTGGCCGGCCATGCGCCGGAATCGAGCGGCCACGGCGCGCTGCCCGACAGCGTGGTGTGGCTCACCGAAAGCCACCGCTTCGCCGCCGATTCCGGCATCGGCCGCCTGGCGGCCGGGATCAATGCCGGCGAGGGGCACACCACGCTGGACTGGCTGCGCGCTTCGGAAGACCCCGCGGCGCAATGGCTGGAAGATGCAGGACGCGCCCCCGGCGAGGCGCTGTTCGCGCGCTGCGAGGCGGGCTATGCCGCCTATCTGGCGGCGCTGCGTGCGGACGCCGGCGACCCGCAGGCGGCCTTTGCCGCCTTCGAGCGCTTTCGCGTGCTGGCCGCGGTGCATCAGGGCGCGCGCGGCGTGCAGGCGCTCAACCGGCGCATCGGGCAGTGGCTGCGCGGCGCACTGGCACACCCGGCCGACCGCGGGCCGGGCGCCGAGTGGTATCCCGGACGGCCGGTGATCGTGCTGCGCAACGACTACCTGCTCGGCCTGTACAACGGCGACGTGGGCCTCTGCCTGGCCGACCGCGCAGGCCTGCTGCAGGTGTACTTCCCCGCCGCCGGCGGTGGTTTCCGCGCGCTCGCCCCACTGCGCCTGCCGCCGCACGAGACCGCCTTCGCGCTCACCGTGCACAAGGCGCAGGGCTCGGAGTTCGACGCGGTGCTGATGGTGCTGCCGGATGCGGCCTCGCCGGTGCTGACCCGCGAGTTGCTGTATACCGGGGTCACCCGCGCGGCGCGCCAGGTGACCCTGGCCGGCAGCGCGCCGGCCTTCGCCACGGCCTGCGGGCGGCGCACGGCGCGCCATTCCGGCCTCGCCGCCCGCCTGTAGGAGCGGCCTTGGCCGCGATGCGGTCTGCGGGAAGACGGAAGCCGTATCGCAGGCAAGCGCGCTCCTGCCCGTTGGCCGGCCGCCGCCTCACACCGGACCGCGCCCGCCGTGCTTGACTTCGATGGTGTCGGCCAGCGCGGCCTCCAGCGCGACCACGGCGCCCTGCGCCTTGTGGCCCTTGAGCGCCTCACAGACCGTGGCCACCTTCTCGCCGGCGCTCTGGCCCTTCAGGTCGCCCTTCTCCAGGCGCAGCTCTTCGAGCAACTCGTTCCACACCATGCCGTCTTCCAGCGGCAGCAGGCGGAAGGTGACCCCGCCGAGCGCGAGCTGCATCGGCTTGCCGATGTTGTTCACGAAGAACAGCGCCTGCATGTCGGCGGCGAAGTCGGCGCCGTAGCGCTCCACGAACAGCGGCAGCTTGGCGACGTCGTCGAGCAGGCCGGCGGCCAGCACCAGCTTGTCGGCGCTGGCCAGCAGCACCGACTGGCGCACGCTGGCGGTGGGCGGCTTGCGGCGGCCGGAGGCATCGGCCACTTCGCCTTCGGTCAGCACCAGGTCGCCGCGGTAGGCACTGAGCCCGGCGCCGGCGGGCTCGGTGAAGTTGGAGTTGAACAACAGGTTCTGTTCCTCGTAGCGCTTGAGCAGCATCTCGCGTCCTCTGCAAGTGGATGAAATGCCTTCCCTCAGCAGGAAGCGGGCCAGCCCGGCGACCGTGCCGCCCGCCGCACCGGCCGGGCGATCGCAGGCTGAGCAGGGTGGGCGATTGTCGGGTTTGCGACGCGCGCCTGTTTGATTGTTGACGCGTTGTGTAGTTAACTACATAAAAAACGCGGCCTGCACTCTGCGGCCACCGCACTGTCCGCCGCCCTTGCCGTGCAGTACGCATCCGCCGGGGGCTGGCACGCAATTCGCTATATAGCGCTCAACATAATGCCGAGACCGCGATGAACACCGATCCCCCCGAGCGCCTGCTGGGCCGCCTGTCGATCGAGGCGGCCGCCGGCGGTGCGCTGTCCGACACCCGGGTGCGCCTGCTGGAGGCCATCGACCGGCTGGGCTCGATCAACCAGGCCGCCAGGGAGGTGCCGCTGTCCTACAAGGCGGCCTGGGATGCCATCGAGACGCTCAACAACCTGTCGCCCGAGCCGCTGGTGCTGCGCGTCACCGGCGGGCGGCAGGGCGGCGGCACGCTGCTCACCGAATACGGCCGGCGCATGGTGGCGATGTACCGTGCGCTGGAACTGGAAACCCAGGCCGCACTGCAGCGCGCGGCCGCCCGCCTGGCCGCCGACGGCCCGGCCGACATTGAGGAGTTCCGCAGGATCATGCACCGCATGGCGATTAAGAGCAGCGCACGCAACCAGTTTTCCGGCCCGGTGGTGGCCCTGCACGACGGTGGAGGGGTGGATTACGAGGTGCGTTTGCGCATCGACGCGGCCACCGAGATCGTCGCGGTGATCACCAAGGCCAGCGCGGAAACCCTGGGGCTGGCGATCGGCAAGGAGGTGTTCGCGCTGGTGAAGTCCTCCTCGGTGCTGCTCGGCACCGACCCGGCGCTGCGCCTGTCGGCGCGCAACCAGCTGTGGGGCGAGGTGGCGGCCATCCACGAAGGCACGGTGAATGACGAGGTGAGCCTGCGCCTGCCGTCCGGCAAACAGCTCACCGCGGTGGTCACCCACGGCAGCACCGCCGCACTGGGGCTGACGGTGGGTACGCCGACCTGCGCCATCTTCAAGTCGTCCAGCGTGATCCTGGCGACCTACGACTGAAGGAACATCCGTCGATGAAAGCCCTCCTGTCCGCGCTGTGCGCGCTCCTGCTGGCCAGCGCCGCCATGCCCGTCCGAGCTGCCGAGGTGCAGGTGGCGGTGGCCGCCAACTTCACCGCGCCGATGCAGCGCATCGCCGCCGCCTTCGAACGCGACACCGGCCACCGCG
>JAUVWV010000362.1 GCA_030603925.1 Thauera sp. | reverse complement strand
CACACCTGTCTGCACCTGCTCTGCGCGGTGGTCGGCGCGCCGGTCACCGGCGGGCGCATGGCGGAGGACAAGGCGCACCTGGACTTCGACATCGAGATGGAGAAGCTGGTCGCCGAGGACATCGAGGCGCGCCTCAACGCGCTGGTTGCCGCCGACACCCCGGTGGTGGTGGGCGAGATCGACGACGCGGCGCTGGACGCCAATCCGGGGCTGGTGAAGACCATGTCGGTGCAGCCGCCGCGCGGTCAGGGCACGGTGCGCACCATCGAAATTCCCGGCGTGGACCTGCAGCCCTGCGGCGGCACCCACCTGCGCCGCACCGGCGAGATCGGGCGCGTGCGGGTGGCGAAGATCCGCTCCGAGGGCAAGCGCAACAAGCGGGTAAGCGTGGTACTGGACTGAGATCGGGCGTCAGGGCGCGGACAGCCGCCCGCAATGCCTGCAAAGGAGGACCGCATGAGCATCACCAATACGCAGTCGGGCACCAATGTGCATGAGATTGCCGACGGCATTTACCGCATCAACACCCCGGTGACCATCGAAGGCGGCGGCGGGTTCTCCTTCAACCAGTACCTCGTCGTGGATGACGAACCGCTGCTCTTCCACACCGGCCTGCGCAGGATGTTTCCGCTGGTGCGCGAGGCGGTGGCGAGCATCATGCCGGTGGAGAAGCTGCGCTACCTGGCCTTCTCGCACGTGGAGGCCGACGAGTGCGGTGCGCTCAACGAATGGCTCGCCGTGGCGCCGCGGGCAGAGCCCGTGTGCGGCACGGTGGCGGCGATGGTGTCGGTCGGCGACCTGGCGGACCGCGCGCCGCGCGCCATGGCCGACGGCGAACTGCTGGTGCTCGGCCAGCACGCGCTGCGCTGGTTCGACACGCCGCATCTGCCGCATGGCTGGGAATGCGGCCTGTTGATGGATGAACGCACCTCGACGCTGTTCTGCGGCGACCTGTTCACCCAGGGCGGCGCGGACCTGCCGCCGCTCACCGGGTCGGACATCCTCGCGCCGAGCGAGCAGTTCCGCGCGCAGATGGACTATTTCTCGCATACGCGCGATGCGCGGGCGATGCTGGCGCGCCTGGCGGCGGCCCGCCCGGCCACGCTGGCGTGCATGCACGGCAGTGCCTGGCAGGGCGACGGGGCGAAGCTGCTGAACGCGCTGGCCGATGCGCTGTCGGCCTGATCCGGCACGCCGTCCGCGGCGGCTCAGGACGGCAGCGCGAACTGGCCGGCTTCCACCGGCTTGCTGAAGTGGAAGCCCTGCGCGATGTCGCAGCCGTGGCGGGTGAGGATCGCCAGTTGCTCGGCCGATTCCACCCCTTCGGCGACCACGCGCAGGCCGAGGCTGTGGGCGAGCTTGATGATGGCGTCGGCGATCGCCGCGTCGTCCGGGTTGCGGTCGATGTCGCGGATGAACAGGCGGTCGATCTTCAGCTCGTCGATGGGGAAGCGCTTCAGGTAGGCGAGCGAGGAGTAGCCGGTGCCGAAGTCGTCCAGCGCGAGCCCCACGCCCAGCGCACGCAGCGCTTCCAGCACCTCGATGCTGCGCCCGCTGCCTTCCATCAGCATGCTTTCGGTGAGCTCCAGGCTGAGCTGGCGCGCCGGCATGCCGGTTTCGCGCAACACGCGGGCGACCATGTCGACCAGGCCCTCGTCGCGGAACTGGCGTGCGGAGATGTTGACCAGCATGCGCAGGTCGCCATGTCCGCTTTCGCGCCAGCGCCGGTGCTGTGCGCAGGCGGTGCGCAGCACCCATTCGCCGATCGGCACGATCAGCCCGGTCTCTTCGGCCAGCGAGATGAAGTCCGCCGGCGCGACCAGGCCGAGGTCCGGGTGCTGCCAGCGCAACAGGGCTTCGGCGGCAATGGTGCGCTGGTCGGCGACGCGGATCAGCGGCTGGAAGTGCAGCACCAGTTCCTCGCGCGCCAGCGCGCGATGCAGCGCACTTTCCAGCGCAAGGTGCTCCAGCGAGCGCGCGTTCATCGCCGGCTGGTAGAGCTGGAAGCTGTTGCGGCCTTCGTCCTTGGCGCGGTACATCGCGATGTCGGCGTTCTTGATCAGCGCCGCCGGGTCGCGGCTGTCGTCGGGGAACACGCTGATGCCGATGCTGGTGGTCACGGTGAGTTCGTGTTCGCCGATGCGCACCGGCTGACGCAGTGATTCGATGATGCGGTTGGCGGTGTGCGCCGCGTCGTCGGGGTCGGCGAGGTTGCTCAGCACGATGATGAACTCGTCACCGCCCATGCGCGCCACGGTGTCGTCCTCGCGCAGGCAGTCGCACAGGCGGCGCGCGATCTCCACCAGCAACTGGTCGCCCACTTCGTGGCCGAGACTGTCGTTGATGCGCTTGAAGCGGTCGAGGTCCACGAACAGCACGGCGGCGCGGTCGCGGTTGCGGTGCGCGTGGGCCAGGGCGACCTGCAGGCGGTCTTCCAGCAGGCGGCGGTTGGGCAGGCCGGTGAGCGGGTCGAAGTAGGCGAGGTGGCGGATGTGCGCCTCGTTCTCCTTCAACTGGCTGATGTCGCTGAACACCGCGGCGT
>JAUVWV010000157.1 GCA_030603925.1 Thauera sp. | reverse complement strand
CGCGGCGGCTATGCCTGCATCTCCTGTACCGAGCCGGGTTTCGAGGAGCCCGGTCACCCCTTCGTGCAGACCCCCAAGGTGGCCGGCATTCCGATCGGTTTGCCCTCCGACATGCCCAAGGCCTGGGTCGTGGCGCTGGCCGCGCTGTCCAAGTCCGCCACGCCGCGGCGGGTGCGCGACAACGCGGTGGCCGACCACCTTGCGGTGACACCGGCGATCCGCCGCACCGGGCTGAAGTGAACATGGGCGAGCGCATCGTTCTCGGCCCCTTCAACCGCGTCGAAGGCGACCTCGAGGTGCAGCTGGAGGTGGCCGACGGCCGGGTGGCGGCGGCCTATGTGAATTCCCCGCTGTACCGCGGTTTCGAGCACATCCTGCGCGGCAAGGACCCGCGCGATGCGCTGGTGCTGGTGCCGCGCATCTGCGGCATCTGCTCGGTGTCGCAGTCCGCCGCTGCGGCCACCGCGCTGCGCGAGGCGATGGGGCTGGCGGTGCCGGCCAATGGCGAACTGGCCGCCAACCTGGTGCTGGCCGCCGAGAATCTGGCCGACCACTTCACCCACTTCTACCTCTTCTTCATGCCGGACTTTGCCCGCGCGGCCTACGCCGGGCGGCCCTGGTTCGACGCCGCGCAGGCGCGCTTCAAGGCGGTGCGGGGCACGGCTGCGGCCGAAGCCGTGCCGGCGCGCGCAGCCTTCCTGCAGCTCACCGGCATCCTCGCCGGCAAGTGGCCGCACACCCTGAGCCTGCAGCCGGGCGGCTCGGCGCGCGCGGTGAGCGCGGCGGAGAAGATCCGCCTGTACGCGCTGCTGCGCGAGTTCCGCCGCTGGCTGGAGCGCCACACCTTCGGCGACACGCTGGAAGCCATCGGCGCGCTCGATTCGGCCGCTGCGCTGGCCGCCTGGGCCGCGGCGCGCGCGCCGGCCAGCTCCGACCTGCGCCTGTTCCTGGAAATTGCCGACGATCTCGACCTGGCCCGCCTCGGCCGCGCCACCGACCGCTTCGTCAGCTACGGCGCCTATCCGCTCGGCGGCACGCCGCTGTTCGCGCGCGGCGTGTGGCAGCCGGAGAGCGCTGCGGTGACCGCCTTCGACCCCGACGAGATCCGCGAAGACCTCAGCCACGCCTGGATGCAGGGCGAGGCCCGCCACCCCTGGCGCGGGCTGACCGAACCGGACGCCGACAAGGACGGCGCCTACTCCTGGTGCAAGGCGCCGCGCCTGGCCGGCCGCGTGGTGGAATGCGGCGCGCTGGCCCGCCAGATGGTGGACGGCCACCCGCTGGCGCGCGATCTGGTGGCGCGCGACGGCGCCAGCGTGCTGGCGCGCGTGGTGTGCCGCCTGCTGGAACTGGCCCGCGTGCTGCCGGCGATGGAGCGCTGGGTGCAGGCCCTGCAGCCGGGTGAAGCCTTCTGCGCGCAGGGCGCGCTGCCCGACGAGGCCATGGGCTGCGGCCTGGTGGAGGCCGCGCGCGGCGCGCTGGGCCACTGGCTGGTGATCCGCCACGGGCGCATCGCCAGCTACCAGATCATTGCCCCGACCACCTGGAACTTCTCGCCGCGCGACGCCGCCGGCACCCCCGGCGCGCGCGAACAGGCGCTGGTCGGCCTGCCCGCCGCCGACGCCCGCGTACCGCTGGCCGTACAGCACGTGGTGCGCTCCTTCGACCCCTGCATGGTGTGCACCGTGCATTGACCCCGGCCCCGTCATGAGCGACCAGCCCAAGCCCCCTTCCACGCCGCACCCGCCGCTGCAGCACACCGGCCACCCGGGCGAACTGGTGGGCGTGGGCGAGGACGTGTGGATGGATGTCATCCACAAGATGGACGAGGTGTATTCCGACTTGCTGCAGTACGAGGTCGCCCTCGAGCAGAAGAACGCCAAGCTGGAGGAATCGCAGCAGTTCATCCTCTCGGTGCTCACCTCGATGTCCGACATCCTGGTGGTATGCGACCGCAACGGCCTGATCGAGGACGTCAACCGCTCGCTGCTCGACTTCACCGGCAAGGAACTGGACGAGCTGCGCGGCACCACGGTGTTCGACCTGTTCGCCGACGACGTGGCGCGCGCCCAGGCGCGCCACCTGCTGACCCTGTACGGCGACGAGGGCGTGCACGACTGCGAACTGCCGCTGCGCGCGCGCGACGGCAGCACGGTGCCGGTGTCGCTCAACTGCACGCCGCGCTACAACGCCGTGGGCAAGTCGCTGGGCATGGTGGTCACCGGCCGCCCGGTGGGCGAGCTGCGGCGCGCCTACCAGGCACTGCGCCAGGCCCACGAAGACCTCAAGCGCACCCAGCAGCAGCTGCTGCACTCGGAGAAGATGGCCTCGCTGGGCCGCCTCGTGGCCGGCGTGGCGCATGAGCTGAACAACCCGATCAGCTTCATCCTCGGCAACGTGCATGCGCTGCAGCGCTACGCCGCGCGCCTGGAGCAGTATCTGGCCGCACTGCACGCCGGCGCGGCGCCGGCAAGACTGGACGCGCTGCGCGCCGAACTGCGCATCGACCGGATCCTGGCCGACCTGCCGCCGCTGATCGAAGGCACCATCGAAGGGGCCGAGCGCACGCGCGACATCGTGGACGGCCTGAAGCGCTTTTCCGCCATCGACCGCGACGAGCAGCAGGCCTTCAATCTTGCCGAGGTCATCGAACGGGCGGTGCGCTGGGTGTGCAAGGCCACCCGCGAGAGTTTCCGGGTACGGATGAAGCTGCCCGCCGAGATCCCGGTACGCGGCTCGCCCGGCCAGATGCAGCAGGTGATGATGAACCTGGTGCAGAACGCCTGGGATGCCACCGCCGAACTGCCCGAACCCTGGCTGGACATCGAAGCCAAGGTGGAGGGCTCGCGTGCGACGATCCGCTTCCACGACAACGGCCCGGGCATCGCCGAGCAACACCTGGCGCACGTCTTCGACCCCTTCTTCACCACCAAG
This sequence comes from Thauera sp., assembly GCA_030603925.1. Lineage (GTDB taxonomy): Bacteria > Pseudomonadota > Gammaproteobacteria > Burkholderiales > Rhodocyclaceae > Pseudothauera. The sequence goes on along the minus strand of JAUVWV010000157.1, from coordinate 4,876 downwards.
CCGGTGGGCAAGGGCACCGGACTGGGGCTGTCGATCAGCTACGGCATCGTCGAGCGCCACGGCGGCCAGCTTGCCGCGCGCAATCACCCGGCGGGCGGCGCGGAACTGGTGATCGAGTTGCCGGTCAGCGGCTGACCACTATGCGCGCGCAGCCGGCAAGCGGGCGACCAGTGCTCGACGCGCAAGCCCCATCGCACCGAGCACGGGCAGTTGGCACGCAAATTGATTGCACGATGCCATCGTCGCCCCCCACTTGTAGGAGCGGGCTTGCCCGCGATGCGACCTGCGGGAAAACGGCCGCCGCATCGCGGCCAGGGCCGCTCCTACCGAAAACCCATCCACATCCGGAATCTCAGGAGGCACCATGCACCCGAACCGCGCGCTGACCACCCTCGGCCTCGTCCTCGCCAGCGGCTCCGCACTGGCCCATCCGGGCCATGAATCGGCCAGCTTCTTCTCCGGCCTCGGCCACCCGCTGGGCGGCGCCGACCATCTGCTGGCCATGCTCGCGGTCGGCCTCTACGCCGCGCGCCAAGCCGGCCGCCAGCGCTGGGCGCTGCCTGCGAGCTTCGTGCTGGCGATGCTCGCCGGCGCCGGGCTGGGCGCGCTGGGCATCATGCTGCCGGCGGTGGAAGCGGGCATCGCCGCCTCGGTGCTGGTGCTCGGCCTGCTGATCGCCTTCGCAGCGCGTCTGCCGGTGGCCGCCGCGCTGCCGCTGGTGGCGGTCTTCGCGCTGTTCCACGGACACGCCCACCATGCCGAGATGGGCGAGGGCACGCTGGCGGCCTACGCCGCCGGCTTCGCGCTGGCCACCGCCGCGCTGCACGGCGCGGGCTATCTCGTCGGCCGCTGGCTGCCGCAGACCCTGTGGGCGCAGCGCCTGCAGCGCGCCGCGGGCGCCCTGATCGCCGGGGCGGGCATGGTGTTCCTGGGCGCCTGAGCGCCGCATCCCCGCACAGCAGAAGAGGTGGCCGCGGCCACCTCTTCTGCGTTTACCGTGCCGCCCGTCGCAGCGGCATTCTGGGCGCCAGACGGCGGTAGGCGCCGCCGTGGAAGAGCAGCGGTGGACGGTCTTCGCGGTCGAAGTTCACCACCTCGCTGACGAACAGCACATGGTCGCCGCCGGGGTAACGCTGGGTGTTGCGGCACACGAAACGGGCGCAGCAGCCCTGCAGCAGCGGCGCGCCGCCCAGGCCTTCCTCGAACGCCAGCCCCGCAAAACGGTCTTCGGCACGGCTGGCGAACAGTTGCGAGAGCTCCTGCTGGTCTTCCGCCAGCACGTTGATGGCGTAGTATTCGCAGGCCTCGAACACCGACAGGCTGGGCAGATGGGCCGACAGGCTCCACAGCACCAGCGGCGGATCGAGCGAAACCGAGTTGAAGGAGTTCACCGTGAGCCCCACCGGCGCGCCATTGCCCGCCCGCGTGGTGACCACCGTGATGCCGGTGGCGAACATGCCCAGCGCATTGCGGAAATTTCGGGTGAAGTCTTCGTGAGTGTAATAGTTCTGTGCGGACATGGTCTTTCGGGAGGCGGCGCCGGACGGAACCCCCGGCTGGTGTATGGGCAAGACGGCGGATTATCGCCGCGAAGCTGGTCCGCGTCGACCCCCTGCTGCAATGCAACAACAGGATAATCCCTTGTCCAAAAACGATTTTGCCCCCCGCCTGATAGCCTGGCAGGCCGATCACGGTCGCCACGACCTGCCCTGGCAACAGAGCCGCGACCCGTACCGGGTGTGGCTGTCCGAGATCATGCTGCAGCAGACCCAGGTGGACACGGTGATCCCGTACTACCTGCGCTTTCTGCAACGCTTTCCGCACCTGGCCGACCTGGCCGCCGCGCCGCAGGAGGCGGTGCTGGGGCTGTGGAGCGGGCTGGGCTACTACGCCCGCGCCCGCAACCTGCACAAGGCCGCGCAGGTGGTGATGGACGAACATGGCGGGGTCTTCCCGCAGCGCGCCGAAGAGATCGCCCGCCTGCCCGGCATCGGCCGCTCCACCGCGGCGGCGATTGCGGCCTTCTGCTTCGGCGAGCGCGTGCCCATCCTGGATGGCAACGTCAAACGGGTGCTGTGCCGGGTGTTCGGCGTGGAAGGCTTTCCCGGCCAGCGCGCGGTGGAGCAACGGCTGTGGGCGCTGGCCGCCGAACTGCTGCCGGCGCGCGAGGTGGGACGCTACATCCAGGCGCAGATGGACCTGGGCGCCACGGTGTGCACCCGCAGCCGCCCGGCCTGCGGGCGCTGCCCGCTGGCCGGCGACTGCGTGGCCCGGCGGGAGGAGCGCACTACGGAACTGCCCGCCGCCCGCCCGCGCAAGACGCCGCCACGGCGCAGGGTGCAGGTGGCGGTGGTGCGCGCGGGCGACACCGTGCTGCTGGAACGCCGCCCGCCTGCGGGCATCTGGGGCGGCCTGCTGGCCTTGCCGGAAGCCGGCGAGGACGGCGCCGCGGCCTGGGTGGCGCAGCGTTTCGGCGAGGTGGCGGGCGGAAGCGAACTGCCGCCACTGGTCCACGCCTTCACCCACTTCGTGCTGGAGATCCGCCCCTGGCTGGTGGACCTGCCGGCCGTCCCGCCGCTGGCCGCCGACGGCAGCCTGCACTGGCAGGCGCTGAACGCCCTGGACGAGGCGCCGCTGCCGACGCCGGTGCGCAGCATCCTGCAGGGGCTGCGAGAAGGCTAAGGCGGTTTGCCGATCCTTGACGCCACACCTAATGTAGGAGCGGCCTTGGCCGCGATACGGCCGATGATGAAACGACGCCGCAATCGCGGCCAAGGCCGCTCCTACATGAGCCTGCCTGCCAGTGCACCACGGTCACCCGCTGGGATGCCTATCTGGCTTTCGCCGCCGGCTCGACGTACTCCTCGACCTTGATCGCCCGCAGCTGGTAGCCCGCGTTACCCAGTTCCGACTCGATGCGCGCCACGGTGAGCAGGCCGCTGACCCATACCGGCACCATGTTCCACTTTGCCGGGATGGCCTTGTCCGGCATCACGTGGATGAGCTGATTGGCGGGCGGCGGCGGCACGTGGATGCAGGCGCCGAAGTAGGGCACCAGGAGGAATTCGCGGATGGTCTTGCCGTCGCCCTCCAGCGGCACGACGAAGCCGGGGATGCGGATGCGCCGCCCGTTCATGCGCTCGACCACCGGGGCGCGGTCCCACTCCTCGCGCAGCCGGCGCATCAGGTCGATGGCGCGCGGGTCGCTGTCGGTCATGTCGTCCAGGTTGATGTCGTCGAACAACGCCTGCGGATTCCAGTCCGGCGGCAGCAGGTCGTCCCATTCGATTTCGGCGAACTCGCTGGCGCGCGCCGGCGCGGCGGGCGTCAGGCGTTCGCCGACCTGGTAGCCGGACTGCGCGGGGGGCGCGGGCTTCTGCGCCCGGGCATCCGGCAGCAGCCACGCGGCCAGCGGCAGCGCGGCGGCCAGGGCAAGGACAAGGGAGGCGGAGCGCAGCTTCATGTCTAGATCCTGATGGTCATGCCGTCGGCAAGCGAATAACGGTAGGCGCGCCAGCCCGGCACGAGGCTGGCCAGCAAGGCCACGCCGAGCACCGCGGCCAGCAGTTTCCATTCGGCCTCACTCGGCCAGCCGGCTGACAGCGGCAGGCCGTAGGTGGCTGCCAGCCACGGCCCGACGGCCGCCACCGTGGCGGAGAGCAGCATGATACCGAGGACGCAGCCGGCCAGGGCGAGCAGCAGGCTTTCCAGCGCCAGCAGGCGGAACACCTGTCCGGGGCTGGCGCCCAACGCGCGCAGGATGGCCAGCTCGCGGCGGCGTTCGCCCAGGCTGGCGATCACCACCGCCACCAGCCCGGCCAGACCCACCGCCACCACCAGCGCGGAGACCGCCAGCAGGGCGCGCTCGGCAACCGCCACCACGTTCCACAGCTCCTGCAGGGTGGCGCCGGGCAGCACCGCGAGCAGCGGCTCGGCCTCCCAGCCGTTGATCTGGCGCTGCACGCGGAACACCGCGACACGCGACTTCAGGCCGACCAGCGCGGCGGTGACGCTCTTCGGGCTGAGGTCGAACTTGCGCACATGCTCGGCGGCGATGTTCACCCCGGGCAGGCGGGCGCCGCCCACACAGTCCACATGGATGGCTTCGATGCCTTCCAGGCTGACCAGCACCGAGCGGTCCACCGGGGTGCCGGTGCGCGCCAGCACGCCGACGATGGTGAAGGGCTTGTCGTCGTGATCGGCAAAGCTCACCTCGCCGGCGCCGTGGCTGACCACGATGGGTTGCCCGACGCGGTAGCCGAAGCGCGCCGCCACCTCGGCGCCCACTACCGCCTCGAAGATGTCGCCGAAGGGCTGCCCGTGCTCGAAGGCCAGGCCGTGACCGCGTCCGTAGCGGTAGCGGGTGAAGAACTCCGCCGTGGTGCCGACCACGCGGAAACCGCGGTGCGAGTCGCCCAGCGCGATCGGCACCAGCCAGTCCACGTCCGGCAGCGCGGCAATGCCCTCGATGCTCTCCCAGGACACGTTGTTGGTGGCGTTGCCGATGTGGAACACCGAATACAGCAGCAGTTGCACCGGCCCGCTGCGCGCGCCCACCACCAGGTCGGTGCCGGAGATGGTGGAGGCGAAGCCGGCGCGCGCGTCGCTGCGCAGGCGCTCCACGCCCAGCAGCAGCGCCACCGCGAGGGCGACCGAAATCACCGTGAGCAGCGCGGTGAGGCGCCGGTTGAGCAGGCTGCGCCAGGTGAGGTGCCAGACCGGGGCCTTCATGCGCGGCCCCGCACGGCACGGTTGATCTCGTCGAGCGCCACGCGGCGGTCGAACTGTTCCGCCTGGCGCGCGTCGTGGCTGACGACGAGCAGCGCCTCGCCGGCCGCCGCGCATTCGGCCAGCAGCAGGTCGAGGAAGCCGCGCT
>JAUVWV010000416.1 GCA_030603925.1 Thauera sp. | reverse complement strand
CGGCGAGACGGTGGATGCGCTGCTCGCCTTCCTCGATGCCAGCCCTCAGGTGAATACCCTGGACCTGACCGGCGGCGCGCCCGAGCTGAACCCGCACTTCCGCCGCCTGGTGGTGGCCGCGCGCGCCCGCGGCCTGCATGTGATCGACCGCTGCAACCTCACCATCCTGTACGAGCCGGGCCAGGACGGGCTGGCCGAATTCCTTGCCGAACACCGCGTCGAGGTGGTCGCCTCGCTGCCCTGCTACCTGGAGGACAACGTCGATCGCCAGCGCGGCAAGGGCGTGTTCGCCACCAGCATCCGCGCGCTGCGCCGGCTCAACGAACTCGGCTACGGGCAGGCCGGCGGCGAGCGCGTGCTGTCGCTGGTGTACAACCCGCAGGGCCCCAGCCTGCCGCCGCCCCAGGCGGCGCTGGAGGCAGCCTACCGCGAGCATCTGGGCGAGGAACTCGGCATCGTGTTCACCCGCCTGTTCACCCTGGCCAACATGCCCATCCAGCGCTTCGGCTCGATGCTGGTCAGCAAGGGCGAATTCAACCGCTACCTGGACCTGCTGCGCGGCGCGCACCGCGACGAAAACCTCGCCGGGGTGATGTGCCGCAGCCTGGTGAGCGTGGACTGGCAGGGCTATCTGTACGACTGCGACTTCAATCAGCAGCTCGGCCTGCCGCTGGCAGCACCCGATGGCAGTCCGCGCCTGCACATCACCCGGGCCACGGCGGCGGCCCTGGCCGGCCTGCCGGTCCGGGTCGCGGCGCATTGCTGGGGCTGTACCGCAGGGCAGGGCTCCAGCTGCGGCGGTGCGCTGGACGACGGAACGGCCGCCGCCCCGGCCTGTGGCACGCGCTGAGCGCCGCATGGGCGATGGCACCTGAGACGTGCAATGAGCGCACCGCACGCTGACCGCGCCGCTGTGCCCGGGCACTGAGCGGGTTGCTGGTCACCGCCTGGATCGGTCTGCGGGCGAGCTGGCGTGCCGGCCTGCACCGCATGCATCCGCTGTTCGTGCGCCGCAGCGCCCTCATGGCAGTCGGGGGCGTGCCGCCCGACGCGGCCTGCGTGCCCGCGGCCCTGGCGCGTCGGCTCGGGGCGTCGGCCCGCAGGCCTGCGCGCGTCTTGGGCCATCCTGCGCAGGCCATGTGCTTCGTCTCTTCCAATGGCGGGGAGGCCTGTTCCGCCCGGGCCTACGGCCACCGGGTGATGTGGTGCAATCGCTTCGGCCAGCCGGCCGAGCGCATCCCGGCCGCGCCGGAAGGCATGCTGTCGGATCCGAACGGACTGCCCGCGGTGCTTGAGGTGGCTTAGGGCGTGTCCCTGTCAGCGGCGGAGCGGGCCTCGTCGCGCGGCGCCACTTCGCCACGCGCGAAGCGCGCCGTCATGCGGCGGATCAAGGCCATCTGCTCCTGGTAGTTGCTGCACCCGGAGCACATCATCAGATGCATGCGCAGGGTGAGCCGCTCGCGCAGGGCGAGTTCGCGGTCCAGCGCTTCGGAGCACAGG
>JAUVWV010000355.1 GCA_030603925.1 Thauera sp. | reverse complement strand
GTCGCGGCGGTGCCGGCGGTGCCGGCGGTGCCGGCGGTGCCGGCGGTGCCGGCGGTGAAGGCGTTGAAGGCGGTGCCGGCCGGGAAGGCGCAGCCCGCCGCGCCGGCCGTCGAGGCTGCGCGCAAGGACAAGCGTGAGAAGGTGGTGCGCGATTCCTTCTCGATGCCGAAGAGCGAGCACGCCCAGTTGAAGACCCTGCGCACCGAACTGGCCAAGGCCGGGCGGATCTGCACCAAGTCGGAACTGCTGCGCGCCGGCCTGCAACTGCTGCTGGGCACCTCGACCGAGGCGCTGGTGAAGCGCATCGAAGCCCTGCCGGTGGTGCCCAAGGGCAAGGGCAAGAAGTAAGGGGGTGTCGGGCGGGGCGCGGGCCCCGCTCAGTCTGCCAGCCGTACCTGCTGCAAGCCGCGCAAGGCGTTGCCCAGGTAGATGGCCGAGGCACGCCGCAGGTCGGCGCGGGTGAGTACGCGCTCCTGCGCGCGCCCTTCGTCGAGCATCAGGCGGCGCCACACGCCGTCGAGCAGCCCGCTGGACAGCGGCGGGGTCCATAGCCGGCCGTCCAGTTCCAGGAACACGCTGCTGCGCGCGCCCTCGGCCAGTTCGCCGCGCCCGTTGAAATACAGCAGGTCGAAGTGGCCCGCAGCCATCGCCCGCGCCAGCTCGCCGTCGTACAGGCTGCGCGCGGTGGTCTTGTGGCGCAGCAGCGCATCGTCGGCGTCGAGCACGCTGTCGGAGAGGATCACGCTGGGCGCGGCCGGGTTGTCGTCCAGCGGCGCCGCGCTCAGTGCGTGGCGTCCGTCCGCTTCCAGCTGCAGGCGGATCCGGTGGGTGCCGTGCAGGCCGCGGGCGCGTTCGAGCAGCGCGTCGCGCAGTGCCTGCGCATCGCAGCGGAATCCCAGGCTGGCCGCCGAGCGTGTGAGGCGCGCGAGGTGGCGCGTCAGCAAGGGGTAGGGCTCGCGTGCCGCGGGTTCGCAGCGCAGGGTTTCGAGCAGTGCGAAACCGGGCGGCGTGCGCTGCACGAAACTGCCCTTGAGCAGGCATTCGCGCCATTCCTCGCCGGGGTCGGAGTCGGCCACGATGCCGCTGCCGATGCCCAGCGTGGCGCTGCCGTCGGCATCGAGCAGCACGGTGCGGATCGGCACGTTGAAGCGGAAGTCGCCGTCCGGCGCCAGCCAGCCGATGGCCCCGCAGTAGGGGCCGCGCGGCACCGCCTCCAGTTCGCGGATGATCTGCATCGCCCGGATGCGCGGCGCTCCGGTCACCGAGCCGCAGGGAAACAGCGCATGGAAGATCGCCGCCAGGCCGGCGTCGACCGGCTCGGCACATACCGTGGAGGTCATCTGCCAGACGCTGGGATAGGCCTCGATCTCGCACAGCGCCTGCACCCGGACGCCGCCGGGCGGTGCGAGCCGGCCGAGGTCGTTGCGGATCAGGTCCACGATCATGACGTTCTCGGCGCGGTTCTTCTCCGAGGCGGCCAGCGCCTGCGGGGCGCTGTCGCGCGGCGCGGTGCCCTTCATCGGGCGGCAGGTCAGCCGCCGGCCGCGGCGTTCCACGAACAGCTCCGGCGAGCGCGACAGCAGGTGACGCTGTCCGTCGGCGATGAAGGCGCCGTAGCGCACCGGCTGGGCCTGCCGCAGGCGCTCGTAGAGCGCCAGCGGGGCGCCGTAGAGGCGTCCGTGCAGTGGAAAAGTGTAGTTCACCTGGTAGCAGTCGCCGGCGTGGATCAGCTCGCGGATGCGCAACACGGCCGCGCGGTAATGCGCTTCGTCCACGGCAGGGTGCAGGTCGAGCAGTCCGGCCAGGCGGCGGTGCTCGTCCAGTCCGGCCAGTGCGTTGTGCAGGTCCTGTGCGGTGCGCCCGGCGCTGCGGCGTTCGCCACGCTCGAAGATCCACGCGCTGAGCAGGGGCCAGCCCTGCGGCCGCTGCGCGGGCAGCAGGGGGGTGAGGCGCGGCTCGAGCAGGTAGCCCAGTTCGTAGGTGGCGGCGAGCGCCACCCAGTACCCGGCCGCCTGTGCGGCCTCGAGCGCCGCAAAGCTGGCGTCCACGTCCTGCGCACGGTGGCACACCAGGGTCTGGCGCAGCCCGCTGAGCAGCAGGTCGCCGGCGGCATCCTGGTTGTCGTCGAACAGGGCGAAGGGCGGGGCGGGAAGCATGAAGGTGCGGCAGGGCGGATGAGGGGGCGATGGTAGCCGAAAGCGCAGCGGGCGACCGCCGCTCAGTGAAAGTCCCGGCTGGGCGCCTCAAGCCGGCCCAGCAGGGCGGAATGGTCCACCACGCGGCCGGCGACCAGGTGCACCACCGGGCCCTGGCGGCTGATCTGACCATACACCCCGAGCAGGCGGGCGCCGAGCAGTTCGCGGCGCTGGGCCTGCAGCAGTTCCTCGCGCACGATGATGTTGATCAGCCCGGTTTCATCCTCCAGGGTCACGAACAGGGTGCCGCCCGCTGTGGCCGGGCGCTGGCGGCAGGTGACCACACCGGCTGCGCGGGCCAGCTGGCGGTCCTGGCAGGTGGCGATCTCGCGGGCGCTGAGAAAGCGCAGCGCACGCAGACGCTCGCGCAGCAGGGCCAGCGGATGGCGTCCCAGGGTGAATCCCAGGCGGGCGTAGTCGGCGATGATGTCCTGCGCTTCCGAGGGCGCCGCCAGGGCCAGGGCCTGTTCCCTGCGCGGCGCGCCGCGCAG
>JAUVWV010000379.1 GCA_030603925.1 Thauera sp. | reverse complement strand
GCGGCGGGTAGTCGGCGTGCTCGACGCGCGGCGGCGCGAACGGACGCACCGCCGGCGCGGCGGGCTGCGCCGGGGCACTGGCGCGGCGCACGGCCGGGGCCGCGCTCAGGCTGATGCGGTAGTCGTCATCCTCGTCCGCAGACGGGCGTACGGGCTTGGGCACCTCGGCGCTGCGCACCGCGGCGGCGCGCGCGGGCGGCTGTGCAGCACGGGTCGAAGACGGCAACGCTCCGACCGCATCGCCCGGCAGCGCGAGGATCTCCACCCCGCCTTCGACTGCCCGATTGGACAGCACGATCGCGTCGGCTCCGAGTTCTTCCTTCAGCGCACGCAGGGCTTCGCGGGCAGTTTGAGCAAAATAGCGTTTGACGTTCATGGTGTTTCTCCGACTACCGCGCTCGCAGCGCAGGATGGTTCCGATTATGGCCGTCACCCGCTGCACGGATAGGGTGGAATAAACCGGATTTCCCCCGCCTATTCGCGTGCTGGGAACGCCTCGCGCAGACCGGCCCGGCGTGCCGGACACACGGCACGGCGGCAGGACGCGCGCAGATAAGGTGGAGAGCGATGCGCAGCGGCGCGGGCGTGGGAGATGCGGGCCAGGCCGCATCCGGGTGGCGGGGAGAATGCCCGCCTGCCCGTACGCCGGCCGCAGTCAGGCGTACCGAAGCGTATCGAGAACGCGCAAGGGCCGTTTCCGGCTACGGGCTCAGCCAGCCGCGCCGATCATCGCGGTGACGCGGATGGTGCGCGACTCGGGCACTTCGGAGTTGGCCACGACTTTCAGCGAAGGCACCGCGCGGCGCAGGAAGCGCGACAGCAGCATGCGCAGCGGTGCGGGCACCAGCAGCACCGGCGGCAGGCCGATGTCTTCCTGGCGCTGCGCGACCTGGGCGGTCTGGCGCAGCAGGGTGTCGGCCAGCCCGGGTTCGATCGCCCCGCCGTCGCCGCCGGCGGTCATGGCCTGCATCAGGATGCGCTCCAGGCCCGGCTCGAGCGCCATGACCTGCAGCTCCGCATTGCCCGGGAACAGGCTCTGGATGATGGCGCGACCGAGCGCCTCGCGCACCTTGCCGGTGAGCTCGACGGGATCCTGGGTGCGCGGCGCGTTCTCCGCCAGCACCTCGATGATGCTGCGCATGTCGCGGATGTTGACGCCCTCTTCCAGCAGGTTCTGCAGCACGCGCTGCACGGTGGACACGGACAGCACCTTGGGCACCAGATCTTCCACCAGCTTGGGCGCTTCCTTGCCGATGTGGTCGAGCAGCGCCTGGGTTTCCTGGCGGCCGAGCAGTTCGGCGGCATGGTTGAGGATCAGGTGGTTGAGGTGGGTGGCCACCACGGTGCTCGCGTCGACCACCGTGTAGCCCAGCGCATGGGCCTGTTCGCGCTGCCCGGCGTCGATCCAGTAGGCCGGCAGGCTGAAGGCCGGATCCTTGGTCTCGCGCCCCTGCATGGGCCCGGTGACGCGCCCCGGGTTGATCGCCAGATACTGCCCCGGATAGGCCTCGCCGCTGCCGATCTCCACCCCCTTGAGCGCGATGCGGTAGGCGTTCGGCCGCAGTTCCAGGTTGTCGCGGATGTGAACGGGCGCGGAGAGGAAGCCGACCTCCTGGGCGAATTTCTTGCGCAGGCCGCGGATGCGCTTGAGCAGCTCGCCGTCCTGCCCGCGATCGACCATCGGAATCAGGCGGTAGCCGACTTCCAGGCCCAGCACATCCACGGGCGCCACGTCGTTCCAGCTCGCCTCCTGCGCCTCCTGCGGCTGCGCGGCGGCCGCGGCGGCCGCGGCTTCGGGCACCGCGGCAGCGGCCGCGGCGAGCTGTTTCTGCCGCAGGGTCCAGCCGAGTCCGGCGATCAGGGCCGCAAGCAGCAGGAAGACGAAGTTGGGCATGCCCGGGATCAGGCCGAGGATGCCGAGGATGGTGGCGGTCAGGAACATCACTTGCGGGTTGGCGAACACCTGGCCGATCACCAGACTGCCGATGTCGCCGTCGTCGCCGACGCGCGATACCACCAGGCCGGCGGCCACCGAGATGATCAGCGCGGGGATCTGCGCCACCAGGCCGTCACCGATGGTCAGCAGAGTGTAGGTACGGCCGGCCTCGCCCACCGCCATGTCGTGCTGCATGACGCCGACGAACAGCCCGCCGATGATGTTGATGATCAGGATCAGGATGCCCG
>JAUVWV010000128.1 GCA_030603925.1 Thauera sp. | reverse complement strand
GCTCGGCCGACCCGAACCCGTCACCAGCCAGACCACGCGCGACAGCGTGGTGCTGATGATCGGCAGCGCCGCCCTGCACCGCGCGATGGCGGCCTGTCCGGCGCTCAACGCCGCCTTGCTGTGCACCCTCGCCGGACGCATGTACGACCTGATCGAGAACCTGCAGCTGTGCGTGCAGCGCAACAGCACCCAGCGCGTCGCGCACTATCTCGCCCAGCTCGCGCCGCACGAGGCCAAGCGCTGCGAGATCAAGCTGGAAACCGACAAGCAGACCATCGCCGCACAGCTCAACCTCACCCCGGAAACCCTGTCGCGCGCGCTCGGCCGCCTGACCCGCGACGGCATGTTCCGCCCGCGCGGCCGGCGCGGCATGACCCTCACCGACGTCGGGCTGCTGCGCAGCTGCGCAGCAGGCTGACGCGCCGCCCTTCAGACGTCCAGCGGACGGATGTCCGCATGGTGCGCCGGATCGGCCAGCCAGCGGGCAAGGATGCGGTAGGTATCGATGTCGAAGGCGCGCGGCGGCGCGCTGGCAGCCAGTTCGGCCGCCTGCTCCACGCTCTCGGCACTGCCCAGCAGACACCATTGATCGAGCAGGTGCCAGGCCTCGCGTCCGCTCTGCGCGCAGCGTTCGGCCAACACCACCGCGCCGGGCCACGGCCAAGGTTTGAGGCGCGCCGCGCCGAGCGCCCCGGCCAGACGACGATCGTGTTCCTCGGGTGTTTCGCGGGCCACGCAAACCCCCTTACAGCGCTTTGCGGCATAGGCCGAACAAGCACCTTTTCCGCCCCCTTCCAGCCCCAGGCGGCGCAGACACAGGCCATACAGCTGGGCCAGTTCGCGCAGCAGGCTGTCGGCCTCCTTGCGGCTGCGGAAGGCCCCGTGCAAACCCTCCCAGGCGGCAGGATCGCTCCCGGAAAGCGGGACGCGCTGCAGGATGGGCGGACGCCGCCGGCCCTCCTGCAGGCGCAGGCCGAACACCTCTTCGCCGCCCGGCGGATGTCCGTTGAACCGCGGCCGGCAGGTCTTCAGCATGCTCCCTTCGAGCAGCAGGGCACCGAACTCGCCGGCTGTCTCCAGCCATTCCACACGACGCACCTCGCGCGCCAGTGTGGCATCCCTGCCCTTGCCGTTGGCCGCATTCAGGTGATCCATCACGCGCGCGCGCAGCGACACCGCCCGCCCGAGGTAGAGCGGCTGCGGCGCCTCACCATAGAACAGATAGACCCCGGGCACGTCGGGCAGGCCTTCCAGCGCGCCCTCGGGCAGGCCGGGCGGGCGCGCCGGCGGCTTCATCGCGCGCACGGTGGCCGCGGCCAGGGTGTCGTGCGGGAACTGCTCACTGACCAGGCGGGCGAACTGCCAGAGCACCTCGGTATCGCCCATCGCACGGTGGCGCGCGTCGCACTGCAGACCATGCCGCGCGATCAGCGCGTCCAGGCCGTGGCGATGATGCTCCGGGAACAGGGCGCGCGACAGCTTCACCGTGCACAGCACCGCGGCATCGAAGTCCTGCCCGATGCGCTGGAACTCGTTGCGGATGAAGCCGTAGTCGAAGCGTGCGTTGTGCGCCACGAACACGCAGCCGTCGAGCAGCCCGCGCACGGTGTCGGCAAGCGCGCCGAAGGACGGTGCGCCGGCGACCATCGCATCGGTGATGCCGATCAGGCGCTGGATCATCGGCGGAATGGACATGCCCGGATTGACCAGGCTCTCCCAGCGCGCGACCACCTCGCCCTGTTCGATGCGCAGGATGGCGATCTCGGTCACCCGGTCGCGCACCGGGTTGGCCCCGGTGGTCTCGACGTCGATGATCGCGTAGCGGTCGGGCAGCGCCATGCGGCAGTCGGCTCGGCGGCCTTCAGGCGGCCTTGTTGCCGAGGTACTCGCGGAACACGCCCAGGGTGACGTTGCTGCGCACCTCGGCGAAGCCGGCGCGGCGCATCGCCTGCATCACCTCTTCCGGGCTGACGCTGGCCTGGATGGTGTCCCAGTAGTATTCCCACAGCAGGCCGACTTCCGGCCCGCTGCGGCTCAGGCGGGAGAGCAACGGCACCACGCCGCGGATGTAGAGCTTCATCAGGAGGCGCCCCAGCGCACTGCGCGGCCGGGTGATCTCCATCACGCAGGCGGTGCCGCCGGGCTTGAGCACGCGCAGGTACTCGCGGAACACCTGGTCGAGGTCCGCGACGTGGCGCAGCGCGTAGCCCATGGAGAGGAAGTCAACGCCGCCGTCGTCGAGCGGAATGGCTTCGGCGTAGGCTTCCAGGGTTTCCACGTCGAGCTTCTTGCGCAGCTCGGCGAGCATGCCGGGTGAGGGGTCGAGCGCGGTCAGGCGGCCCTGCGGGCCAATCAGGCGGCAGGCCTCACGCGATACCAGGCCGGTGCCGGCGGCCACGTCGAGCACCCGCATGCCTTCGCGCAGCCCGGCGCGCGACAGCGCGTAGCGGCGGTACCAGGCGCCGGTGCCGAGCGCGGTGATGCCTTCCGCCCGGTCGTAGGCGAAGGCGGCGCTGTCGAACATCTCGCGCGTCTTCGTGCGGCGTTCGGCTTCGGTGGAAAAGTAGGTGTCGAGTTGCGGATCGGCCTGCAGCGGGCTGGCACTGCGCGGAGTCTGTTCAGAGGGCATCAGGTCGGCGGCAGGCGGGCCGCTGGGCCGACCTGCCGGAAGCAGTTAGTGGTTGGCGTCGTAGTAGTAGGGCTTGACCGGCACCTTCGACTGCGCGTGGCGGGCCTCGGTGTCGAGATCCTGCGGCTTGTCCCACCACAGGGCGCGGCCCTTCTTCTGCTCTTCGAGCTCCTGCGGGTGCTTGTCCAGCCACTCGCGCATGAACCTGGTGTGCTCCGATTCGTACATTGCCATGTCCTTCTCCCTGGTTCTCCCTGCAATACCGGCGGAATTCTACCTCAGCTTGTCCGCCCGTCGCCGCGCAGACGGCCGATGCGCACCACCTCCGGCACCCGGCGCACGGCGCGCATGACCTGCGCAAGGTGCATGCGGTCGCGCACCTGCAGGGTGAGATTGAGCGCGGTGTAGGCGCCCTGCTCGTTGTCCATGGTGAGGTTCTGGATGTTGCAGTCCATCTCCGAGATCGCACTCGCCACCCGCGCGAGCACGCCGCGCGCGTTCTTGGTGAGCACGCGGATGGTGACGTCGAACAGGCGTTCGCCGTCGCCGGCCTCCCATTCCACATCCACCCAGCGCCCGCGGTCCCCGCGCAGCTTGGCCACCGCCGGGCAGTCGTGCAGATGCACCTCCAGCCCCTGGCCCTTGCGGATGGTGCCGATGATCGGATCGCCCGGAATCGGCTGGCAGCAGCGCGCCAGCTGCACCGCGATGCCTTCGGAACCGCGGATCAGGATGGCGCCGGCGGGCTTCGGCTTGATCACGTCCGGGCGGCCGGATTCGAGGTCCTGCGCCTGCGCCACGCGGCGCGCGACGATCACCGGCAGGCGCTTGCCCAGGCCGATGTCGGAGAACACTTCCTTCTTGCTGCGCACCCCGCGGTCGCGCAGGAAGCGATCCCAGGCGAAGGTGGAGATCTGCCCGAGGGTGAGGCCGTGCGGGCGCAAGGCCTGGTTGAGCAGGCGCTCGCCCAGCGCGACCGACTCCTCTTGCTGGGCGTTCTTCATGAAGTGGCGGATCTGCGCACGCGCCTTGCCGGTGCGCACATAGGACAGCCAGGCCGGATTGGGGCTGGCGTGCGCCGCGGAGATGATCTCCACCTGGTCGCCGTTGCGCAGTTCGGTGCGCAGCGGCATCAGGTCGCCATTGATGCGGCAGGCCACGCAGCGGTTGCCGATGTCGGTATGCACCGCGTAGGCGAAATCCACCGGCGTGGAGCCCTTGGGCAGCGAGAAGATCGTGCCCTTGGGCGAGAACACATACACCTCGCCGGGGAAGAGGTCGATCTTGACGTGTTCGAGGAACTCGGTGGCCTCGCCCGAGGTGTGCTGCAGTTCGAGCAGCGACTGCAGCCAGGAGTGGGTCTTCTGCTGCAGCTCGGTGAGCGTCTTCTCGTCTTCCTTGTACAGCCAGTGCGAGGCCACGCCGGCCTCGGCGATGTGGTGCATCTCGCGCGTGCGGACCTGCACTTCGACCGGCGTGCCGAAGGGGCCGATCAGCGTGGTGTGCAACGACTGGTAGCCGTTCGCCTTGGGGATGGCGATGTAGTCCTTGAACTTGCCCGGCACCGGCTTGTACATCGAATGCAGCGCGCCCAGCGTCAGATAGCAGCTCGGGACGTCGCGCACGATCACGCGGAATCCGTAGATGTCGAGCACCTGCGAGAAGGACAGATGCTTCTCGACCATCTTGCGGTAGATCGAGAACAGGTGCTTCTCGCGCCCCTGCACGTCGGCCGAGATGCCCCACTGCGGCAGGCGCTCCTCGATGGAGGCGAGCACCTTGCCGACCACCTCGCGCCGGTTGCCGCGCGCCGCCCGGATGGCGCGCGCCAGCACGCGGAAGCGCAGCGGGTACTTGTGCTCGAAGGACAGTTCCTGCAGCTCGCGGTACAGGTTGTTGAGCCCCAGCCGGTTGGCGATCGGCGCGTAGATCTCCAGCGTCTCGCTGGCGATGCGGCGGCGCTTGGCCGGGCGCACGCAGTCGAGCGTGCGCATGTTGTGCAGGCGGTCGGCGAGCTTGACCAGGATCACCCGCAGATCGCTGGCCATGGCCAGCAGCATCTTGCGGAAGTTCTCCGCCTGGGCCTCTTCATGCGAGCGGAACTCGATCTTGTCGAGCTTGGAGAGGCCATCGACCAGTTCGGCCGCGGTCTTGCCGAAACGCTCGGCGATCTCCCCCTTGGAGATGTGGGTGTCCTCCATCACGTCGTGGAGGAGCGCGGCGATCAGCGCCTGGCTGTCGAGATTCCAGTCCGCAACGATGGACGCCACCGCCACCGGATGCGAGATATAGGGCTCGCCACTGATGCGGAACTGCCCTTCATGGGCGTTGGCGGAGAAGTGGTACGCCGCCTCGATGCGGCCGATGTCCTCGGACTTGAGATAGGTCGCGAGCTTGCCGCGCAGGCGCTCGAAGTCGAGCGACAGCACGCTGGAGGACGGCGGGCGGAAGGGTTCCGGGGCCGGGGCCGCAATGGCATCCATGGCAGGAACTCCTTCCCCCGCGGGGGTCAGGCCTGACCGCGGTTGAGGACTTCCAGACCCACCTTGCCGGCAGCGATCTCGCGCAGCGCGATCACCGTGGGCTTGTCCTTGTCGCCCTTGTCCAGCTCGATCTGGGCGGTGCCGCCCACGGTCAGCTGGCGCGCGCGATAGGTGGCCGCCAGGGTCAGCTGGAAGCGGTTGGGGATTCGTTTCAGGCAGTCTTCAACGGTGATGCGGGCCATGGTGTCAGTCCTGTTCGAGGAAATCGAAATATTGCAGATGGCGCGCATGCTGATTGGCATAACGCAGCCGGGCCGCACGCACGACGGCGACGAGGTCGTCGAGCGCGACCTGCAACTCGTTGTTAATTATAACGTAGTCGAACTCCCCCACATGGCGCATCTCGCCACGCGCGCCGAGCAGGCGGCGCGAGATCACCGCATCGCTGTCGGTACCGCGCCCGCGCAGGCGGTTCTCCAGTTCATCGAAGGAGGGCGGCAGGATGAACACACCCACCGCATCGGGGAAGGCCTTGCGCACCTGTTGCGCGCCCTGCCAGTCGATCTCCAGCAGGGTGTCGCGCCCGGCGGCGACCTGCTCCTTCAGCCAGGTGCGCGAGGTGGCGTAGTAGTTGCCATGCACCTCGGCCCATTCGAGGAATTCGCCGCGATCGCGCAAGCTGCGGAAGCTGTCGACGTCGACGAAGTTGTACTCGCGTCCGTTCTGCTCGCCCGGGCGGGGTTCACGCGTGGTGAAGGAGATCGACAGCTGGACCTTCGGGTCGCGTTCGAGCAGGCCGCGCACCAGCGTGGTCTTGCCGGCGCCGGATGGCGCGGTGACGATGAACAGGGTTCCGGGCATGGGAGCATGACGGGCTGATTGGGAATGCCCCATCTTACTACGACCACCGCCATATGCACTGCGCCGCCCGCGCAGCGCGCCGGCGGGGACCCTACTCGATGTTCTGCACCTGCTCGCGCATCTGCTCGATCAGCACCTTCATCTCCATCGCCACGCCGGTGATGTCGGTGGCGGCGGACTTCGAGGCCAGGGTGTTGGCCTCGCGGTTCAGTTCCTGCATCAGGAAATCCAGGCGCTTGCCGGCCGCGCCGCCGGCCTTGAGGATGCGGTCCACCTCGTCGAGGTGGGTGGACAGGCGGGAGAGCTCCTCGGCCACATCGATGCGCTGGGCGAACAGCGCCACTTCCTGGCGGATGCGGTCCTCGTCCAGGCTGGCCACCGCCTCGCGCAGGCGGCTGGTGAGTTTTTCCTGATGCTCGGCGACGATGGCCGGAATGCGCGGCGCGGCCTGCACCACCAGTTCGCGCATGCGCGTGGTGCGCTCGCGGATCATCTCGGCCAGCTTGCCGCCCTCGCGCCGGCGCGCCGCGGCGAGCTCGTCGAGCGCGGCGCGCGCCAGTTCGAGCACCGCCGGCTGCATCTGCTCGAAGGCCAGGCTGTCGTCGGCCAGCATGCCGGGCCAGCGCAGCACCTCGCCCACCGTCAGGCGGGCGGCCTCGGGCAGGCGCTCGCGCACCGTCGCCTCGGCCTCGCTCAATTGCTCTAGCAGGCCGGCATTGAGCGCCAGGCTGCGCGGCGCGGCATCGGTGGTCTGCAGATTGAGGCGACACTCCACCTTGCCGCGCGACAGACGTGCGGAGATCAGTTCGCGGATCGCCGGTTCGGCCTGGCGCAGATCGTCGGTAATGCGGAAAGCCAGATCGAGGTAGCGCGAGTTGACGCTGCGCAACTCCAGATGCAGGCACACGCGGCCGAGGTCGCGGGTCTGCACGGCAAAGCCGGTCATGCTATGAATCATGGGTAGGTCTCCGGGAGTTGTCGGGATCGTTTACACTCTCTGGCTTCCGCCCGACACAATGCGACGAAGCGCGAATCCTACCCCGCCCGCCGATGCCGCCTCAAGCCAATGCTCCCCTGCCGACCGGTTTCCAGCTGGACCAGTACCGGATAGACCGGCAGCTCTCGCTGGGCGGCTTCTCCATCGTGTACCTCGCCTACGATGAGGACGACACCCCGGTGGCGATCAAGGAGTACCTGCCCAACTCGCTCGCGCTGCGCGCCGAAGGCCAGCTCGAGCCGCAGGTGCCGGACGAGAACATGCCGGCCTTCCGCTACGGCATGAAGTGCTTCTTCGAAGAGGGGCGCTCGCTCGCGCGCCTGATGCACCCCAACGTGGTGCGGGTGATGAACTTCTTCCGCGCCAACGGCACGGTGTACATGGTGATGCAGTTCGAGCGCGGGCGCACCCTGCACGACTACATCCACCGCCACCGCGGCGAAGTCAGCGAACGCTTCATCCGCGGGGTGTTCACCCGCATGCTCAACGGCCTGCGCGAGGTGCACGCGCATAAGCTGCTGCACCTGGACATCAAACCGTCGAACATCTACCTGCGCAACGACGGCACTCCGGTGCTGCTCGATTTCGGCGCGGCGCGCCAGACCCTGCTCACCGACCAGCCGATGCTCAAGCCGATGTACACCCCCGGCTTCGCCTCGCCCGAGCAGCTCAACAACCGCGACGCGCTGGGTCCGTGGAGCGACATCTACAGCGTGGGGGCCAGCCTCTACGCCTGTATCGAAGGCAATGCGCCGCCGCGCTCCGACGAGCGCCTGCAGAAGGACGTGCTGGCGCCGGCCACGCGCAGCCACGCCGGGCGCTACTCCGCACAATTGCTCGAAACCATAGACTGGTGCCTGAAGCTCGATCCGCTGGAGCGCCCGCAAAGCGTGTACTCCCTGCAGAAGGCGCTGATGCGCAAGGAGGCCGGCGAGGCGATGCCCGCCGGCTGGTTCTCCGACATCGGCACCAAGCTCAGATCGTTCATCGGCCGCACGTGAGGGACTCCGCGTTGAAATTCACCATCTACCAGGAAAGCCGCGTAGGGCGGCGCAAGTCCAACCAGGACCGCATCGCCTACTGCTATTCGCGCGACGCCTTGCTGCTGGTGCTGGCCGACGGCATGGGCGGTCACCTGCACGGCGAGGTCGCCGCACAGATCAGCGTGCAGTTCGTCACCCAGGCCTTCCAGCGCGAGGCCAAGCCGCTGCTGCACGACCCGTCGATGTTCCTCTCGCGTGCGCTCACCAACGCGCACAACGCGATCCTCGACTACGCCTTCGACAAGGACCTGCCGGAGGCGCCGCGCACCACCGTGGTGGCCTGCGTCATCCAGGAGGGCAGCGCGCACTGGGCGCACGCCGGCGACTCGCGCCTGTACCTGTTGCGCGGCGGGCGCATCGTGGCGCAGACGCGCGACCACTCGCGCGTGCAGCTGATGATGGACCAGGGCCTGCTCGACGCGCAGAGTGCCGCCAGCCACCCCGGGCGCAACCGCATCTACTCCTGCCTGGGCGGCAACCATCCGCCGCAGGTCGAGTTCTCGCACCGCATCCCCTTGCGCGACAACGACACACTGGCGCTGTGCAGCGACGGCCTGTGGGGACCGCTGGGCGACAACGGCGTACTGCTCGGCCTCACCGACCAGTTCGTGCAGGAGGCCGTGCCGCGCATGATGGACCAGGCCGAGCGCCTGGCCGGCCCGACCTGCGACAATCTCTCCCTCATCGCCGTGCGCTGGCATGACGACAGCGCACCGGTCTCGGCTGACTCGGTGTCAACCCAGACCATGGCGATGAACGACTTCACCACCCAGCTCGAGACCTTCGACCAGAGCCGCAGCCCCGCGGCCGCGCTCGACCTGTCGGACGACGAGATCGAACGCGCGATCGCCGAGATCAACGCAGCCATCCAGAAATTCAGCAAATAGGACACCCCCATGCGACCCAGCCAGCGCCGGCCCGACGAACTGCGCCCGATCCGCCTCACCCGCCAGTACACCCGCCACGCGGAAGGCTCCGTGCTGGTCGAGTTCGGCCACACCCGGGTGCTGTGCACCGCCAGCGTGGAGGAGAACGTACCGCCCTTCCTGCGCGGCAAGGGGCAGGGCTGGGTGACCGCCGAATACGGCATGCTGCCGCGGTCCTGCGAGACCAGATGCCAGCGCGAGGGCGCGCACGGGCGCACCAACGGCAGAAGCCAGGAGATCCAGCGGC
>JAUVWV010000339.1 GCA_030603925.1 Thauera sp. | reverse complement strand
TCCACGGCGGGGGCCTGCGGGTAGTTGGCGATGGCCGCCTGGGCGCGGTTGATCGCTGCGACGTGGGCGCCGCGCCGGTGGTAGTAGCGCGCCACATGCACTTCGTGGCCGGCCAGCGAGTTCACCAGGTACTGCATGCGCAGCTTGGCGTCGTCGGCGTAGCGGCTCTCCGGGAAGCGGGTGACCAGTTCCCTGAAGGTGTCGAAGGATTCCTGCGCGCCCTTCGGGTCGCGCTCGGACAGGTCCTGGTTGGCCAGCGAACCGAGCAGCCCGAGATCCTCGTTGAAGGTCACCAGCCCCTTCAGATAGTAGGCGTAATCGACATGCGGATGGTTCGGGTGCAGGCGGATGAAGCGGTCCGCCGCGGCGATCGCCAGCGCCGGTTCGTTCGACTTGTAGTAGGCGTAGGCCACCTCGATCTGCGCCTGCTGGGCGAAGCGCCCGTACGGGTAGCGCGCCTCGAGTTTCTCGAACAGCTTGATGGCCCGGTCGTAGCCGCCCTCGACCATCGAAGACTTGGCTTCGGAGTACAGCTTCTGGGCGTTCCAGCCCGCCGTCTCGTCGATTTGCTCGGGCAGCAGGCCGCAGCCGCCGAGCAGCAGTGCGCCGATAACCGCTAAACTTCGCAGGGTGAACCTAGCCATCGAAAACTCTCGCGTGAGTGAACGCGACGATTATAGCCCAGAGGACGAGTCGTCCCCGTACGTGCACCTGACGATTCCGTTCGAGTGCGCCGGGATGCGGCTGGACCAGGCCCTGGCCCGCCTGTTCCCGGAGCATTCGCGCAGCCGCCTGCAGGGTTGGCTGAAGGGCGGACGGGTACTGCTCGACGGGCGCCAGCCGGAGTCCAGGTACAAGGTGCGCGGCGGTGAGGCGCTGCAGCTCGACGCACAGCCCAGCGTCGAGGAGATGGCCGCCGCGGCCGAGGACATCCCGCTCGCGGTGGTCTACGAGGACGAGGCCATCCTGGTGCTCGACAAGCCGGCCGGCCTGGTGGTCCATCCGGGCAGCGGGAACTGGAGCGGTACGCTGTTCAATGCCTTGCTGCACCATGCGCCGCAACTCGCCGGGGTGCCGCGCGCCGGTATCGTCCACCGGCTCGACAAGGACACCTCCGGCCTGCTGGTGGTGGCCAAGACGCTTGCCGCGCAGACCGACCTCATCCGGCAGTTGCAGGCGCGCTCGGTGTCGCGCCACTACCTGGCACTGGTCCATGGGCAACCGGGCGGTGCCGGGCGGATCGATGCGCCGATCGGCCGCCACCCGGTGCAGCGTACCCGCATGGCGGTGGTGTCGTCCGGGCGCGAGGCCGCCACGCGCTACCAGGTGCGCGAGCGTTTTGCCGACTGCACCCTGGTGGAGTGCCGGCTGGAAACCGGGCGTACCCACCAGATCCGCGTCCACATGGCGCATGCCGGGCATGCGCTGGTGGGCGATCCGGTATATGGGCCGCGCCGCAGTCGCTGCGCGCTGCTCGATGCTTTCCCGCGTCAGGCCCTGCACGCCTGGCGGCTGGGGCTGATCCATCCGCAGAGCGGCGAGCCGGTGGCGTGGGAGTCCGCACTGCCGGCCGACTTCGCCGCCTTGCTGGGCGCGCTGCGCGCCGCAACGCCATGAATCCCGGCGATCTGCTCCTGCCCGAGTGGGATGCACCGGCCCGCGTGCGTGCGCTGTGCAGCACCCGCCGCGGCGGGGTGAGCCGTCCGCCCTACGACAGTCTGAACCTCGGTGCGCACGTCGGCGACGATGCGCAGGCGGTGGCGCGCAACCGCGCGCGCCTGGCCGCCGGCCTGCCCGGCGAGCCGGCCTGGCTGGAGCAGGTGCATGGCGTCGAGGTGCTCGATCTCGATCTGCGGCGGCCGGGCGATCCGGCCGTGCCGCGCGCCGATGCGGCGCTCAGCCGCCACCCCGGGCAGGTCTGCGCCGTGATGACCGCCGATTGCCTGCCGGTGCTGTTCTGTGACGACGCCGGCTCGGTGGTGGCCGCCGCGCATGCCGGCTGGCGTGGCCTGTGCGGCGGCGTGCTGGAACGCACGGTGGCGTGCATGGGGGTGCCGCCGTCTACCGTGCAGGCCTGGCTTGGTCCGGCGATCGGGCCGTCCGCCTTCGAGGTCGGCGACGAGGTGCGTGCGGCCTTCCTGCAGCACGACGCACAGGCCGCGGCGGCCTTCGTGCCGTCGGCCAACGCCGGGCGCTGGCTGGCCGATCTCTACCTGCTGGCGCGCCAGCGGCTGCGCGCGGCCGGGGTGCTGCGCACAGCCGGCGGCACGCACTGCACCTACGGTGATGCGGCGCGCTTCTTCTCCTACCGGCGCGACGGCGCTACCGGGCGCATGGCGGCGCTGATCTGGCTGGCCGACGAGGCCCGTCCGCAGCGCTGAATCGCCGCCCGGTTCGGGCGCTGCACCGTGCGCCGGGCCGCGCATGCGTCACGCTGGCGCGTTGAATGCCTATTGATTGCGTCCGGAATCGGCTCTATCGTTGTGGCTCGCGTGCTCGGCGGCCTCCCGCGCGGCGGCCGCACGGCGGCGTGCCGGGGTGCCGAACAGCCACAGATAGAGCGCAAGCGGCAGGATGCCGGCGAACAGGAAGGTCAGTATCCCGCCGATCACGGTGGTGTTGGCGATGGATACGAGCACGGCCACATAGAGCCAGGCGATGGCGACGATGTACATGGGACGATTCTACCCGCTCCGCCGTACGGCGAGCGGTCGGGGGTGCCAACGAATGCCGGGCAGGCTGTCCGGCGCACGCAATGCCTCAGGAGGGCTTGATGTCAGATTCCGGTGAAAAGAACCCCACGGCAGCGATGCAGGGCATGCTCCAGTTCGGCCAGGCCATGGCGCAAGGGTTCTTCGACATGCTCGCCAAACAGCATGCCGCGATGCAGGATTCCAGCGGCGCGGCGGCACCAAGCCTGCCGATGCCCG
>JAUVWV010000180.1 GCA_030603925.1 Thauera sp. | reverse complement strand
TCGGCGCCGGCG
Organism: Thauera sp.; assembly: GCA_030603925.1. Taxonomy (GTDB): domain Bacteria; phylum Pseudomonadota; class Gammaproteobacteria; order Burkholderiales; family Rhodocyclaceae; genus Pseudothauera. The sequence continues at coordinate 7,058 of JAUVWV010000180.1, read as the reverse complement.
GCCGGTCCGGCGCCGACCCCCGCCCCAACGCCCCGCTGCTGCTGATGACCGCCCACCGCGCCAAGGGCCTGGAATTCGACCACGTCCTCATCCTCGACGGCGGCGGCTGGCAAGGCCGCGGTGACGACGAACGCCGCCTGTACTATGTCGCCATGACCCGCGCGCGCCAGTCACTGACCCTGTGCGAGGCCATCGGCGGCCAGCATCCCTTCGTGCGCGACACGGACGGCCTCACCCTGCGCGCGCGCCCGCAACCCACGCCGCCCGAGCCCGGCATCGCGCACCGCATCTGGTGCGCGGATCAGGAAAAGATCGTGCTCTCCTGGCCGGGCTATTTCGCCCCCGGAGCCCCCATCCACCGCGCCTTGGCCGCGCTCGACGTCGGCCACCCGCTTACCCTGCGCCCGCGCGCCAACGGCGCGGAAGGGTGGGAACTGGCCGATGCGGCGGGCGTGGCGGTCGGGCGCATGTCGGCGAAGTTCCAACCGCCCGCGGGCAGGATCGTCGCGGTGCGCGTGGCGGCGATTCTGGTGCGCCATGCGCGGGAGAACGAGCAGCAGGATCTGCGCTGCGCGGCTTGGGAACTCGCGCTGCCGGAGATCGAGTACGTGCCGGACTAGCGCGACGTCATGCCTATAATCCGGCCATCAGGTCGCCGAGACTCTCCGCCAGCACGCCGCGGGCGGTCAATGCCGCCCTGATTGCGTCCCCGATCACCGGCGCGATGGCGACGTACTCCGTGCGCCAGGCCTTGAATCGCGGATGGGCGTTGACGAAGCGGGCGGCGCAGCGCTGCAGGCTGTCGACCGACTCCAGCAAGCGCTCGGGATTGCGTTTGCAGGTGCCGAAGCGAATCCGCCGCTCGTCCTCATTGACGGCGACCAGATCGATTTCAACATCGGCGCGATCCCAGTAGCCGCAAACACGCTCGCTGAGCGGGAATTCCCCCAAGCCCAGCCGGCTGCGTTCCTCGTAGAGTTGGCCCGCCAGGTCTTCCAGCGCGTAACCTTCTACATCGGCCAGCCGCGCGTCCGCCTGAGCGATCAGGCCATCCACCGGGCGGAACGCGACCGCCGACACCGGTCGCTGCAGCGCAGACAACCAGGCCCGCAGAAAGTTGTCGCGGATGTAGTAACGACCGCTGCGCGCCTTTGTCGGCGAGAAGATCGGCAACCGCCGCTCGATCATCCGGTAGCGGTCCGACAGGATCTTCAGGTAACCGCCCACCTGGCGTGCATCGCCGGGACCGGAAAGACTGGCCATTGCGGCCTCGATATCCGCATTGCTGCAGCCGGGATGCTTGGCCAGGAATTGCAGCACCATGTCGTAACGCCCGCGCAACTCGCGAAGAAACCAGTTGTCCGCCTCGTTGCGCAGCGGTGAGGAGCTCGAAAAGAACAGGCTGCGCAACAGGGTCGAACGATCCGCATCCAGCACGCCCTGTTCGTAGGCATCGCGATAGAACTTCGGCACCCCTTCGAACAGATTCCAGAGAAAGAGCAACCGTGCCGGATCGTCGTCGGCATGTACGCGCAACATCTCCAGCAACGAGCCGATATCGAGGTGCCCCAACTCCAGGGTATCCGTCGTGCGATTGAACAGCGGCGCATCCCTGTCCTCCAGCAGCGCCGTCATCTCCGCGTGGAGCGAGCCGAGCACGATCAGGCCGCCGGGAACGTCGGCCGCACGGGATGCGAGGCGATCCACCTCGGCCTGCAGGAGCGAACAGAAATCCGCCAGTTGCTTGCGATGGAAGTACTGAAACTCGTCGAGCGCCACCACGTATCCGGCCGTCGCCAGGCGCCCGACGAGCTGTGCCAGCTCGCCCAGACTGGAGATGCGATCCTCGATGCCGAAGGTCTCCAGATAGCCGTTGCAGGCAGCGGCCACCCCGGCCGGGTCGGAATCCGGAATCTGAATGTAGAGCGTCCTCGCAACGCCTGCCGCGCGCAGGGCCTCCTGGATCAGCGCCGTCTTGCCGATGCGACGGCGCCCCGATATCTGCAGGAAGAACCACCGCCGCCGCTCCAGTATCCGCTGCATCTGCTGCAGTTCGGACCGACGGCCGTAGAAGGACCAAGGCATCTTGTCAGCCATTTCCGGGGGATGCTCCGAGCTAACTTAAAAAAGTTTATATTAGCCGCAACCTGCACATAGGCCAATGAATTAGAACGCATTTACGCAACACGTCAACCTCGCGTCACTGCCTCCTCGAAGTGCCAATGGTGGAGTGCGCTGGCATAGTGGATGCAATGCATGCACCCCATGCAAACGAGAGGCCATGCAAGCATGTCGTCCATCACTGTCCGAAACGTCCCCGACGAGGTGCACCGCGCACTGCGGGAGCAGGCTGCGAAACATGGCCGCAGCGTTGAGGCGGAGATTCGCGACATCCTGGAGCGCGCGGTAAAGCCGGCGCGGCGCGTTCGCCTTGGCGACGAACTGGCGGCCCTGGGCCGCCGGGTCGGGCTGAGCAATGAAGATGTCGAAGTCCTCGAACGGACGCGCGACAAGACGCCAGCCGAGCCGCCGAGGTTTGAATGATCGTTCCGGATATCAAGGTCGTGTCCGAGGCGATGAAGCCGGAGCCGCACGCCACTATGCCGAGCTGGCCGTAACGGCCAGGAACGGCGGGCGGGGCTTCCCGACGCCAGACGGCTACACCGCCGCCATCGCGGCCGCCAAGGGGTTCATCGTGGCAACGCGCGACACCAGCCCGTTCGAAGCCGCCGGACTGAAGGTCATCAACCCCTGGGAAGAGGCGCGCAAGGGAGAAGAGACATGTCCCGTGTCAGTGGGGCCGGACGCCCGTGGCACTCGGCGGCGCGGAGATGCGCACCGTGAAATTCTGTCCTGATCCTCTTGAGGGGAGGCCAACCATATCCCCGCCCAAGGTTCATGCCTAGAATTCCGCCGCGCACCGTCGTGCTCGTACCCGACTGCTTGGCGGCCATAACCGTCATCCGAGCGGCCGCCTAAATTGGTCAGCAAAGCGGCAGCAAGCGGACCTTCAGGAACGTGCAAGCTCAGAGGCGCGAAGCCTGCTTTCCGAAGCTACTGTTGTTCATCTAGCATTGGCAAAGTTCGCGAGCGGCGTATTGCGTCGCCATGATGCTGATGATCGCCGTTCAGGTTTTCCATCCATCCAGAAAAGCCGTCGCAGCCAAGTCGGCGGCCAATGTCTCCGATAAACCGCGATTTATGGCTTCAGCAAAAAGAGTTTCGTAGTATGAAGTCATTCACCCAACGTGAAGGGGTGTTGGTTTCCAAAATCTAGAATTCCCACGTTCTTCTCGGTGGCACCCCGCAATTTGCCGTACGAAATGAGGGTTGCTTTGCCGGGTTGAATGGCAAGCTTGTAGCTATGTCAATGAAGTGGAATAATTCTATTCTGTTAATCGGCGGTCTACCAGTCACCAAAATAATAATTTATGGGGTTGTATGAAAGTAGTGTATGCAGGACAAGATAATAAGAAACGAAAAGCTCTGATAGCAGAGTGCCAGGATGTTATCGTCCTCCTCTACAATAATTGGGATGATTACACCTACAAAACGACCTTTCCAACCGATTGCCGGTTGAACGGTAATGGTGTTGAAATTGGTGCTGTTCAGATATTAATCGAAGGTCAAAAGACTTCTTTTGCCTACTTAGATGATCTGGTAGCCCGTGGGTGGGATGGTGTGTTTCCGATCCCGAGCTGCAATTACGTTTCTGTCCCTGCCGGACTAACGTTCTATGAGCAGATCGACGGTCATCTCGGCTTAGAGACGGCCATAAAGGTAGCCCAGTTGCTGCACGATGCAAGCTTCCTTTCAAAAATCGAAGGTAACGCAGATGCTCTACGGTTACTAAACTCCGAAGGATTTCGTAAATCCCTGCAGCGCGAGCGCGGCGCTATCAAGGCCTACTTAGATGGATGGAAGCTCTTTGGCCGACGCGACATCACGATTGGAAACCAGACCTTCACGTTTTGCACTTGGTCGGGAGAGCTAGCCTCAATCGACCTGCGCTATGACTCGCCTAGCCCGTTGCCACATGACATTAATGTGCTGATCGGCCCGAACGGTGTAGGTAAGTCACAACTGCTACTGCAAATTGTCAAAAACTGGCTCCAATTGGGGCCCGAGGTCCAGGGGTCGATTGGTTTTGCAGAGCGCCCAAACCTTAGCCAAGTGGTGGTGGTTTCTTACAGTCCTTTCGAGTTGTTTCCGGTTGACACGAGCGAGGATAAAGAACGTAAAGACCGCGATGTATACCGTTACTTCGGTTTCCGAGGGAGGATGAAAGACCTCACCGATAGCAAGCGTGGCTCAGAACGCGTGACACTATCCCGCGAGTTTCCCAAGACGAACGCAGCTCGTTCGTTGTTGGGCTGCCTTGATGACGACCAGAAATTCGGTGCGATTAAAGAATGGTCAAAAAAGCTCGCTACGATGGAGCGCGTGCTTAAGCGCGCGTTTGAGTTCGACCGAGCTGCCGTGGTAGTCGATAGTGATGTAGACGTAAATACATTCTTTACCACCCAAGACGGACTCGACGAACCACACCAGCAGGGCGAACTCGGCGATGAAGACGAACATTCGGCGAACCAGCGCTATGTCCCTATCGCATCTGATCGGGTGCAGCAACTTAAGGTTGCAGCGCTAAGTAAACACCTGCGAGACCGGCTCGGGGTCGTATTTTTGAAAGACGGCAAGCCAATACACCTGAGCTCGGGGCAGCGTCTCTTCTCTTACATCGTCATTAACATTCTTGGTGCCATACGGCGCAACAGTCTCTTGCTCATCGATGAGCCAGAACTCTTCCTGCACCCAACACTGGAGATTGCCTTCATCCGTATGTTGAAGGCCATTCTCGCCAGTTACGGCTCAAAAGCAGTTGTAGCCACGCATTCATTGGTCGCAGTAAGAGAAATTCCGCGTGATTGTGTTCACGTCTTTGAGCAGACTGAAGAGGGGCTACGAATTAAGACGCCTCCCTTCGAAACTTTTGGCGGTGATGTCCAGCGCATCTCGTCCTACGTGTTTGGCGATAAGTCGTTGCCAAAGCCCTATGAGGATTGGATTGGCGAACAACTCGAGGAGTGCTCTGCCGAGCAATTGATCTCGGCGCTGGGCAAGGACATCAATGAAGAATTGATCATTCAAATCCGCGCGATGGAGAGTGGCAAATGGTAATGCGCATGAATCTGCCTCAAGCGGACCAAAATGCATTCATAGACGACGTTGTTCAGCAGCGCCAAGGAGGGGTTAACGCGCTGTTCTTCTCTAACGTCAAGGCCGACTGGAAGGTGCGCGTGCAAACTTACTTAGCCGTTAGTGGAGATCCTGGAAGCATACCCCCCTGGCCCTATGCGCAGACGCATGCGACGAAATTTCAAAATTTGTATGAAAATCCTGCCGAAAATTCAGTTCAGAAACCTGTCTTGGCGGCGCTAAGATCACGCGAGTTTCAGCTTTGCCCTGCATGCGGCGAGGATGGCACGCCAAATACTCTCGACCACTACCTCCCGAAAACCATCTATCCAGAGTTCTCAATCACGGCTTGGAATCTCTTCCCAATGTGCGACATATGCCAGGGTGAGAAGGGTACTAGTACCGTAAATGCGCTGAATGAACGGCTGTTCTTGCATCCCTACTTTGACCAGTTTCTCGAAGTACAGGTATTGCAACTTCAGATCGGACTCCCCTACGAAGCGCCGGCCAGTATGACGCTTACTCCTCATCCCGGACTAGATCCCGGTCAAATTCTCCTGGTCGGACGTCATCTTGGCAATTTATCAATCCCATCGCGTTACTACCGATTCTTTAAGGATGAATATCTGCGTTTGCTAAAGCTGGTTCGCAAGATCCGCGATAAAGGCCAGGATGTGACAGCGAGTCTTGAACTGTTTTGCGAGAACGCGTTGGAGAAGTCTATCAATTCATGGGGGCACATTTTTTATTCAGGTGTGTTGACCAATCCGGCGCTTATGGATTACTTGCGTCAAGGTGAGCTGCCCGAAAACCTTTAATTCGGTGGTTGGGGGGTAATAAAAATGGCTATGACTGACGGCTTACCGTCACGTTGCTGCCCGAGGCCAGTTGATGGGCCAACGGCCGCAAAGGCCGATAACCCGCCGCACCAGCCTCACGTCCGCAACACGCTATACCGCCTGAATAACTCCATCGGCAATGCCCGCTCCAGCCGCCAGGTGATCGAAAGCGGCCGATCCCCCTCCCACCGCTCCATGCTCACCGGCCCCAGCGCCCGGTAGGGCTGCCCGCGCGCTTCGCGCACGAAAAGCTGAAACCGCCACCCATTTCCCGGCGATTCGCAGTAGCGGCGCCCGGCCGGGGTATCGGGGCCGGCAGTGTTCTGCGATTGCCAGTGGAAGAGCTCGGGGCTGATGGCGTAGTCGTGGTAGGCGATGCGTTCGCTGAAGCCGTCGCGCTTGTCGAGGGTGACGAAGAGCAGTTCGGTCTTGTGCTCCGGCAGGGCGAGCAGGCCGGCCCGGAATGGGGTGCGGCGTTCCGGAGTGAGCCAGCCGACGGCGGTGAGGATCTCGCGGATCTGGTAGGCGGCGTGCAGGGTCAGGGGCCAGTCGGTGGGGGCGCCGGGGAGCGGGACGGCGTCTACGTCGGCGCGCTCGTCCAGGTAGGCGGCGAGTTGGGCGAGCTCCTGGCAGATGGCGGGATTGGCGGCCATGCGGGCGAGGAAGGCGGGGACGTCCATCAGCGCGCTGCGGTCGCTGAAGACCTGGTAGGCGAGCATCTGGATGCGGCGCTGGTCGATGGTGCTGAGTTGCGCTACCCGTTCGGCAAGGCCGGCGGGGTTTTCGGCGATGCAGCGCAGGATGTGCAGGTGGGCGGGGTCGTCCACGTGCAGCAGGGCGCCGAGGTGCTTGCCGAGGTAGTCCTCGTCCGGGCCGGGGGGCGATTGTTCGAGGCCGGCGGCGCGGCATAGCGCGGTCCAGCCGGGCTTGCTGCTGTAGAGGTCGTCCAGGTCCAGGCACTGGTCGCGGACGAAGTCGGCGAGGGTGAGCGGCGCGCCGCGGCGGGTGCTGGCGTAGTAGCGC
>JAUVWV010000133.1 GCA_030603925.1 Thauera sp. | reverse complement strand
GAACTGGTCGCCCTGCTGGGGCCGTCGGGCTGCGGCAAGACCACGCTGCTGCGGGTCATCGCCGGGCTGGAGACGGCGGACTCCGGGCGCGTCATCCTCGAAGGCGAAGACGCCTCCGACACCCATGTGCGCGAACGCCAGGTGGGCTTCGTGTTCCAGCACTACGCGCTGTTCCGCCACATGACGGTGTTCGAAAACGTGGCCTTCGGCCTGCGCGTGAAGCCGCGCCGCGAACGCCCGAACGAGGCCGAGATCCGCAAACGCGTACATCGCCTGCTGGAACTGGTGCAGCTCGACTGGCTGGCCGACCGTTACCCGGCGCAGCTCTCCGGCGGCCAGCGCCAGCGCATCGCGCTGGCCCGCGCGCTGGCGGTGGAGCCGCGCGTGCTGCTGCTCGACGAACCCTTCGGCGCGCTCGACGCCAAGGTCCGGAAGGAGTTGCGCCGCTGGCTGCGCCGGCTGCACGACGAACTGCATGTCACCTCGATCTTCGTCACCCACGACCAGGAAGAGGCGCTGGAGGTAGCCGACCGGGTGGTGCTGATGAACAAGGGCCGGGTCGAGCAGGTGGGCACCCCGGAAGAGGTCTATGAACACCCGGCCACGCCCTTCGTGTATGGCTTCCTGGGGGCGGTGAACCTCTTTCACGGCCGGGTCGAAGGCGAACACGTCAAGGTGGGTGAAGCCACCCTGCCCCACGACGGGCGCGACGCCGACCACGGCAGCGAGGTGGTGGGCTTCGCCCGCCCGCATGAGCTGGACATCGTCACCGATCCCGCCGAAACCCGCGGGGTGGCGGCGGTGGTGAGCCGGGTGCTGGCCTTCGGCGCCAGTGCGCGGGTGGAGCTCGACAGCCTGGAAGGGGCCAGCGAACGCGGCGAGCCCACCCACTACGAGGTGGTGCTTACCCGGGAGCGGGTGGCCGCGCTGGCGCTCGCCGAAGGCCAGCGGGTACGCCTGCTGCCTTCCGCGCTGCGCGTCTTTCCGCGGGAGGCGGCATGAACCTGCAGCAACTGCGCATCGTGCGCGAGACGGTGCGGCGCAACTACAACCTCACCGAGGTGGCCGCGGCGCTGTACACCGCGCAGTCCGGCGTCTCCAAGCACATCAAGGATCTGGAGGACGAGCTGGGCGTGGAGCTCTTCATCCGCCGCGGCAAGCGCCTGCTCGGGCTCACCGAGCCGGGCAAGGAACTGCTGCCCTTCGTCGAGCGCATCCTGCTCGACACCCACAACATCAAGCGTCTGGGCGAGCAGTTCGCGCAGAAGGATCGCGGCCATCTCGCCGTGGCCACCACCCACACCCAGGCTCGCTACGCGCTGCCGCCGGTGGTGACGCGCTTCAAGCAGGCGTTTCCCAAGGTGCATCTGGAACTGCACCAGGGCGGCCCGCAGGAGATCGTCGCCATGCTGCGCAACGGCCAGGTGGACATCGGCATCGCCACCGAGGCCCTGGGCGACGAGGACGACCTGGTGAGCTTCCCCTTCTACCAGTGGCAGCACTCGCTGGTAGTGCCGGCCGACCACCCGCTGACCCGTGAGCCCCGGCTCAGCATCGAGGCGCTGGCCGAGTACCCGATCATCACCTACCACGAGGGCTATACCGGGCGGGCGCGCATCGATGCGGCCTTCGCCGCCGCCGGACTGGCGCCGGACATCGTGATGTCCGCGCTCGACGCGGACGTGATCAAGGCTTACGTGGAGCTGGGGCTGGGAGTGGGGATCATTGCCGCGATGGCCTTCCACCCGCAGCGCGACGCCGGCCTCGCCCTGCTCGACGGCAAGGGCCTGTTCGAGCCCAACACCACCCGCATCGCGCTGCGCCGCGGCCACTACCTGCGCGACTATGCGCTGCGCTTCATCGAATACTGCGCGCCGGAACTGGGTGCGGAGCGGGTCAAGGGGGCGCTGTTTCCGGCGGTGGGAGCGTAAACCGGGACGCGTCGAGCCGCGCGGACCACCTTGTGCGCCAGACAGGGCGCACAAGCTGCCATTGGCAGTGCGCGCATCGACGATGCCAGGGCCACACCAGCAGGATCGCCGGAAAACAAAAAACCCGCCGGAGCGGGTCTGATCGGGTGCTGCTGTGTTGTGGAGGCGCGACTCGGAATCGAACCGGGGTACACGGCTTTGCAGGCCGCTGCATAACCACTCTGCCATCGCGCCGCTTTACTTTACGGCTCGCCCGACTGCCTCCATCGGGTCATGCCGGACATGGTCTGCGCCACATCCTGAAATCTGGAGCGGGAAACGAGTCTCGAACTCGCGACCTCAACCTTGGCAAGGTTGCGCTCTACCAACTGAGCTATTCCCGCTGGAAAGACCGCCATTATAGACGACAATTCAGCTCTGTCAACCGCCCTTTTTCGCCTCGCCATGCTCGCGCAGCAAGGGCATGGCGCGGTGCAGGTAGTAGCCCATGGACCACAGCGTCAGCGCCGCGGCAACGTAGATCAGCACATTGCCGAACACCCGCATGTCGAGGGTCAGGAACGGGGCATTGTAGAGCAGCATCGGGATGGCAGTCATCTGTGCGGCGGTCTTCAGCTTGCCGACGTAGGCCACCGCAACGCTGGCGCTCTGGCCGACCTGGGCCATCCACTCGCGCAGCGCCGAGATGGTGATCTCGCGGCCGATGATGATCACCGCGATCAATGCGTCGGCGCGGCCGAGCTGCACCAGCAGGATCAGCGCGGCGGCGACCATGAGCTTGTCCGCCACCGGATCGAGGAAGGCGCCGAAGGCCGAAGTCTGACCGAGGCTGCGGGCGAGGTAGCCGTCGAACCAGTCGGTGACCGCGGCGATGACGAAGATGGCGGTGGACACCAGGTTCTTCTGGGCGACGGACAGCGCACCGTCCGGCAGATAGAACACGCCGACGAAGATCGGGATCAGCGCGATACGCGCCCAGGTCAGCGTGTTGGGTATGTTGAGCGGCATCGAACAGGCCTCGCCGGCCGGCAGTGTTGAAGCAGGCTCGTAGTATAGCCGCTCCCCGCCGCTTTCCACGCCTGCCCATGACAGGCGGGCGACCCCTTTATACTGGCAGCTTTCCCTTGCCGGCGGCGCCGTCCGCCCCTGCACGACATGCTGCAAGACCTGGCCGAGCGCCTGCTGCGCTCGCTCTCTCCGGTGGGCCTGATCCTCGGCACGCTGTTCTTCGCGATGTCGCTCACCCCCAGTCTGGTGCCGCGCCCCTTCGTGATGCAGGGCCTGCTCTCCGGCGTGGCGCTGGCGGCCGGCTACGGCATCGGGGTGCTCGGCCGCTGGCTGTGGCACTACCTGGAACTGCCGGTGCTGCACGGCCGTTCGCGCTGGGTGCTGAAGGGCCTGCTTGGCCTGTTCTGCCTGGGGGTGGCGATTGCCTTCCTGCTGCAGGCTTCGGCCTGGCAGAACGCGCTGCGCGCGCTGATGCAGGTACCGCCGGTGGACACCAGCCGGCCGCTTTCGGTGGGCCTGCTGGCCTGCGCGGTGTTCGCCGTGCTGCTGGCGCTGGCGCGCCTGTTCGGGCTGTGCGCGCGGCTGGCATCGCGCGTGCTGAACCGCCTGGTGCCGCGCCGGATCTCGGCAGCCGCCGGGCTGCTGGTCGCCTTCCTGCTGTTCTGGTCGGTGATCGACGGGGTGTTCGCGCGCTTCGTGATGAACACCTTCGATGCCTCCTTCGGCCAGCTCGACGCGCTCGTCGAGGACGAGGTGGCCGCGCCGCAGGATGCGCTCGCCACCGGCGGCGCCGACTCCCTGCTGGCGTGGAAGGACCTCGGCCGGCAGGGGCGGCGTTTTGTCGCCGCGACGCCGGCGCCGGAGGCGCTCGCCCGCTTCGCCGAGGGCGCGGTACAGCGTCCGCTGCGGGTGTATGCCGGGCTGACTTCGGCCGACAGCATTGCCGGGCGGGTGGAGCTCGCCTTCCAGGAGCTGCTGCGCAGCGGCGGTTTCGAGCGTGCGGTGCTGGTGATCGTCACGCCCACCGGCACCGGCTGGATCGACCCCGGCGCGATCAGCAGCCTGGAGTACCTGCACCGCGGCGACGTGGCCAGCGTGGCCGTACAGTATTCCTACCTGCCCAGCTGGCTGTCGCTGCTCGCCCAACCGGACTATGGCGCGGACACCGCGCGTGCGCTGTTCCAGCGGGTGTACGGCCATTGGCAGGGCCTGCCGGCCGAACACCGCCCGCGCCTCTACCTGCACGGACTGAGCCTGGGCGCGCTCAACTCGCAGCGCTCGGCAGACGCCTGGGACATCGTCGGCGATCCGCTGCACGGCGCGCTGTGGAGCGGGCCGCCGTTCCGCAGCACCAACTGGCAGTGGATCACCGCCCAGCGCAACCCGGATTCGCCCGCCTGGCTGCCGCGCTTTCGCGACGGTGCCCTGATCCGCTTCGCCAACCAGGACGGCGCGCTGGAGGATTTCGACGCCCCCTGGGGGCCGCTGCGCATCGTCTATCTGCAGTACGCCAGCGATCCGGTGACTTTCTTCGACCCGCTGGCCTTCCTGCGCGAGCCGGAGTGGCTGTCCGGCCCGCGCGGGCCGGACGTTTCACCGGCCTTGCGCTGGTTTCCGGTGGTGACCATGCTGCAGCTGGCGGTGGATATCGCCGCCGCGGACAACGCACCGATCGGTTACGGGCACGCCTACGCCACCGAGCACTACATCGACGCCTGGCGGGCGGTGAGCGCGCCGCAGGGCTGGAGCGAGGCCGAGATCGGCCGCCTGAAGGCCGTCATCGGCGACCTGCAGCGCGACTGATCAGCCGCGCAGATGGTCGTGGATGCGCTGCGCCAGCGCGGCGCTGATGCCATCCACACGGCAGAGGTCTTCCACGGTGGCCTTGCGCACCCCGTCCAGCCCGCCGAAGGTGGCGAGCAGGTTGCGCCGCCGGCTCGGCCCGACCCCGGGAATGTCTTCCAGCCGCGAACCGATGCGCGCCTTGGCACGGCGTGCGCGGTGGCCGGTGATGGCGAAGCGGTGGGCTTCGTCGCGGATTTCCTGGATCAGGTGCTGGGCCGCGGCCGACGGCTCCAGATGCAGGGCCTCGCGCCCGTCGGGAAAGATCAGCGACTCCAGCCCCGGTTTGCGCCCCTCGCCCTTGGCCACGCCGACCATGGCCACCGATTCCAGGCCGACCTCGGCGAGGATGGCGCGCGCCGCACTCACCTGGCCGCGCCCGCCGTCGATCAGGATCAGGTCGGGGCACAAGCCCTCTCCCGCCGCCACCTTGCCGTAGCGCCGCTCCAGCACCTGACGCATGGCGGCGAAGTCGTCGCCGCCGGTGATGCCGGTGATGTTGTAGCGACGGTACTCGGCATTCTTCATCGCCCCATCCACGCACACCACGCAGGACGCCACGGTGGCCTCGCCCATGGTGTGGCTGATGTCGAAGCATTCGATGCGGCGTGGCGGCTCGGGCAGGTCGAGCGCCTCGCGCAGCGCTTCCAGGCGCTGCTCGCTGCGCCCGGTGTCGCGCGCGCGCGTCTGGATCGCCAACTGCGCGTTCTTGTGCGCCATCTCCAGCCAGGCCTTCTCCGCGGCAAAGCGCGGTGCGGCAAGCGCGCACGGGGTGTCGGACAGTTCGCCGAGCAGCTCGCGCAGCGCGGCGGAAGGGTTCGCCACCAGCAGGCGGGCGGGCATCGGATGCACCGCGTAGTGCTGCTCGACGAAGGCCAGCAGGGCATCGTCGGCCGCGCAGCCGGCGGCATTGCTGGGGAACTGCGGGCGGTCGCCAAGGTGGCGGCCGCCGCGCACCATGGCGATGTTCACGCAGGCTACCCCGCCCTCTTCCGCCGCGGCGAGGATGTCGACGTCCTCGTCCTTGCGGCTGTCCACGAACTGGCGGTGCAGCACGGCCTGCAGCACGCGCACCTGGTCGCGGCAGGCGGCGGCCTCCTCGAAGGCGAGGCGTTCGGCCGCGGCGTGCATGCGCGCGCTGAGGTCGTCGATCACCTCGCTGGCGCGCCCGTCGAGGAAACGCGCGGCGAGCTTCACATCGGCGGCGTAGGCGTCGTGCCCGATGGCGCCGACGCAGGGCGCGGTGCAGCGCTTGATCTGGTGCAGCAGGCAGGGCCGCGAGCGGTTCTGGAACACCGAGTTCTCGCAGGTGCGCAGCTGGAAGGTCTTCTGCAGCAGGTGGATGCTCTCGCGCACCGCCCAGGCGTTGGGAAAGGGGCCGAAGTAGCGCGCGCCCTTGGCGAAGGCGCCGCGGTGGTAGGCCAGGCGCGGATAGTCGTCGCCCGAGAGTTCGATATAGGGGTAGGACTTGTCGTCGCGGAACAGGATGTTGTAGCGCGGCGCCAGGCTCTTGATGAGGTTGTTTTCCAGTAGCAGGGCCTCGGCCTCGGAGCGCGTCGGGGTGACGTCTACGCGCACGATCTGCGCCACCATCATGGCGATGCGCGGGCTGGAGAGGGTCTTCTGGAAGTAGCTGGAGACGCGGCGCTTGAGGTTCTTGGCCTTGCCGACGTAGAGCACGCGCTCCTCGGCGCCGATCATGCGATAGACGCCGGGTTCCTCGGGTACCGTCCTGAGAAAGGTGCGCGCGTTGAAGGCCGGTGCCACGGACGCGCCTTGTCCCCGCGGCACGGACGGCTCGCTCACCAGCCCCCCCCGTAGGAGCGGCCTTGGCCGCGCTAGGGCGGGTGTGGGTCCCGATGACGCCCGATCGCGGCCAAGGCCGCTCCTACGGGGGGAATCGGGGAGAGCATCGGCCTGCCGCCGCTCAAGCCGTCGGCGCGTCGCCGCTGGTGCCGGCGGCCATCATCGGCGCGGCGGCGTCGTGCTCGGCCAGCGCACGCACCACTTCGCGCGCCTGGCCATAGCGCGGCGCAAGTTCCAGCGCAAAGGGGTCGGCATGGCGCGCCTGGCCGCGCAGCGCGGTAATGCGGCGGCGGCCTTCGGGGTCGGGCGCCGGCGCCCAGCGGTCGAGCAGTTCGGCGGCCAGATCCGGGCGGTTGCACACCAGCACCATGTCGCAGCCGGCATCGAAGGCCGCGCGTGCGCGGCCGACGATGTCGCCGGCGACCAGCGCACCTTCCATGTTCAGGTCGTCGCTGAAGATCGCCCCGCCGAAGCCGACCCGGCCGCGCAGCACGTCCTGCAGCCAGAAGCGCGAGAAGCCCGCGGGGTTCGGATCGGCCGCCGGATAGATGACGTGCGCCGGCATCACCCCGCCGAGCTGGCGGCCCAGGCGGTGGCGGTAGGGGGCGATGTCCTGCGCCCAGATCTCGTCGAAGCTGCGCGCATCGACCGGCACGTCGACATGCGAGTCGGCCTCCACGTAACCGTGCCCGGGGAAATGCTTGCCCACGCTCTTCATGCCCGCCTCGGCCATGCCGGCAACCAGGGCCTGGGCGAGCGCAGCGGTGGTTGCAGGGTCACGATGGAAGGCGCGATTGCCGATCGCCCGGCTGTTGCCGTAGTCCAGATCGAGCACCGGGGTGAAGCTCAGATCGACGCCGTGCGCAAGCAGCTCGGCGGCCAGCACGTAGCCGGTGTCGCGTGCTGCATCCAGTGCGGCCAGATGGTCCTTCTCCCACAGCGCGCCGAGCGCACGCATCGAGGGCAGCCGGGTGAAGCCGGCGTTGCGGAAGCGCTGCACCCGCCCGCCTTCGTGATCCACCGCGATCAGCAGGGGTGGATTGCGCAGCGCGCGGATCTCCGCGGTGAGCGCCGAGAGTTGTTCGGAATCGCTGTAGTTGCGCGCAAACAGGATCACCCCGCCGACCAGCGGGTCCTGCAGGCGGGTGCGTTCCTCGTCGCTGAGCGTGGTGCCGGCCACATCGAGCATGACCGGGCCAAGGGGCAGGTGTACAGGGGGAATGTTCATGCGCGTTCGATCAGGGCAAAGGCGACGACGTGGTCCACCTCGTCGGCCAGGCTGAGATGGGCGGACAGGCCGTGTCCGGCCATGTGGGCGGCGAGGCGTTGGTCGAATTCGTACAGCGGTTTGCCCAGCGCATCGTGCCCCACGGCGACCGCATGCAGGGTGGCGGGCACCGCGACGCCGGTGCCGAGCGCCTTGCCGAAGGCCTCCTTGGCGGCGAAACGCTTCGCCAGGAAGCGCGCCGGGTCGCGGCTGGCCGCCCAGGCGGCGCGCTCGCCCGCGGCGAGAATGCGGACGGCGAAACGCTCGCCGTGGCGTTCCAGCGCCGTGCGCATGCGCGCGACCTGGACGATGTCGGTGCCGATGCCGTGGATCACGGCTGTCCGGCGGCCTGGCGCATCAGGCGCTTCATCTCGCCGACCGCCTCACGCAGCCCGACGAACACCGCGCGACTGACGATGGCGTGACCGATGTGCAGTTCCCGCACGCCGGGCAGGCGGGCGATGGGCTGCACGTTGTAGTAGTTGAGCGCGTGGCCGGCGTTGAAGCGCATGCCCAGCGCGCGGATGGCCTCGCCGGCCACCGCGATGCGGCGGATCTCGGCGAGCACCGCGGGCGCCTCGGCATCGCGTCCGGCACCATGGAAGACGTGGGCATACGGGCCGGTGTGCACCTCGCAGACCTGCGCACCGATGCGCGCGGCAGCGTCGATCTGCGCCGGTTCCGCATCGATGAAGACGCTGGTGGCGATACCGGCATCCTTCAGGCGGGCGATCACGCTCTTCAGCGCAGCCTCGTTGGCGAGGATGTCCAGCCCGCCCTCGGTGGTCACCTCCTGGCGGCCTTCGGGCACCAGCATGGCCATCTCCGGCTTCACCCGGCAGGCGATGGCGACCATCTCGTCGGTCGCCGCCATCTCCAGGTTGAGCTTGACCTGGGTGAGTTCGCGCAGGCGGCGCACGTCCTCGTCGTTGATGTGGCGACGGTCCTCGCGCAGATGGATGGTGATGCCGTCCGCGCCGCCCAGATGCGCCTCCACCGCCGCCCATACGGGGTCGGGCTCCCAGGTGCGGCGCGCCTGGCGCAGCGTGGCCACGTGGTCGATATTGACGCCGAGTTCGATCACAGTTCCTGCAACTCCTTCAGCACCCGGCGCGACTGCAGCGGCTGGCCGCCCAGGTAGTGGTTGATGATGGCGCG
>JAUVWV010000096.1 GCA_030603925.1 Thauera sp. | reverse complement strand
TCGGTGATCAGCAGGCCGGCGCTGGCGCGCTGCGCGTAGTAGGTGGCGGTCATCGCCGCCGGCACCGCGCCGGGCGCGCGGTTGCGGGTGAGCGGGGCCATGGCGATGCGGTTGGCGAGCTTCAGTTCGCCGGCGACGAGGGGGTCGAACAGGGTGGTCATGGGGTCGGTCTCCGGAGGTTGGGAGGACAGGCTTCAGAGTTCGTGGCCGATCTGGCGCAGGAATTCGGCGATGGTTTCTTCGTTGCGCTTGTAGAACACCCACTGGCCGATGCGCCGGGTGGTGACCAGATCGGCGCGCGCGAGCACCGCCAGGTGGGTGGACACGGTGGATTGCGACAGCCCGCAGCGCGCGAACTTGCCCGCACACACGCCGACTTCCAGCGGGTGCTCCTGGTCGGCAAAGTGCTTTTCCGGCGCCTTGAGCCACTGCAGGATGTCGCGCCGCACCGGGTGGGCGAGCGCCTTGATGACTTCGTCGAGATCCATGTGGGTCAGTCGTGTTTACATCGTCAGGTTGCGAAGTATTGATCGCACAATAACGAAATTAATATCGAACATTTTCAAACTATAGATCGCAATATTTCGATACGCAAATCGAAATCATTCGATGTAAGCTCCCGTCACACTGCCTGCCCTCCCCCTCCCCGCGCCCATGCCAACCCGCAGCACCTACCTTGCCGGCTATCCGGCCGAACTCGTCGACCAGGCCGATGCCCTGATCGCCGCCGGAAAGATGGGCGCCATCCTGCGCAGGAAGTACCCGCAGGCGCACGCGGTGCGCACCGACAAGGCGCTCTACGACTATGTGCAGGCGATGAAGGGCGAGTACCTGCGCAACGCGCCGCCGCTCGCCCGGGTGGCCTTCGACGGCAAGCTGCAGGAACTGCGCAACGCGCTCGGCACCCACACGCGCATCTCGCGCGTACAGGGCGGGCGCCTGAAGGCCAAACGCGAGATCCACGTCGCCGCAGTGTTCAAGGCCATGCCGGAAGAATTCCTGCGCATGATCGTGGTGCACGAACTGGCCCACCTGAAGGAGCCGGCGCACGACAAGGCCTTCTACCAGCTGTGCTGCCACATGGAGCCGGCCTACCACCAGCTGGAATTCGACCTGCGGGTGTATCTGAGCCACCTGGAGGCGGGTGGCGAAGCGCTGTGGCCGGGAGGCTGAACCGTCCGCGCGGGGTATCCGCGGCGGGGTGCTCAGACCATGCTCGGATCGATACGGGCAGCCAGCTTCATCAGCTTGTCGTCTGCGGAGCGCAGACGCGCGCCGCAGTGCATGGCCAGGAAGAGATCGCTCTCAGTGCAGTTAGCGAAGGCGCTGGGCACGGCGCGATGAAATCCGCTCCGCCCGCTCTTCCAGCAGGCTGCGCGCCTGCGCGCGCGTTCCGGCCTCCACCACGGTGACATTGACGAGCAGGCACAGGCAGTCCCGCGGCTTCTCGCCGGGAACGTTGGGAGCATCGGCAGTCATGGCGGCGATTCTCACTTGACGCGGCCCGCCCGACAGGCGATTTTGGCGCCATGTCCATCCGCCTGCTCTCCGCCCTCGTTTTCTGCGCCCTGGCCTGCCTGATTCTGGCCAGCCCCCGCCCGCTGCACGCTGCCAGCCAGCCGCTGCGCATTGGGGTGCTCGCCTTTCTTGGCGCCGACGCTGCGGTGGCGGAATGGACGCCACTGATCCGCCGCTTGCAGGCCCGCCTGCCGGATTACTCGCCCACCCTGATCCAGCTCGATCACGACGGTCTGCGTGCGGCAGCGGCACGCGGCGAGTTGGACTTCATCATCACCAACCCGGGCCATTACATCGAACTCGAGGCCAGCCTCGGCGCCAGCCGCATCCTGACCCTGGATGCCGGAGGCGGACGGGCGCCGGAGCGGGCGCTGGGCTCAGTGGTGATCGTGCCGCGCGACAGCCCGCTACGCAGCCTGGGCGATCTGGGCGGCCGCCGGCTGGCCATCGTAAGCCGGAGCGGGTTCGGCGGCTACCAGCTGGTGTGGGGCGAACTTGCCCTGCTCGGCATCGAACCGGAGCGCGACCTGGCCGGGCTGCACGAAGTCGGCTTCCCGATGGATGGCGTGGTCCAGGCCCTGGACGCCGGGAAGGCCGATGCCGGCGTGCTGCGTAGCTGCCTGCTGGAGAGCCATCCGGACTGGTCGGGGCGCTTCCGGGTGCTGTCACCCCGCAGCGAGGGCAGTTTTCCCTGTGCCACCTCCACCCAGCTCTATCCCGACTGGCCACTCGCCACCCTCAGCCACACCCCGGCCGAGCTCTCGCGCCAGGTGGCCATCGCCCTGCTCGGCATGCGCCAGGACGAGGACGGCCTGGCCTGGGCAGTTCCCGCCGACTACCGCGCGGTGCATGAACTCTTCCGCCGCCTGGAGATCGGCCCTTACGCCTATCTGCGGGCGCCGACGCTGCTGACCCTGGCCGAGCGTTACTGGCCCTGGGTAGCCGGCTTTGCGCTGCTGATCGTGGCCTGGATCTTCTACACCGTGCGGGTCGAGCACCTGGTACAAAGCCGCACCACCGCGCTGCGCGAGGCGCTGGAATTGCGCGAGGCGCTCGAAACCCGCATGCGCAACGCGCAGGAGCAGGCCGAACACCTCTCGCGTCTGTCGGTGCTGGGCGAGCTTTCCGGCACCCTGGCCCATGAGCTCAACCAGCCACTGGCGGCGATTGCCAACTATGCCAACAGTCTCATCCGCCGCGCCGACAACCAGCGCCTGACCGAGGATGCGGTGCGCGAGGCCGCCAGCGAAATCGCCGGCCAGGCCGAGCGCGCCGCCGGCATCCTGGGCCGCATCCGCGCCTTCGCCCGCAAACGCACCGCCAGCCGCGAACTGAGCCCGGCGCGCGAACTGGTCGACGAGGCAGTGGGCCTGTTCCGCGGCATGCTCGCCCAGGCGCCGCAGGTCGAGATCACTGACGAACTGCCGCCCGGCCTGCTGATCGAGGTCGATCGCCTGCAGATCCAGCAAGTGCTGCTCAACCTGCTCAAGAACGCCTGGGACGCCAGCCGCACGCAACCGACAGCACGTCAGCATATACAGCTCCATCTGGACATCGCGCGCGACAGGCTGCAGATCGCGGTGCGCGACTATGGCAGCGGGCTGGATGAGTGCGCGCGCGAGCGCCTGTTCGAATCCTTCTTCACCACCAAAGCCGATGGCCTGGGCCTGGGGCTATCGATCTGCCGCAGCATCGCCGAGGCGCATGGCGGCCGGCTGGTGAGCGCCGAGCCGGACGAGACCCCGGCTCACGGCCGCAGCGGCGCCCTGTTCATCCTCAGCCTGCCACTGCCGGCCCGCGACCCGAGAAACACATGAACCCGAGCACCGACCTCCCCATCCATGTCATCGACGACGATGCCGCCTTTCGCCGCTCCCTGGTCTTCCTGCTTGAATCCGTGGGCTGGCAGGTCTGCAGTCATGCGCTGGCCGAGGACTTCCTCGCCACCGTGACCCAGCCCGGCCAGGCCGCCTGCCTGGTACTCGACATCCGCATGCCGGTGATGAGCGGCCTGGAACTGCAGCAACTGCTGCGCAGCCGCGGCTGGCAGCTGCCCATCGTCTTCATCACCGGCCACGGCGATGTGGAACTGGCGGTGCAGGCGATGAAACACGGCGCCTGCGACTTTCTGGAAAAACCCTTCAAGGATCAGGCCCTGATCGACGCCGTCAGCCGCGCGGTGAAGCTGGGCTGCGCGGCACGCGAGCAGCGCGAACGCTGCGCACAGGCACGCGCCCTGCTCGACCGCCTGTCACCACGCGAACGGGAAGTGGCACGCCTGGTGGCGCTCGGCCTGCCCAACAAGCTGGTCGGACGCGAACTCGAGATCAGCGAGAAAACGGTGCATGTGCACCGCCATCACGTCATGGAGAAGACCGGGGTCGGCAGCGCCGCCGAGCTGGCCCGCCTGATGCTGCGCGCCGACCCGGCGGCGCTGGACTGAGCCAGCGCACCCCGCTCAGACCCGTTCCAGCCGCGCCGGAATGCCCTGGCGTACCGAGGTGCCGGACACCGCATCCACCCAGGTGACCTTGCCGCCGCGGGTCGGGTCGGACAAGCCGAGGTCGTTGAGGTTGATGCCCGCGCGCAGGTCGGGACGATCCGGCTGCATCTGATCGCCGATGCGATGCGCCCGTGCGCCCAGCTCGCGGTGGCCATAGCCGTGTTCGATCGCCATCACGCCCGGCACCACGCCCTCATGCACGATCACCGTGCATGCTGCCACCCCGCCCGGAGTGCGGATGCGCGCAGCGTCGCCGGTCGACAGACCCAGCTTCGCAGCATCGGCCGGATGCACGACCACCGGGTTATCCGGGTGCAGACCCGTGATGCGGGTCGCGATGCTGTAGGAGTTCTGCAGCGCCGACTTGAAGCTGATGATCTGCAGCGGCCATTCGGCCTCGGTGTGGATCTGGCGCACCGGGGTGCCGTCGTAGAAGGCCGGCGGCGTCCATTGCGCGCAACCTTGGAAGCGCGCGCCGGTCAGCGTGTTGCGCGCGCTGCCTATCATCTCGTTCCACAACCACAGCGGCCTGGTGAAACGGTTGGCCTGCCATTCGGGCTGCTCGGCGTCCTGCGCCTCGCTGGCGGGCTGGTAGCGCCCGCCGCGGGTGAACAGGAAGGCCACCTTGCGCCACTCATCGGGCTTCAACACGGCCTCCAGCTGCGGGCGCAGGCGCTCGACACCGGACAGTTGCAGATCCTCGTCGCTCGCGTCGCCCACCGGCGCCTTGCCGGCGAAGGCGATGTTGGCGCCGCCGCGCAGGTACCAGTCCTCGGGGGTATCGAGCGCAAAGCGATTGCCGTCCATGTCGGCGATGGCCCCGGCGCCGAAGCCGGGCAGCTTCATCGCGCGGGCGAGCGCGATGTAGAAGGTCTCCATGCCGATCGCCGCACCCTCGGGCGTCTTCGCCGCCTTGGGTTCGACCACCGGCCAGCGCGCGGTCGTCGCCTTGGTGGGCACGCCGTTCCAGGGCGCGGCCCAGCCCCAGCTCTCGTACATGATGGAGTCGGGCACGATGTAGTCGGCAAACGCGTTGCTTTCGTTGATCAGCGGATCGACCGAAATGATCAGCGGCAGCTTCTTCGGGTCGGCGAGGTCCTTTTCGATCAGCGGACGCACACCGGTGATGCCGTACAGCGGGTTGCAGCTCCACAAGACCAGCGCCTTGAGGCTGTAGGGATAGCCGCGCAGCGCGCCGGGAAACCATTCCGTGCCCAGGCCGGGCGCATTGGGAAACCAGGCGTCGCTGGCCGGATAGGGCTTGCCTTCGGCCTGGCGGCGCTTGAATTCGGCCGAGCGCTCATAGGGGACATTGCGCCCGAGCGGGGTGCCGCCCGGCTTGACCATGCCGGGAAAGCTCTCGAGGTCGTAGCGCGGACCGGCGCCGTTGTCCTTGAAGCCGCCGCCGTTCATCACGAAACCGCCCTTGCAATTCAGGTTGCCGATCAGGGCGTTGAGCGTCACCACCGCGTAGGCGTTGTAGAAGCCATTGCCGGCCATCATGCCGCCGTGGGCCACCGCACTCGCCTTGCGGCCGTGGCGGGTGAAGTCGTCGGCCAGACCGACGATGACTTCTTCCGGAATGCCGCAGGCGGCCGAGTAGTCGGCGATCGCGTGCGCGCGCGCCGACTCGCGCAGCAGCTCGAAGGGCGTCTTCACCGTCACCTGCTTGCCGCCAAGCTCGATCGTGCGGGTCGCCTCCAGCACCGCCGGCACGGTTGCGGTCTCGGCCGCGACAAGTTCACCGTCGGCGGTGGCGATCACGTAAGGGTCGGCGTCCTTGTATTTGTCGTCGGCGGCGACTTCCATACCGATGTCCGAGCCACGCAGGAAGCGGCCCTGGCGCGGATGGCCCTCCTCGGCGATCACCAGCCAGCCGGCATTGGTGAAGGACGGCTCGCCGGCGGCCTGGGCGGCCTTGAGATTGGGCCAGGCGAGGTAGGCGGTGTTCACCCGGTCGTTATCGAACATCCAGCGCATCATGCCCATTACCAACGCACCGTCGGTGCCCGGGCGGATCGGCACCCAGCGCCCGTGCTCGGCAGCGGCTAGGTTGTGCGAGTTGTTGAGCACCGGATCCACCACCACATAGTCCAGCCGGCCCTCTGCACGGCCCTGGGCGAGCATGCCGCCGGTGCGCTTGAAGGGGTTGCCGGCATTGCCGGGCGCGGTGCCGATGAAGAGCACGAACTCGGCGTTGGCCAGATCGGGCTTGGCGTGTGGCATGCGCTTGACGTCGCCGAACAGCGCGCCCGAACCGGAGCGGTAGGCACCGCCACAGTATGAGCCGTGGCCGACATGGTTGAGGGTGCCGTAGGCCTGGTTCCAGAAGCGGCGGCTGAAGTTCTCGCGGCCGTCATTGACGCTGGTCAGCACCGCGACCTGGTTCACCCGCTTGCCCAGCTCGGGCGCCTCGGGATCGATCGGCTGCTCCAGGTCGCGCAGCGCGGCCAGGCCGTCGACATGGCCTTCGCCGAACAGGTTGCCGCCCTCCACCACTTCCTTCACCAGCTGTTCGAAGGAGATCGGCTGCCATTGGCCGGAATTGCGCGCACCAACGCGCTTCAACGGCGTGAGCACGCGGAAGGGCGAGTTCATCTGGTCCATCGCCGCGTTGCCGCGGCCGCAGGCGGTGGAGCGCCCCGCCAGGCCCTGGTCCTGGAAGCGCGACATTGCCACCAGGCTCTCCTTCACCGACACCTTCATCGGCAGGTGGGGCTCGGTCGACAGCGGGCTGTAGGGGTTGCCGACCACGCGGATCACCTGGCCGCTCGCCTTGTCAATGCGCACGCGCACGCCGCACTGGGTGGTGCAGCCCAGGCAGGCCGTGTAGCTGACCTGCTGATTGGGGTTGGGGGTGAATTCGCCGGTCACCGGATCGACGCTGAATTCCGGCTCTGCCGAGCGGCCGTGGATGTGGCGGCCTTCGGCAAAACGCGGCTCCTGCTCGCCGGTGAAGTTGGCCACCATGCGGCCCAGCGTCTGCGAGAAGCCGGCGGCAAAGGCGGCCAGCCCTCCGGCGGCGATGATTTCACGACGTTCGATTTTCATGATGTTTCTCCTGGCTCGCCCGCGCTCAGGCGGCAGCATTGTCGTCGGCGCCGGCTGCGAGGCGGTCGAGCGGCAGCAAGGTGGTGATGAGGACGAAGAGGAAGACCCACAGCCCGGCAGTGCCGACAATGCCCATCAAGCCTTCAGGGCCGAGCGGCAGCGAATAGGTGTAGTAGCCAGCGCCGGTCTTGGGCACCTCCTGGCCGCCGATGAAGATGGACCAGCGCATCATCCACGCCGAGTGCAGCGCCAGCAGGCCGATCAGGAGGCCGGAGCCGGGGCGCTTCCAGGCCAGCACCAGGGTCAGCACGGTGGCAGCCACCGCCCACAGTGCCGAAAGCTGCCAGTTCGCGGAGGGGCCGACTTCGGCCAGGGCGCGGGCATGGACCGGCGAGATGCCGGAGACGCCCAGCGCCAGCCACAGCGCGCCCACCGCCAGCGCCACCGCCTGGGTGGCGGCCAGCACGCCGGCGAGGCGGCGATTGGCAGCCTCGTCCCGCACGCTGTAGCGGTTGAACAGCAGCACCAGGCCAACCGCGCCGGCAAAGGCGGTGACGAAGAACTGCAGCGGCAGCAGCGGCGTGTTCCACAGCGGACGCGCCTGCACCACCGCAACCTCGGCCCCGGTATAGAGCGCCACCAGCGCCGCGCCGATGAAGGCGAGCAGCGCCGCGGCTTTCAGCGCACCGCGACTTTCATGGCCGCCGTAGGCGAGCACGCCCGCCATCCCGGCGAGCTTGCCACCGCTTTGCGCATGACGCGCCAGCTCGGGGCGGAAGGCCAGCCAGGCGTAGATCAGTAGCCCGCCCAGATACACCGGGATGAAAAAGGCCCCCCACGACATCCAGGAGGTCGGCGTGAAATAGGCGTAGAAGTGCCAGAAGCGACCCGGCTGGTGCAGGTCCGCCAGCAATGCCACCGGCGCGGCCAGTCCGCACACCAGGGCACCGAGCAGGGCCAGGCGCGAGATGCCAGCCCAGCCCGGACGACGGAAGACGACGCCCGGCAACGACAGCAGCCACGCACCGTAGGACAGGCCGATGAGGAAGAGGTACTGCACCGCCCACGGCAGCCAGGCGACTTCGCGCGCGACGTTGATGGTTTCGACGATGTTCGGGTTCATGATGGATCTCCTCGCGTGCGGTTCAGGCGTGCGGCAGGCTGCGCGGCTTCCACAGCGTGCCCTGGCCTTCAACCTTGCCGGTGAAGCGTTCGTCGAGGCCGATGTAGAACACCCGCGGCGCGGTCTCGAGTTCGGGCTTGAGCACCTTCAACTGTGGCTGCGCGTCCTTCAGCAGACGGGCGAACTCGCCCTCGGAATTGTTGATGTCGCCGAAGATGCGCGCGCCACCGACGCAGGTTTCGACGCAGGCAGGCAACAGGCCGGCATCCACACGGTGGGCGCAGAAGGTGCATTTGTCGGCCTTGCCGGTGTCGTGGTTGATGAAGCGCGCGTCGTAGGGGCAAGCCTGCACGCAGTAAGCGCAGCCCACACAACGATCGCCGTCGACGGCGACGATGCCGTCCTCACGCTTGTAGGTGGCGCTTACCGGGCACACCGGAATGCATGGCGGGTTGTCGCAGTGGTTGCACAGGCGCGGCAGCACATAGGTGCCGGCGGGCTGGGTGCTGTCGGTGAGCTTGACGCTGTAGGTCGACACCACGGTGCGGAAGCTGCCCTCGGGCACGGCGTTTTCCTGGATGCAGGACACGGTGCAGGCCTGGCAGCCGATGCACTTGCGCACATCGATCAGCATCGCCCACTGCTGCTTGCCGGTACTGGCGATGGCTGGGGCCGGCGCCAGCACCGCGGCAGCGGTGACGACTGGCACACCGCGCAGGAAGTTGCGGCGCGCAACCGAGACCGGCGCAGCACCTTGCAGGTTTTGGGAAGCCTTGTTCATAGCGGAACTCCACAAGCTTTTTGGCGTGGGTTCCACTCTATGCCGCACATACCCCTACGAAAATTGGGGAGATGAGGCAGGCGGCTAGACGGTTTTACCTATTGCGCCTGCGCCCGGCACGGCGGTAGGCACCTCGCTTACCGCGCATCGTGGACGCCGTCATCACTCTTCCTCCCCTGCCTCGAGGGCACACATGCACGTCTGGACCGACGCTGATGCCTGCTCCTGCGTGATCAAGGAAGCCCACCAGAACCTTCCTACCCGGAACTTCCGACCTTATCGCCGGCGCGATTTTCCCGCACAATCGGCCCACAAGCGTCCAACAACATCCCCGCCGAGAGCCCGCCATGCGCGTCACCCTGGTTCACCCCGCCGGCTTCAACTTCGTGCCCGGCCAGCCGGATTTCTCCGTACTCGCCAACCGCATGGCGCCGATCGGCATCCTGCAGCTCGCCTCCTGGCTGGAGAAGCACGGCCACCCCACCCAGGTGCATGACTGCCTGGGCCCCTACGCGCCGCCCACCATCGAGGAGAACGCCGAGCAGGTGCTGGCCACCGACCCGGAGATGGTGGGTTTTTCGGCCACCACCTCGGGCTTCATGGACGCGGTGGATCTGGCGGCCTACATCAAGGCGAAGCGCCCGCAGGTGAAGATCTTCTTCGGCAACGTGCATGTGTCGTCGATCGGCGCGCCGCTGCTGGAGCACTTTCCGGAGATCGACTACCTGTGCATCGGCGAGGGCGAAGGGGCGATCCTGGACATCGCCGAGGGGCTCGCCGACAAGGATGTCGCCAACATCATCTACCGCGGCAGCGACGGCCAGCCGGTGATCAACCCGCGCCGCGCGCGCATCAAGGATCTGGACGAACTGCCCTTCCCGGCCTACGAGAAGCTCGCCGGCTTTCCGCACGGCTACCACCTGCCGCTGTTCTCCTACGAGAAACGCTGGGGCGCGACCATGATCACCTCGCGCGGCTGCCCCTACACCTGCTCCTTCTGCGACCGCACGGTGTACGAGCGCCTCTACAAGTACAACTCCGCGCAGTACGTGTATGACCACATCAAGCACCTGCGCGACAACTTCGGCGTGCATCACATCAACATCTACGACGATCTGTTCACCGCCAGCAAGAAGCGCATCTTCGAACTGTGCGAACTGCTGATCGCCCAGCCGCTGGGGGTGGATTTCAACTGCGCGATCCGTACCGGCCACACCTCGGACGAGATGCTCGCGCTGTTGAAGCGCGCCGGCGCGCTGATGGTGTCGATGGGCATCGAATCGGCCGACCCCGGCATGATGGAACGCCACAAGACCGGGGTGACGCTGGAGGCGGTGCAGAAGACCGTGGAGCAGATCCACGCCGCCGGGCTGCGCGCCAAGGGCCTGTTCATCTTCGGCCTGCCGGGCGAGACGCCGGAGACGGTGAAGGTCACCAGCGATTTCATCCTGTCGCTGGACCTCGACGAGATGAACATGACCAAGTTCAGCCCGATGTACGGCGCACCGATCTGGGACGAATGCGTCTCCGGCAAGGAAGGCGACTTCATCGAGGACTGGCGCCTGATGAACTGCCTGAACTTCGTCTACAAGCCCAGCGGCTTCGAGTCGCGCGAAGAGATGGACGCGCTGTACAACTGGCACGTGCGCCGCTTCTACGACAGCAAGCCCTACCGCCGCCGCTTCGCCAAGAGGCTGTGGGCGCACCGCTGGAGCCTGTGGCACATCGTGCGCCACCTGCCGGAGGTGATCCGCGCGGCGCGCTACTTCAGCGCCAACAAGGCGCAACTGGAGGCGGCCAAGCAGAACTTCGCCCCGCATCCGCGCCAGCCCAGCGGGCTGAAGCCTTTCCTCAGCCCGGAACTGCAGGCCGACGCCATCGCCGCGATGTCCCCGGTGAAGATCTCGCGCCGCATCAAGCCGGTCGGCGAGGCGCCCTCGGCCGGCTGCGGCACGCCGCACGCGGCCGCTGCCGGCGGCTGAGCCCCCGCCGGACAAGCTGCTTCCACCTCCCTCGCAATCCGGAAGATCGCTTTTCACCCGGCCGCCGCCAGCCCGCCGGGTGAGGCTTGCAATCCCCTGAAACGGCAAGGGATTTGCGGCGCATGACGCCCCTGGCACGGAAGTTGTAGAGGCCCTCCCACCATGCCGCCCCGACCGGGACCCACGGCATCCGCGACAGGGGAGACGCCTCGATGATCGAAACCTTCTATGACGTGCTGCGCCGCCAGGGCATTACCCGGCGCAGCTTCCTGAAGTTCTGCAGCCTGACCGCCACCTCGCTGGGCCTGGGATCGGCTGCCGCGCCGCGCATCGCCCATGCGCTGGAGAGCAAGCCGCGCACCCCGGTGGTGTGGCTGCACGGGCTGGAGTGCACCTGCTGCACCGAGTCCTTTATCCGCTCGGCGCACCCGCTGACCAAGGACGTCATCCTGTCGATGCTGTCGCTCGACTACGACGACACCCTGATGGCCGCCGCCGGCCACCAGGCCGAGGCCATCCTCAAGGAGGTCAAGGAGAAGTACAAGGGCCAGTACATCCTGGCGGTGGAAGGCAACCCGCCGCTCAATGAGGACGGCATGTACTGCTTCCAGGGCGGGCGCCCCTTCGTCGAGAAGCTCAAGGAGATGGCTGC
>JAUVWV010000274.1 GCA_030603925.1 Thauera sp. | reverse complement strand
GTGCGCGGTAGGGGCGCGGTTGACAACGCACTCGGTGTACTTGCGCGGGCGGGACGCGGGATTGGGGTGTTTCACATCATCCGCGGGGGGCCGCCCGGCCCGCCGCGACGGAGCTCAGCGCCGGGTGATGACGATTTCCAGGTACTCGCCCGGCACCACCATGCTGCCGTCGGTCGCGCGGTTGAAGCGGGCAATGAGCGCGAACAGATCGTCGGTAAGCGCTGCCTGCGCAGCCGGCTCAAGGGCCGCGAAAGCCTTGAGCAGCGGGCCGTAGTAGGTCCTGAACACTTCCAGCCAGTGTTCCGGCGAGCGGTAGCGGAAGACGAAGCTCTCCGGCTCGGCACGGATTGCTACGGCCGCGTCGCCGAACAACTCCTCGATGCGCGCGCGGGTGCCCCACAGCGCGGGAGATTTGACGCCGACCGGCGCCGGCAGATGGCGGCCGATAGTCTTGAACAGCTGGCCGATGAAGCCGTCCGGCGTCCAGTTGGCCAGGCCGATCCGCCCGCCTGAGCGGCACACCCTCGCCATCTCGGCCGCGGCGCGCGCCTGGTCGGGGGTGAACATCACTCCGAAGGTCGACATCACCACGTCGAAGCGGCCGTTGTCGTAGGGCAGCGCCTCCGCGTCGGCGAGCTCGAAGCCCATCGTCAGACGCTCGCCGGCCGCGCGTTCGCGGGCGCGCTCGAGCAGCCCCGGCACGTAGTCGGTGGCGAGCACCTCGCACCAGCGTCGCGCCGCGGCCAAGGCCGCATTGCCGTTGCCGGCGGCCACGTCGAGCACCTTCTGCCCGGCGACGATGTCCAAGGCTTCGCACAGGCGCTCGCCGACAATCTGCAGCGTGGTGCCGACAATCGCGTAGTCGCCGGATGACCAGGCGCCCTGCTGGCGCGCCTTGAGCGCGGCGAGGTCGGGCGTGGGCATGGCAGTGGTGCGTTCGGCCAAGGCTTGATTCGTATCCATGATGTTCTCCGTCCAGGGGTAGGTTTCTCGGCGGCCTGCGCCGGGTCATTCCCGACCGCGGTGCTAGCCTGGAAGCAACGGTAGGACTGCAACGTGGGAGGCAGCGTGGGAGCGGGCGTGGAAACGTATGAAGATCCAGACGATCGCGCCGATCGCTCGGGCGATAGCGACGCTCGCCTGCACCTGACACTGCTCGGCCCGCTGGCGGTCCTCCGCCAAGGCGTCGCACAGCCGCTGCCCGCCTCGCGCAAGGTGCGCGCGCTGATTGCCTACCTCGCCCTCTCCCCGTGCGCGGTGGGACGCGGCCGCCTGTGCGAGCTGCTGTGGGACGTGCCCAACGACCCGCGCGGCGAACTGCGCTGGTGCCTGAGCAAGATGCGCAGCCTGCTCGACGAGCCCGGCCGGCGCCGGGTGGCGACGCAGGGCGATGGCATCGCACTCGACCTGTCCGACTGCTTCGTGGACGCGGTCGAGGTCGGCCGCGCCGCCCAGGCGGGCGTTGCCCGGCTTGCCCCGGAGCGCCTGCGCGCGCTCGCGACACTGTTTGGCGGCGACTTTCTCGACGGACTGGAGATCGACCGCTGCCCCGAGTTCGCCGGCTGGCTCGGCGCGCAGCGCTGCCGGCTGCGCGCCTGCCGCATAGCGGTGCTGGAGCACCTGGCGACCGCCGTGGCGGGCGAGTCAGACGAGGTTTTCGGCCACCTTGACCAGTGGCTGCAACTCGCGCCTTTCGACCGCTACGCCCACGCGCAGCTGTTCGAAGCGCTCGCCGCGCGCGGGCGCTTGCAGGAGGGCGACGCGCACCTCGCCACCGCGGTACGCCTGTTCGAGGCAGAGGGTCTGGACGGCACGCCCCTACGCGCGAGCTGGCAGCAGGCGCGCGACCGCCACCGCAGCCCTGCGGCGATGATCGAGGTGATCGAACCGCCCTCTCCGCTCCGGGAAGCCGAAGGCTCGCCGCGACGCGCAGCCTTGGCGGTGATGCCCTTCGCCGACCTGCGCAGCGCGGCGGACAGCCGCCTCTCGGCCGGCCTCGCGCACGACCTCACCACCCGGCTCGCTCGCCTGCGCAACCTCTTCGTCATCGCCCAGGGCACCATGAGCACGCTCGGCGCGCGCGGCGTCGGCGTGCAGGAGGCCGGCCGGCTGCTCAATGTGGATTACGTGGTCGGGGGCTCGCTGCGCCGGGCAGCCGACCGCACCCTGGTGAGCGTCGAATTGTCCGAGGCGCGCACTGCCTGCATCGTATGGAGCGAGGAGTTCGACCACGGCGCGGCCGATGACGCCTTGCGGGTGCATGGCGAGATCGGCGACCGCATCGTCGCCTCGGTCGCCAGCGAGATCGAGCTGGCCGAGCGCAACCGTGCCATCCTCCGCCCGCCCAATTCGCTGACCGCCTGGGAGGCATTCCATCGCGGCCTGTGGCACATGTACCGCTACGAGCCGGAGCACAACCGACAGGCGGCGCAGTGCTTCGAGCAGGCGGCGCGCCTCGACCCCACCTGGGCACGCCCGCTCGCGGCACTGTCCTTTACCCATTTCCAGAACGCCTTCCAGCGCTGGGCAGCACGCGAGCCCGAGATCGACCGCGCTTTCCGCACCGCCGAGCAAAGCCTCGCCGCTGACGAGCGCGACCCCTCCGCGCACTGGGCGATGGGCCGCGCCTTGTGGCTGCGCGGACGCCACGCGCAGAGCCTGGCCGGACTGGAAAAATCGGTCGAGCTGAGTCCGAGCTTCGCCCATGGCCACTACACCCTAGCCTTCGTACACGTGCAGTCGGGCGATCCGGGCCAAGGCATCGAGCGGGCCGACTTATCGCGCGAACTCAGCCCCTACGATCCGCTGCTGTGCGTCATGCTGTGCGCGCGCGCCATCGCCCTGGTGCGCCTGGGGCGCTTCGACGAGGCCGCGGAATGGGCCCTCAAGGGCGCCGGGCGGCCGAACGCCTTCACCCATCTGCAGGCAATCGCCACGGCCTGCCTCGGCCTGGCCGGGCGCGCGGACGAAGCGCGCGAACTCGCCGCCGCGCTGCATCAGGCACAGCCGCAGTACTGCCTCGACGATCTGCTGAGCACCTTCCAGCTCGCCCCGGAGGCCGCCGCGCTGTTCCGCCAGGGCGCACGAGAGGGCTCGCTTACCTGAAGCGCGGGCCGCGGGCGGCCGGGCGTTACCCCGGCTGCTATGTGCGCACCACCGGGTCGGGCGATCTTCCGACCGTACGCCGGCGGGTGATGCGCACCTTCACACCTGCGGCGCACCCCGGGTGCGCAAGCCGCGCAGGCGCCCGCGATTTGCTCGCTTTGCTCGTCGCGCCCGGCCTCAATCGGCGGGGCGGTCCTGCGGGAAGCTCGACACCCACAGGTAGCCGTCGTAGCGCGTGCCGGCGAGGAAGACCCATACGAAGATGCGCCGCGAATCGCCGCTGCCGGCCAGCGAGATCTGCCCTTCCTCGAAGTTGTAGGACCACACCGTGCGTGCTTTTCCGCGCTGCGGCATGAGTTCGCGCCCCACGCCGAGCGGTTCGCCCAGCACGCGGCGCACGACATCGGCGGTCGACCGCCCCACGGCGAGATCCGATTCAAGCAGCGCCGGCGCGACGGGTACGCCGGAGCGCACCTTGAGCTCGCCACAGCCGCCCAGCAGCCCAGCTGCAAGCGCCAGCGCCAGCGCGAGCAGGGCAGCCGGCAGTCGGCGGCGCGCGCTCATTTCCCCGCTCCCCGGTATTCCTTGAGGTTGATGGCGTCGGCAAACCACATGTAGCCGTCGTAGGAATCGCCATCGAAGAACACCAGCAGCATCGTCAGGCGGATGTCCGGTCCGGCGCTGACGGTGTGCTCGTAGAGCCACACCTGTTGCCGACCAAGGTCGGGATCCAGCCTGGCCGCCCCGTAGCCGCGCGGTTCGCCGAGGGTGAGGAGCACGTCGTTGCGGCCGGACTGCTTCGGCGTCAGCTGCGCCAGACGTTCCAGCTGCGGCGGCGCACCCATCTCCATGCGCATGGCGCAGCCGGACAGCCCGGTCACCGCAAGCAAGGCGGCGCACAGCACGGCGCGACAGGCCTGCGCGATCATCGCCCTACCCTCCCCCGCAGGCTGTCCTTCACCCAGCCGGTGGCGGATTCCTCGTTGGAGAACCACATGAAGCCGTCGAAGCGGTTCTCGCGCACGAACACGATCAGCACCTGCTGGCGCACCTGCAGGTCGAGCCGGTCCTGCACCGCCTGCATGTCGGTGAGTTCGATGTCCTGGTAGAACCAGATCTCCTGCGGAGCCTGCGGGAAACCAGGGAGAAGCACCGCGCCGGCGCCGGTCGGCTCGCCAAGCAGTTGCCGCACCTCGTCCAGGGTGGACACGCCGCGCTGCAGACGGCTCTCCAGCACGCGGGTATCGCGAAAGACGTCGACACTGGCATGGCGCGCCGGGGCGGCACAGGCGGCGAGCAGCAGCGCACACCCCATGGC